>CAZVOI010000251.1:0-20273 GCA_964628275.1 uncultured Acidobacteriota bacterium | reverse complement strand
CGCCTTCCGAGCGGCCTAGCTTGGGCGCCGTAGCGTTCTCGCGGCTCGTGGACCTCCAGGCCGTCGAGCAGCGCGCCGTCCCATTCCCGGCGCTCCTGCTCGACCTCCGCCCAGGCTCTCGCATTCCCGCGCAGCGTCGCGTAGGCCGCGTTGACCCGCTCGAGAAACCGCCGGCGACGCAGCATCTCGACGGCCTCGTCGAGCAGCGCCTGCATGGATGTCCCCTCGGCGTGCGCAAGCTCGCGCAGGGTGCCGTGCGCGCCGTCGCCGATCCGAATGGTCCCGTAGCCCATTCTGTAGCTGAATCAGCATACATATTCGAGAACAGAAGTGTCAACACGATCGCCCACTCCACGGAGCGATTTTGGGTATCGATTACGCGATCGCCTTCACCACCACGCTCGGATCGACCGGGATACCGTGGAGATACACGCTCCAATGAACCTGAGGGAAGAGCGCCAGCCCCGTGTCGCCGGCGAGCCCGAGGCGTGAGCGCGCGTCGACGCGGTCGTTCGGCCGGACATCGATGGCGCTCAGGTGGCAGTAGCGGCTGACCAGGCCTTGCCCGTGGTCGATCACCACGGTGTTGCCGGTCAGTAGCAACGGCTCGGCCATCACCACCGTGCCGGCCGCCGGCGCCTGGATCATGGTTCCGGCGGCCAGGGGATAGTCGAGGCCGCGATTCTGGTCGCCCGAGCCGCCGTCCATCATCGTCAACACCGGCGGGCCACCGTAGCTCTCGTGCTCGCCGAAGGTCTCGATAGCCGACGAGACGACCGGCGGTTGGATCGGCCCCCTCCATCGCGCCTCGTTCGTAAATGTGCGGAGGGCCTGCATCAGCCGCCGCCCGTCGCGCCAGGGGTTCGGCTGGTTCAACAAGGCGCGCTTCTCGTCGGGGAGTATCTGCGCCCGCCCGCCGAAGCTGCGCTCGCCGATCGGGAAATCCATGCGCAGGCGCTGGACCCCGTTCCTCGCGTAGAGCTCGATGCCCAGGAGGCCCGAGCCGGGCGGTGTCGCCACCGGAATGGGCACGAGCGCCCGCGGACCGCCCGCGGCCGCGAACACCGGGGCGCGGCGCCCTTCGAAGATCGCGTAGGTCGAGGCGAACCAGCGCGAGCGAAAGCGGACGACCGCGATACCGCCGGGTTGCGCGAACGTGGTCTCGACCGCGACGGTCAGCCCCCCGAAGCGCTGCGTCACCTCTTGTGCGTTGAGGCGGCGCGGCCAGAAGGGCAGCGCCAGGGCGGCCAGCGCGGTGCGGCGTCTCATCGAGGCGCTTCGTCGGCTTGGGCGGCGCGCAGAGCGGTCCGCAGCGCTTCGTCCTGCTCCTCGAACACCGTGCGCAGATCCAAAAGCAGCTTGCCGTCCGAGACGCGCGCGATCACGGGCGGCGATCCGGCCCGGAGCCGCGCCTGGAGCGCGTCAGGAGAGTGCACTTGCGAGGAGACCGCCACCAGCGGCGAGGGCAGCGCGATCGTCGGCGCCGCGCCTCCGCCGACGGCCGAGAAACCCGAGATCACCACAGCCTGCAAGTCTCCTTCGGCGGCGATCGCCTGGGCAAGCGCAATCGCGCGCGGCCGCAGCGCCGCCTCGTCGAGCGACAGCATCCGCGGCACCGGCAGCGTCGTCTGCGCGCGGCCGGTCTCGTATTCGGCGAGCACGGCGTCGAGGGCCGCCAGCGTCATCTTGTCGACACGCAGCGCGCGATACAGCGGGTTCCTCCGCATCCGGTCGATGGCATCGCGCCGCCCCGCGGCCAGGCCCGCCTGGGGGCCGCCCATCAGCTTGTCGCCGCTGAACGTCACCACGTCGACGCCTGCGCGCAGCCGCTCGGCGACGATCGGCTCGCCTGACAAGGCGCCCAGCGCGTCGATCAGGCCGCTGCCCAGGTCCTCGACCAGTGGCACCTGGCTCTCGCTGGCGAGCGCCACCAGCTCGCTGAGCGGCGTCTCCTCTGTGAATCCCACGACTCGGAAGTTGCTCGGATGCACCTTCAGCAGCAGGCCTGTCGCGGGCGTGATCGCCTGTTTGAAGTCGGCCAGCCGAGTCCGATTCGTGGTGCCGACCTCGACCAGCCGTGCGCCGCCTTTCTGCAGCACGTCCGGAATCCGGAACGAGCCGCCGATCTCGACCAGCTCGCCGCGGCTGACGATCGCCTCGCGGCCCTCCGCGAACGTGTTGACCGCGAGCAGGACCGCGGCCGCGTTGTTGTTCACCACCAGCGTGGCTTCGGCGCCGAGCAGCCTGCGAAGCCGCGTCTCGGCGTGAACCTCGCGGTCGCCGCGCTCGCCGCGCGCGAGGTCGAACTCCAGGTTCGAGTAGCCGGTGGCGATTGTCGCCACCCGGTCCGCGGCGGCGGCCGAAAGCGGTGCTCGTCCCAGGTTGGTGTGGATGACGACACCGGTGGCGTTGATCACGGGCACCAGCGAGGGCGCGAGCTTCTCCAGCTGCCGGCGCAGATCGGCGAGCAGCGGGCCTCGGGGCGCCTCGCTTTGCCCGGTCGCGGCTCGGCGCTCGTCGAGAGCCGCGCGGATCGCGCGAACCACCACCGGCCGCCCGCGGCTCTGCACCAGCCCGCGCACGTCGGGGTCCTGCAGCACCTGGTCGACCGAGGGCAGGCCGCGTCGGGGATCGCTCAAGACAAGAGAACCTTCCGCAAAGATCGCCGGCTCGTCAAGTTGGGATATAAAGTAGCCGTGAGCCGGGAGCGCGCCAAGAACTTCGCCGACCGGCTGCCGCGTGTCGTCCCCAAGCAGGAGCGCGACACCGGCCACCTGTCCGACGCAATGGCCGACTTGCTATATCCCGGGAGCCGCCCCCGGCCGCTGCGGATGGGCGTACGCTTCGACGCCTTTGTCGGACCCAACTACCCGCGGGCGCTGGATCTCGCGAAACGCTCGACCGTCTATCGGGAGACGCGCACCGGAGAGCTGCTGCAGCATCACGCCGCCTTCGACGCGAAGGACGCCGGCCTGATGCGCGAGCTGTACGCGATCGTCGGGCCGATCAGCGGCACCGAGGTCACGCTGGACGGGAAGAATGTCCCCTACGCGCGCGAGCTGTGGCTCCCGTTGTACTGGATCTTCTTGAAAGAGGACGCCTAGACTTGGCCATCGAAGAAGACTTGGTGCAGATCGAGCGTTCGACCCGCGAGCTGCAGATCGAGTGGGAGAAGTTCTTCAGCGGGCTCGAGAAGCGCCCCCCAACCGACGCCAAGACGCGGCTCGAACGCCTGATCCGCACGTATGCCGGCGTCGAGATCCGCAACAGCACGCTGCGCTTCCGGCTATCGACGTTGACCGCGCGCTACGCCACCTTCAACGAGCTGTGGTCGAAACGGCTGCGCCAGATGGAGGAAGGGCGTAGGGCCCCGGGGCCGCGCCGGCCGGGGTCGCATCCCGCGGCGCCGCCCGGGTTCGACGCGCCGCCGTCAGACGCCGGCGATGCTTCGCCGCTCGAAGACTTGCTGGCCGAGCTTTCGCGACCGCCCGCGTCCGCTCCACGCCCGCGACCGCAAGTCGAGTACCGGCTCCAGGACCCCGTGCGCGATCAGGCCCAGGTGCGCTCGCTGTACGAACAGTTTCTGGAGGCGCGCCGCGCCACCGGCGAGTCGGCCAACGTCAAGTTCGACAACTTCCAGAAGCTGATCGAGCTGCAGGCCTCACGCATCCTCGCGACCAAGGGCACGCAGGCTGTGGATTTCCGGCTCGAGACCAAAGACGGCAAGGTCAGCCTGAAGGCCAAGCCGGTCAAATGACAAACCGCGGCATCGCGCTGCTCCTGGCGTTTGGGTGGGTGGCGGCGCCATCCGCCGCGGCGTGGCCCGTCAGCCTGATGCAGTCGCTGGCGCGCGACGCGCGGCGGCTCTTGCCGAAATCGCTCAACCGGCTGATCGGTGAGCGCGAAGCGGCGATCTTCGCGGAGGGGCCGAAGTTTCCGCCGGAGCTGCAACGCGCGTTGGCGCTCGACTTGAACTCCGGCAGGCTGCGCCCCGACACGCTGGATGCCGCGCAGAGCCACACGCGCGCCTTCTTCCCGCTGGTCCAGGAGAAGCGCATCAGCGAGGCGCTGGTGATGCTGGGCGCGACGTACCGGATTCCCGTGGATCTCTCGGATCCGGCGCTGTCGATCGGTCCGTCCGGGTTTCCGCCCGGCGTGGCCCGGGAGTACTACGCTTTCGTGGAGCGCAACCTCGGCAAGATCCCGGTCGTGCTGGAGGACCGTGTGGCTCTCCAGATGAAGGCGGCGGACCTGCCGGCGTATTGGCAGGCGGTGCTTTCGCACAGCCGCGCCCAATCCCACGTCATCAGGGAGGAGCTCTGGCGGCAGGGCCGGCTGGTGGACTCGCGTACGCTCGACTTCCGGAACCCTGTGTTCGGCGTCGGCTCGATCGCCTACTCGCGCGCCGTCAACGCGATCGCGGTGACGTGGCTCGCGCTGTGGCGCGAGGCCGGCGGCGACCTCACGCGTATGCCATCGCCCAAGGCCGTATTGCCCGGCGCTCTGCCACCGCCGAACGGAGTCAACCCATGACGGCGCGCCGCGCCCTGATCTCGGTGTATCGCAAGGAAGGCGTGGCACTGCTCGCCAAGGGGCTCGTCGCGCGTGGCTTTGAGATCGTCTCGACCGGTGGCACCGCCGACGAGCTGGCGAAGGCCGGAGTCCCGGTCAGCGCCGTCGCCGACGTGACGGGCTTCCCGGAGATCCTCGACGGGCGCGTGAAGACGCTCCACCCCAGGCTCCACGCCGGCATCCTGGCGCGGCGGGAGACGCCCCGGCACATGAAGACGCTGGACGAGCACGCCATCGCCCCGATCGACGTCGTGGTCGTGAACCTCTACCCCTTCGAAGACAAGGTCGCCAAGGGTGCGGCATTCGAGGACGCGATCGAGAACATCGACGTGGGCGGGCCTTCGATGTTGCGCGCGGCCGGCAAGAACTTCAAGGACGTCGCAGTCGTGGTCGACCCTGCCGACTACACCTTGTTGCTCGAGCAGCTCGACCAGCAGGGCGGCATCGACGCCGCCACGCGCCTCTACTTCGCCCAGAAGGCCTTCCGCCACAGCGCTCGCTACGAAGCCGCCATCGCAGGGTATCTGGCCCAGATCGAAACCAAGGACGGGCGCTACGCGCCGGCAGAAGCCGACGACGTGTTCCCGTACCGGCTGAGCCTGTCCTTCGAGAAGGCGCACGACCTGCGCTACGGCGAGAACCCGCACCAGCGTGCGGCGTTCTACAGCGACCTGGGCTCGACGCTGTATTCGGTCGCGGCCGCTCGCAAGCTGCAGGGCAAGGAGCTCTCGTTCAACAACATCCTGGATCTCGACGCGGCCTGGCGGCTGGCGACCGAGATCCAGGAGCCGGCTTGCGTGATCGTGAAGCACACGAACCCCTGCGGCGTCGGGATCGGCGCTTCAGCGCTCGAGGCCCTCGACCGCGCATGGGCCTGCGATCCGGTTTCGGCCTTCGGCGGCATCATTGCGTTCAACCGGAAGCTCGACGCGCCCGTTGCCGAGAAGCTGGCCTCGGTCTTCGTCGAAGCGTTGATCGCGCCCGGCTTCGATGCGCCCGCCAAGGAAGCGCTCGGCGCCAAGAAGAACGTGCGCGTGATGGACATGGACACGACCGGCATCCACCGGGTGCAGGGCTACGACCTGCGCCGCGTGATGGGCGGTCTGCTGGCGCAGGAGTGGGACTTGCACCGGCTCGAGGCGAAAGCGTGCGAGATCGTCACACGCCGAAAGCCTAGCGATGACGAGTGGCAGGCGCTGCTGTTCGCGTGGACGGTGGCCAAGCACGTCAAGTCCAATGCGATCGTGTTCGCGAACGCGCAGCAAACCGTCGGCGTCGGCGCGGGACAGATGAGCCGTGTCGACGCGGCCCGCTTCGCGGCGCTGAAGGCGCAGTTGCCCTTGACCGGCACGGTCGCCGCCTCCGACGCCTTCTTCCCGTTCCGCGACGGCATCGACGCGATCGCCAAGACCGGCGCGACCGCGGTGATTCAACCCGGCGGATCCGTCAAGGACGAAGAGGTGATCGCGGCCGCCAACGAGCACAAGCTGGCGATGGTGTTCACCGGCGTGCGGCACTTCAAGCACTGAATCGCCGCTGGGTCGCCGCCTGCCAAAGGAACGCTGGGAGCGTTCGAACCAGCCGCCGCTTCAAGCCCAGGTAGCCCTGTTCTCCGAGGACGAGGTCGCCGAGCACGCGGCGGATCGCCGCGCTTCGCGAGGCGAAGCGCAGCATGCGCGGGGTGAAGCCGCCAGCGTAGAAGCGAGGGTGGAGCGCGGCGGCTTTCAACAGATCGCGGCCGAAGTCTTCGAGGACCCGAGCCGGGTAGCGCGCCGCGTTCCCGTCCTCGAGCAACGTCTCCGCGAGGATCTGGGCCGAGCGCAACGCATAGAAGATGCCCTCGCCCGTGATCGGGTCGGCGAGCGCCGCGGCGTCGCCCACCAGCGCCCAGCGCTCGCCGGCGATCTCCAGGATCGATCGGGGGTCGGTCGAGGGCGAGGGGATCGTGTGCGCGTAGCGGCGCCCTCCGCCCGGCCGGAGCTGGGGCCAGGCTGCGGCGACCTCGCGCTCCAGCCTATCGAGCAACGCGCGGGTGGGCGCGGCTCGGAGCGGCGCGCACACACCGACGCCGACGTGGTCCAGCCTCGGGAAGAGCCAGAGATAACCCGCCAAGCCGGGCATGAAGCGCACGGTCATCGGCGCTTCGCCGCCGGCGAACCAGCCAGCGGCGATCGTGAGACGCTCGGGCGGGGTTGGTCCCAGGAACGTCCTTCGCACCAGGCTGCCCGCGCCGTCAGCTCCCACCACCACGTCGAAGGCGTGCTCGACGCCGTCGGCCGTACCCAGCGCTGGCGGCTCCGAGTCGCGCGCCCACACCACGCGCTGGCTCACATGACGGGCGCCGGAAGCGCAGGCTCGCCGCAGCAGCCAAGCGTCCAGGTCGCGCCGCGCGGCGATCGCGACCGGTCGATCGAGGCACAGCGTCAGCGCCTCAGCGCCCGATTCGAAGCGGCAGGCCCCGACCCAGCGGGCCGGTAGCGGGTCGTCAGCGGGAGCAGATGGCAGGATTGCGAGCGCCTTTCCGGTCACGCCGCCGCCGCACGGCTTCTCGCGGGGGTGCGAGGCGTCGAACAGAGTGACGTCAGCGCCGCCTTCCGCGAGCCGGTGGGCGAGCAGCGCGCCAGCCGGTCCGGCTCCGGCGATCCCGACCCTCAGCGCTTGGCGTCCAGAGCCGAAAGGACCTCGTCCGGCGATGCAGTGGCGGTGCCGAGCTTCGCGACAACGACGCCTGCGGCCAGGTTCGCGAGAGAGGCCGCTTCGAAGAGCGTCGCGCCCGCCGCCACCGCGAGCGCCAGCGTCGCGATCACGGTGTCGCCGGCTCCGGTCACGTCGAACACCTCGCGGGCCGCGGCGGGCAGGTGCGCGGGCCGCGAGCCGCGCTCGAACAGGCTCATGCCGTGCTCGCCACGCGTGATCAAGACCGCACCGCAAGCGAGCCGACTCAGGATGCGCGCGCCGGCCGCTTCGACGTCACGCTGGCCGCGGATCCGGACCCCCGTCGCTTGCTCGGCCTCGAGCTGGTTCGGCGTGACCAGCGAGACGCCCCGGTAGAGCGCGAAGTGGGGGACCTTAGGATCCACGAGCAGCGGCAGCTTGGAACGCCGCGCGGCGGAGGCGAGCGCGCGCATCACCCGCCGCGTCACCACACCCTTGTGGTAGTCGGACACCACGAGCGCCGCTGCGTCGCCAACGTCCTTGGCGATCCGCTTCAGCAGATCGGCTTCGAGCCCGCGCGGAATCTCGGTGGCTTCCTCGCGATCCGCCCGAACGACTTGCTGGTGGTGCGCCAGGATCCGTGTCTTCAGAGTCGTGGGACGTCCGCTGTCCGAGGCCGCCAATGACGCGTCGATGCCGGCGGCCTGTAGCTCCTCTCGCAGCCGCTCGCCCGCCGCGTCCTGGCCCACGACGCCGGCGAGCGTGACGCTGCCACCCAGCGAGCGCACGTTGGCGGCGACGTTGGCCGCGCCGCCGGCGTGGAACGTTTCTCTCTGGATCTCGACGACCGGGACGGGCGCCTCTGGCGAGATGCGCGCGACCTTGCCCCACAAGAAGGCGTCGAGCATCACGTCGCCGACCACGATCACGCGGCGGCCGCGCATCGCCTTGAGCAGCACGCGCGCCCGCGAGATCTTCAAGCGCACGCCGCTTCCTCGAGATGCGGATGCGAGTAGGGAAGCACTGACACGAGCAGCGTGAACATCAGCACTTCGGAGTCGCCAAAATTGTACTCGAAGGCTCCCGCCACGATCACCGCCACGATCACTGCCAGCGCCGGGACGCCTCGCTCGCGCGCCTCGTTGCTCAGCGCATCGCGGGCGGCGCGCCACGCGTCGCGCAGCAACACGAACAGCAGCCACATGTAGAACCCGAGACACGGCAGACCGCGTTCGGCGGCGATCTGGATGAAGTTATCGTGGAGGTGAGGCGCTGCCGGGTTGGGGGCCTCGGGCCACTTGTAGCGCGCGTACAGGAGCGGGACCATCCCGGGTCCCTGGCCGAAGACGGGCTTGTCCAGAACCATGTCGATCCCGGCTTGCCACATGTAGAAGCGGTCGACGCTGCTCGCGTCGCGCAGCGTCAGCCGATCGATCAGCTGTGGGGGGCGAAGGATCAGGAGCGCGCCGAGCCCGGCCGGCAGCAGCAGCAGCGTGCGCGGTGCGCGCAGCGCCGCGATCGTGGCCAGGCCGGCGAGCGTTCCCAGCCAGGCATTCCGGGTTCTCGAAAGGACCAGCGACCAGGCGCACAGGCAGCAAGTCGCCGTGCCCAGGGCGGCGCGCGCGCTCGGTCCCGGCCAGCCGTTTCGGACGAGCGCCAGCATGGCCGCCGCCGCGGCCAAACCCAGGACGAACAGGCGCTCGCCCTCGAGCGGGAACAGCGACGCCCGCTTGCTGAGCGTGAGGGCGGCCAGGAGCGCGGCAATCACCGCCAGCGCTCCCATGTCCTTCGAGCCCGGTCGGCGGAGCGGTTCGCTCGTCACGGCGAGGCGCGCGACGCCCAGCACCAGAATGCCCATCGCCAGGCCCGACGCGGTCATGTAGTGGCCCAGGAAACCTCGGGGCCGGTTGTCGATCGTGTCGAAGCCGAGGAAGTAGAACTGCAACAGAGCGAATCCGGCCGCGCTCAGGCCGCCCAGCAGGACCGCGTCGAGCACACGCTCGCGGTCCTCGCGCGCCCGCATGCTGGAAGCGGCGAGGTACGTGATCGTGAACAGCACCAGCTTCTTGGCGTTCTCGTGCGACGCGACCGGGTTGGGCGAGAACGAGGCCGAGAGCAGCGTCCAGACGCAGAAAGTCAGCACCGGCGCGTCGATCGGCAGCCTCTGGAAACGGGTCTGGCCGCGCGCCAGGCGCACGCCGAAAAGGGCCAGCGCGATCGCCAGCAGGACCTGGGCCGCGAAGATCGAAACGCTGCTGCTGGCCGCGATCGCGGCCAGCAGGGCCAGTTGTGCTCGCTCCAGCTTCAAGCGCTGGGCGGCGCCGGCGGGGATTCGCGGCAAGACACGCACCGCGAAGCTTAAGGCAGGGGTCTGGTTCGCCGGCAACGCTTTGGACCTGGGCTGGCGCAGCAACACCGTACGCTGCTGTTCGCGGGCGCTCTCCCCGTTCGCGAATGCTGTGAAACCTGACGCACTGAGGGAGGAGAGCGAAATGCGTATCGAGTTCGTGGACAGGGACAACGGGCCGGAGCGGCTCTTGTGCGAGGCCGAGCTGATGTTCGAGACCGAGGGCCCGCTCGCGGGCATGAAACTCGTCGGGATCTCGCTGTGGCGGGGCGCCGATGGCGAGACCTACGTGACGTTCCCGGCGCGCGCGTTCGGCGCCGGTAGCGACCGCAAGTACTTCGATTTTCTACGCTCGAGCGACGGCTCGCTCAGCGACTCGCGGCGCGTGAAGGCCTGGATCGTCGAGGAGTACCAGGCGCGCAAGCGCGCGGCCTGAGGGCCACGGTCGTCGAGACGGGGCGCGCCCGTGCGCGCCCCGTCTTTGTCCACGCCTCTTCCTCTGGCACAATGGACGCTATGGTCGCTGCCACTCGAGCGCCGGCCAATCGGCTGGCCTTCCTGTCTTTCCTCCTGACCGCAACCGCACCGCTCGCGGGAGCCCAGTCGACCGATCGCCCGGGCTCCTACTATCACTTCAGCCTGGGCGAGCAGGCCCGGCTCCAGGGCGACAACGAGACGGCACTCGGCGAGTTCCGCAAGGCGCTAAAGCTGGACCCGAGAGCCGCCGACATCCGTGCCGAGCTGGCGAAGCAACTGCGCGACATGGGCAAGCTCGACGAAGCCCTGGCCGAGGCGCGCGAAGCCGTCCTCGCCGACCGCTCCAGCGTGATCGCGCATCTCGTGCTGGCCCAGGTCTATCAAGCCCAGGTCGGCTCGCTGGGCGAGGAAGCGTTCAAGAAGTCGGCCGCGGAATACGAGGAGGTCGTGCGCCTCGATCCCGGCGACGGCAACTCGCTGCTGATCCTGGGCGCGATCTACGCGCAGCTCCAACAGCACAAGGAAGCAGTGCGGGCCTGGGAGCGCTACGTCGCCGTCGACCCGGGCAACTTCGAGGCATTCGTTCGGCTCGGGACCCACGAGCTGGCGCTGGGTGAGGCCGACAAGGCGGCGGCCGCGCTCAAGCGGGCGCTCGAGCTTCAGCCGGAATCGTCGCGTGTGTATCAGAAGCTCGGCGATGTCTACGCGCAGGGACAGCAGGCCGAGCAGGCGATCCTCCACTACCGGAAGGCGCTCTCGATCGATCCCGCCGACCTGCGCGTGCGGTTGCAACTCGGCGACGTGCTGTTCTCGTCGCGCCGTTTCAAGGAAGCCTTGGCCGAGGCCGACGCGGTGCTGGCCGCCGACGCCAAGAACCGCTACGGCCTCGAGCTGAAGGGCAGGGTGCTGCGCGAGCTGAAGGACTTCGATGCCGCCGCCGCCGCCGCCGACCGCGCGCTGGCCCAAGACCCCAAGGACATTCGCGCGGCGTTCTTGAAGGTGACGATCGCCGAGGCCCGTCAGGAGTACGAGACCGCGGCAGCGGGGCTCGAGGCGATCCTGGCGCGGAATCGGGCCGGCGAGGATCCCGGTGAGGCCGGGAACAACGACCGCATCTTCCTGGCGCGGCTGGGCATCGCGTACCAGCAGCTCGGTCGCCCGGGTGACGCGGCCGAAGCCTTCAAGAAGGCGGCGACAGTCGGCGGCGAACCGGATTCAGAGCTGATCGGATATCGCGTCGAAGCGCTCCTGCAGGCCAAGGATTTCGACAAAGCGATGTCCGAGGCCCGCGCCGGCCGGGCGCGTTTTCCGAAAGAGGTCGACTTGGCCTTTCTCGAAGCCTCGGTGCTGCGCGAGAAGGGCGACATGAAGGGCGCCTTGCAGATCGTCGACGGGCTGCGGGCCGAAGCACCCACGAGCCCGAAGGTGCTCGTGCAAACCGCACGCTTCTACCAGCGCGCCAAGAGGTACAAGGAAGCCGCCGAGGCCCTGAGGCTGGCGCGCGCTCTCGAGCCCAAGAGCCTTTCGATCCTGTTCCAGCTCGGCGCGGTGCTCGAGCGCCAAAAGCTTCTCGACGAGGCCGAGGGGGTGTTTCGTGACGCGCTTTCGCTGCAGCCCGATTCGGCGCCAGTGCTCAACTATCTCGGCTACATGAACGCGGACCGCGGCGTCAAGGTCGAGGAGGCGCTGCGACTGATTCAGAAGGCGATCGACTTGGACCCCGAGAACGGCGCGTATCTCGATAGCCTCGGTTGGGCGTTCTACCGCCTGGGCCGCTATTCGGAGGCCGAGGCTTCGCTGCGCAAGGCGGTGTCCAAGCAGGCAACCAACGCCGTGATCCTCGACCACCTCGGAGACGCCCTCAAGAAACGCGACGCCATGAAAGAGGCCGTCGAGTACTGGAAGAAGGCGCTCGGCGGCGAGGACGATGACGCGGAGTTGGATCGGGCGGCCGTCGAGCGCAAGATCAAAGAATCGCAGACCGCGCGGGAGTGACCGCGCCGCTCGCGCGCGTCGCGATGCTGGCGGCGGCCACGGCAGGCTGCGCCTCGCTTCCGAGAACGCCGCCCGCCGAAGTCGCCGCCGCTGCCCGCGCGGCGCAAAGCTACAGCGCGGCGGTGTCCGTCAGGCTGCGCGGCGACGGCGTGCGCGCTTCGACCCGGGCGCTCGTGGCCTGGCAGCGGCCGGACCGGCTGCGCCTCGAAATTCCAGGGCCCAGCGGCGTGCGCTTCGTGGTCGTGACCCGGTCCGGCCGGCTGGCGGCGGTGTTCCCGGGCGAGCGTGCCGCTTTCGAAGGCGCCGCTAGCGCCGCGACCTTCGAAGATTTTCTGGGCGTCGCCTTGGCGCCTGCGGATTTGATGGACGCCCTGGTGGGCGTGGCTCCGACGCGCGCCCGGAGCTTCGAAGCGCGCTGGGGAGCGCGTTTGCCCGTGCTCGTCGAGCTGACTCTGGCCGGCGGCACGCGACTGAAGCTGGAGCTCGAAGACGCGGAGACCGGCATGCCGCTCGGTGCGGAAGTCTTCGCGCCTCCCGCGCGAGCGGGTTTCAGGGACGTGGACGCGGCCGAAGCGCGGCGGCTGTTCTCGCGATGAAGCGGCCGGTCGAGGATCTGAGGATCGCCTCTTTCGCAAAGATCAATCTCGGCCTCGAGGTCTTGGGGCTTCGGCAAGACGGCACTCACGAACTCCGCACGATCTTTCAGACCCTGGATCTCAAGGACGACGTCCGGATCTCGCTCGGCGGCCGTGGGGTGCGGGTCACGTGCAGCGATCCCGAAGTGCCAGTTGACGAGACCAACCTGGCGTTCCGAGCGGCCGCCGAGCTGCTGCGCCGATCCGGTCGGCGCTCCGGTGTGCGCATCGACATCACGAAGCGGATACCAGCAGGCGGCGGGCTAGGAGGCGGGAGCAGCAACGCCGCCGCCGTCCTGACCGGCCTGAATCGGCTGCTGCGCCTGGGCCTGGGACGGAACGGCCTGCTGCTCCTGGCGCGCCGGCTCGGCGCGGACGTGCCGTTCTTCCTGTTCGGCGGAACGGCCCTGGGGATCGCCCGCGGCGATGAGGTGTTCCCGCTCCTGGAGCAGGTCCGATGCCACGTGGTGCTGTGCTTTCCAGGCCGGCCGCTCCTCACCGCCAGGGTTTTCGCGCGCTTGGACGCCGAATTGACACCCCGGGAGAACAGTCTTACGATTTCAAGCTTTGTATCGAGCGACTTAGAGGGCGCCGAACGCTTCGGCGTGCTTCGCAACGACCTCGAGCGAGCGGCCCTCGTGGAGGCCCCGGATCTGGCGGAGAGCGCCAAGCGCATGAAAGACACCTTGGTGGCGGAAGGCGCCTTACTCGCTCGCATGACCGGAAGCGGCTCGACCTTCTTCGGCTTGTTCGCCAAGGCGTCAGAAGCTGCCCGCGCCCGGAGCGCGCTCCAAGCCTTGGGCTTCGAGGCACAGGTCGCGCGCACGCTGAGCGCCGCCGAGTTTCGTATCAAGAGCGGGCTCTAAGTACAGGACTTTGCGAGGGGGCGTCGGGAGTAACCCGGTAAGGAGCGGACATCATGGAGATCACGGACGTCAAGGTCATCCCCGTGGACGATGAGAAGCTCAAGGCTTTCGTGTCGATCGTGTTCGACGGAGACTTCGTGGTGACGGACATCAAGATCATCAACGGCCCGAAAGGCCTGTTCGTGTCGATGCCGAGCAAGAAACGCAAAGACGGAACGTTCAAGGACATCGCCCATCCGCTAAACAACAAGATGCGCCAGTATCTCGAGGACAAGGTCCTCTCCGTCTACAAACAACAGGTCGGCGCGGCAGGCGCAGCGGCCGAGGCCGCTACGCCGGAGCCGCCGCCGGTCCCGCCGCAGGTTTCATGATCGTGCTGTTCGTTGGGGCGTGGCCAAGCGGTAAGGCACGGGACTTTGAATCCCGCATTCGAAGGTTCGAATCCTTCCGCCCCAGCCAACCGGCGCTCGGTCTCGGCCCGGCCTGGCGGCGCTAGGTTTCTTTCCGCCATGAACCGCGAGCTCCGCATCTTCTCGGGCAGCGCCCATCCCGCGCTCGCCGAGGCGATCAGCCGGCACCTCGGGATGCCGATCGGCCGCGCCTATCTGGCGCGCTACAGCGACGGCGAGATCTGGTACCAGATCCAGGACAACGTGCGCGGCGTCGACGTGTTCGTGGTGCAGCCGACAGCACCACCCGTCAATGAGAACCTGATGGAGCTGCTGATCATGCTCGACGCCTTCAAGCGCTCGAGCGCCTCGCGGATCACCGCGGTCTTGCCGTACTACGGCTACGCCCGGCAGGACCGCAAGGACAAGCCGCGCGTGCCGATATCAGCCAAGCTGGTGGCCGACCTGCTATCGACCGCCGGCTGCGACCGGGTGCTTACGATGGACCTGCATGCCGCGCAGATCCAGGGCTTCTTCGACGTGCCGGTCGACCACTTGTTCGCGGCGCCGGTCATCATCGACTACGTCGCGAAACTGCAGTTGGCCGATCTCACGATCGTCTCGCCCGACGCTGGTGGCGTGGAGCGCGCGCGCGCCTACGCCAAGCGTCTCGACGCGTCGCTGGCGATCGTCGACAAACGCCGCGAGACGGCCAACGTCGCCGAGATCCACCACGTGATCGGCGAAGTCGCCGGCCGGACCACGCTGATCGTCGACGACATGGTCGACACCGCTGGCACGCTGGCCAAAGTCGCCGACGCGCTGCGCGAGAACGGCGCCAAGGAAGTGCTCGCGTCGAGCTCGCACGCGGTGCTGTCGGGCCCGGCGCTGGAACGCATCGAGGCGAGTGCCTTGTCCAAGCTGATCGTCACCGACTCGATTCCGCTCTCCGAGGAGAAGCGGCGCTGCGCCAAGATCGTGCAGCTCTCGGTCGCGGAGCTGCTTTCCAAAGCCATCCGTAACATTCATGAAGAGGCCTCGGTCACGAGTCTCTTCGTCTAACGCAATCGTAAGGAGCCGAGAAGTCATGCCTGAGATCGTAGTCGCGGCCGAGAGCCGCAGCCTCACCGGTAAGAACGAGAACCGCCGTCTACGCGCCAAGGGGCTGATCCCCGGTGTCGTCTACGGCGCCAAGCAGGAAGGCGTCGCCGTCGCGGTGTCGCCCAAGGAGATCGTCGCCATCTTGCGCAGCGCCTCCGGAGAGAACACCCTCTTCGACATCGACATCAAAGGCAGCAAGAAGCGCAAGGTGATCTTGAAGGAGTTCCAGCTCGAACCCGTGAAGGGAGAGCTGCTGCACGCCGACTTCTACGAGATAGCACTCGACAAGCTGATCGAGGTCAAGGTCCACGTCGAGCTGAACGGAGTTCCGGTCGGCGTGAAGGTGCAGGGTGGCGTGCTCGACTTCGTGACGCGCGAGCTCGAGATCGAGTGCCTTCCCACCGACATCCCGGAGCGGATCGACCTCGACGTCTCGGGGCTCGAGCTCGGCAAGCACCTGCGCGTCTCCGATCTCACGCTGCCACCGAAGATCAAGATGAAGACCGATCCAGGCGTCGTGATCGTGCACGTCGTGGTGCCGCGCGCCGAGGAAGTCGCGGTCGTGGCCGAGGTGGCTCCGGTCGAGGGCGCGGTCGCCGCGGAGCCGGAGGTCGTCAAGAAGGGCAAGCCCACGGCGGAAGGCGAAGCCGAGGAGAAGCCGGAGAAGCCCGAGAAGAAGGAGAAGAAGTAACGCGTTTCGTCGTCGGCCTGGGGAACCCGGGCGAGCGCTACCGACGCACTCGCCACAACGTCGGGTTCATGGTCGTCGACGAGTTGCTGGCCCGCGCCGGTGCGGCCAAGCCGGTCGAAACCGGGGAGGCCTGGGTCGCGCCGGTCCGCCTAGCGGGCGACGACGGCTGGCTGGTGAAGCCACTTACGTTCATGAATCGGAGCGGTGTCGCTGTCGAGCGCGTGCTGGAGCAGGAGCGAGGCACGCCCGCGGACCTCGTAGTGGTCGTGGACGACGTGGCATTGCCCCTCGACACGCTGCGGATTCGGGAACGCGGCAGCCACGGGGGCCACAACGGGCTCCGGTCGCTGATCGACACACTCGGCACGGACGAGTTCACGCGTGTCCGTCTCGGCGTCGGCGAGGGCGAGCCGGACGACGACATGGCCGACTACGTCCTCTCGCCCTTCCCGCCCGAATCGGTGCTGGTGGTGCAAGAGATGGTGGGCCGCGCGGCGGACGCGGTCGAGTGTGTGTGTCTGGAGGGCGCGGCCGCGGCCATGAATCGCTTCAACGGCCCTCGCAGAGCCTGAACGGGCGCCTCGACGCCAGGCCAACCCGTCTGCTATGATCTCGCCGAAGACGTAGAGAGTGCGCCATCGGGCGCACGCCACGCTCCTTGCTCCCGAATGGCCCTGCGGGCCGATAAGGGGCTTCAGATCCAAGAGGAGGGTCAAATAGCCGTGAGCGATCGTGTTTACGAGTTACTGTTCATCGCCGATCCCAATCTCGGCGAGCCCGAGGTTGACGCCCTCACCACCCTGGTCCAGGGCTACATCGAGAAGGAAAGCGGCAAGATCCAGAAGATCGAGAAATGGGGCAAGAAGCGCCTCGCGTATCCGATCGGACGCCACCGCGACGGCTCCTACGTGCTGATCGTGGCCGAAGGCGGCAACGCCCTCGTCAAGGAAGTCGAGCGGCGCCTGCGCGTCACCGACGGTGTCGTCAAGTTCATCACCGTGCGCGTCGACGAAGAGCTGCGCAAGTCCGAGGCCTCCAAGGCGCGCCGCGCCGCCGAGGAAGCCAAGCGGCGCTCGCGCATCGGCGTCACGGCTCCCGCGCCGCCAGTCGAGGAGGGTTACTAGTCATGGGCAGCAATCCCAACCCCCGCCCCGGCGGCTCCTTTTCGGGCGGCGGCGGAAGAGGCAAGCCGGCCGCGGGGGCTCGCGGAGGCAAGGAACAGGCCAAGCGGCACTTCTTTCGCCGCCGCAAGGTCTGCAAGTTCTGCGCGGAGAAGATCGACTACATCGACTACAAAGACATCAAGACGATTGGCCCGTTCGCGCCGGAGCGGGGCAAGATCCTGCCGCGTCGGATGTTCGGGACGTGCGCGGAGCACCAGCGCAAGGTGACGCTCGCGATCAAACGCGCGCGCGCGATTGCTCTCCTGCCGTTCGCTTCGGAGTAGTCGGGGCGGACATCTCGTCATGAGCGTTTCCACTCGAACGCACGAGCGCGAAGCTCCGGGCACGAGCGTCTTCTCGTCCGGCTTGGCTGCGGCGCTGCTCTTCTCCGTGGCGCTGCTCACGCCGCTGTTGTGGCCGCTGTCCTCGCTGGCGGCGTTTCCGATCAGCTTGCAGCGGCTGCGGCGCGGACTCTTCGCCGGCATCTCGGCGGCGATCCTGGCCGCGCTGCTGGTGGCGGGTGCTTTTTCCGCGGGGCCCGCGTTCTCGTTCCTGGCGCTTGCGGCGATGCCGGGCCTGCTGATCGGCGGCGGCGTCGCACGAGGCCGAGGCCTGGTGCGCGGTTGCCGAGCCGCGTTCTTGTGGCTGTCCGCGGTCGTCAGCCTGGCATTGCTGATCTCTGGGCCCGAGATCGCCCGCGAGGTGACGCGGCCTCTCGAGCAGTTCCGCTCCAAGGAGTTCCTGGAAGGCATGCGCTCATCGGGCATGCCGCCGGAGCGCGTCGACGACATCGCCGAGCAGTTCCGAGTCCTGCACGACGCCATCAAGGTCGTGTATCCGGCCGCGCTGCTGATCGGCGGCGCGCTGATCGTTCTCGCCAACGCCGCGCTGCTGCGCGCCTATCTGGTGCGGCGCGATCCAGGCTGGCTCGACGGCGGCGAGTTCGAGACGCTGCGCTGGCCGCTCGCATTCGCCGCCGGATTCGTGCTCGCTGGCGTCGGCGTCGCGGTTCCGCCGTTGCAGCCGCTGGGCTACAACCTGCTGCTGCTGGTGGCGTTCTTCTTCTCGTTGCAGGGGCTTGCCGTCGTGGCTTACTACGCGCATCGTCTCGCCGGCCCGCCGCTCTTGCGCATGGCGGTGGTGATGCTGGTGCTGGCGAACCCGTGGGCGCCGCAGATCCTTTCGCTCTTGGGTCTCTTCGACACATGGTTCGATTTCCGCAAGTGGGCGGATCCGCCGCAACCGGCGTGAACGCTCGCTGCATTTTTCGGAGGACGTGATGGAAGTCATCCTGAGACAGGACGTGAGCAATCTGGGGCGCCGCGGCGACGTCGTGAAGGTCGCCCTGGGTTACGGCCGGAACTTCCTCTTGCCGCGCGGTCTCGCGATGGAAGTCAGCGAAGCCAACAAGGCGATGATCGCCAAAGAGCGCAAGGCCAACGACGCCAAGCTGGCCAAGGAGAAGTCCGAGTTCGAGGCGCTGGCGCAGCGCATCGCGACGTTGCGCTTCGTGGCGCCGCGCAAGGTCGGCGAGCACGACGTGCTCTATGGATCGGTCACGTCCGGTGACATCGGCGAATTCCTGAAGACCAAGGGCATCGAGATCGACAAGCGCAAGGTGCAGCTCGAGGAGCCGATCAAGAAGCTCGGCGAGCACGAGGTGAAGATCAAGCTGCACCCCGAGGTGGTAGCCGGCCTGAGGCTGCTGGTGAGCAAGGAAGGCTAGGAGTAGATTTCCGCCACCCTCGTGGCGACATCCGTCGTTAGCGGCGATCGCGTCCTACCGAACAACGCCGAAGCCGAGCGCACCGTGCTCGGCGCGGTGCTGGTCGACAACCAGGCCTTCAACTCCGCCGCCGAGGTCTTGGCGCGCGACGACTTCTATCGCGAGGCGCACCGCCGCATCTTCGAAGCGATGGGCGTTCTGGCCGAGCGCAGCCAATCGATCGACACGGTCACGCTCGCCGACGAGCTGCAGCGCGTGCAGTCGCTCGACGCGGTGGGTGGAGCCGCGTACTTGGCGAGCCTGGTCGACGGGCTGCCGCGCATCACCAACGTCGAGCAGTGGAGCCGGATCATCAAAGAGAAGGCGGTGCTTCGGAACCTGATCCACGCCTCCACGCGCATCGTGTCGTCGTGCTACGAGGCCGAGGAAGACGCCGCGATGATCCTGGACCGCGCGGAGAAGTCGATCTTCGACATCGCCGAGCAGCGGATGCGCCAGGGCTTCCAGCCGATCCGCGAGATCGTCAAGGAGAGCTTCCGCACCATCGACCAGCTCTCGCAGTCGAAGGAGCTGGTCACGGGCTTGCCGACCGGCTTCGTGGACCTCGACGAGAAGACGAGCGGCCTCCAGAAGGGCGACCTGATCATCGTCGCCGCGCGTCCCGCGATGGGGAAGACCTCCCTGTGTCTCAACATCGCCCAGAACACCACCAAGCGCACCGGCGAAGTGGTGGGCGTGTTCTCGCTCGAGATGTCGACCAAGCAGCTGGTGCTGCGCATGCTGTGCTCGGATGCCCGTGTCGACGCGCACAAGCTGCGCACCGGAAACCTCCAGGAGAAGGACTGGGCCCGTCTGGCGAAGGCCTACGCCGAGCTCTCGACCGCGCACATCTTCATCGACGACTCGGCGACGTTGACGCCGCTCGAGATGCGCGCCAAGTGCCGGCGCTTGAAGGCCGAGCACGGGCTGGGGCTGATCATCATCGACTACCTGCAATTGATGCAGTCCTACAAGCGCTCCGAGAACCGGACGCAGGAAGTCTCGGAGATCGCGCGCAGTCTGAAGTCGCTGTCCAAAGAGCTGAACATCCCGCTCATCGCGATCTCGCAGCTCTCACGTGTGGTTGAGGTGACGGGCAGCCGGCGGCCGCAGCTGTCGCATCTTCGAGAGAGCGGGGAGCTCGAGCAAGTCGCCGACCTTGTTCTCTTCATCTACCGCGAGGAGTACTACGACACCACGAAGGCGCGCGCCGAGGGCAAGGAGAACGTCGCCGAGATCCGCATCGCCAAACACCGCAACGGTCCGGTCGCCGATCTCGAAATGTTCTTTCACAAAGAGCACAGTCGTTTCCGCGATCTCGATCGACGGCATGCCGGCGCAGCCGGGTCGTGAATCCCGCGATCCGGGTGCTGGGGTTTGCGGGAAGCCTGCGCCAGCGATCGTACAATCGCGCGCTGCTCCGCACCGCGGTCGAGCTCGCGCCCGCGGAGCTCGAGATCGAGACGTATGATCTTTCGTTGATCCCGCTCTACAACGCGGACGTGGAAGCCGCGGGATTCCCGGAGTCCGTCCAGCGGTTCAAGGGCCGTATCGCGGCCGCGGAAGCCCTGCTGATCGTGACGCCGGAGTACAATGCCTCCGTGCCCGGCGTGCTAA
>CAZVOI010000250.1:0-7640 GCA_964628275.1 uncultured Acidobacteriota bacterium | reverse complement strand
GCGCGCGCGCCGCCGAAATCCACCTTGCTGACGGTGCCGACGTCGACGCCGCCCACGCGCACCGGCGCGCCCGGCTTCAGGCCGTTGACGTCGGACATCAGCGCGCGGATGTCGTAGCGAGGGGCGAACGGCGTGCCGCTCTGGCCCACGTACAGGATCGTCACCGCCAGGATCACCAGGCTCACGACCGCGACCGCGCCAACGCGCAGCTCGGTCCAGGTGAGCGCCTTACCGGACTTTTCCATGCTCCACCTCTCAGCTCAAGAACTCGCGGATGTACGGGTCGCGGGCCGAGCGCAGCTCGTGCGCCGAGCCTTCGAAGGCGACGTCGCCCTCGCGCAGCATCAGGAAGTCGGTGCCCGACACGATGCGCAGGTCGTCGATCGCGTTGAAGACGATCTCGTCGTCCTGCTTCCAGACGAACGTGCGCGCCACGTTGAAGGCGTCGCGGAGCTGGTGCGTCACCAGGATCGAGGTGACGCCGTCCAGATCGCGCACCTTCACGATCAGGTCCGTGATCGTCGTCGCGGTGATCGGGTCGAGACCGGTCGTCGGCTCGTCGTAGAGCATCACCTTGGGCCGAGCCGACAGCGCCCGGGCCACCGCCACTCGCCGGCGCTGGCCGCCGGAGAGCTCCGAGGGCATCCGCTCGTAGAACTCCGCGAGCCCCACGAAACCCAGCATCTCGCGGACGCGGGCCTCGACCTCGTCGTCGGGCAGCTCGTCGTCGCTCAAACGGTAGCCGACGTTCTCGCCGACGCTCATCGAATCGAACAGCGCGCCCTCCTGGAACACCATCCCGATCTGCCGCCGGATGTCGCGCAGCGCCTCTTCGTCGAGCGTCGTGACATCGGTCCCGTCCACGAGCACGGCGCCCGAGTCAGGTTTCAGGAGACCCAGGATCAGCCGCAGGATCGTGGTCTTGCCCGAACCCGACCCGCCCAGGATGATCTTGGTCGCGCCCGGCTCGAGATCGAAGCTGACGCCTTTCAGGATCGGGCGGTCGAACGACAGCCGCACGTCGCGGAACGAGATCAGCGGATCGCTCACGAGACGGGGAACAGCACCAGCAGCACCTTGGTCATGAAGAAGTCGGAGATCAGGATCATCACCGACGCGACCACCACCGACTGCGTGGTCGAGATCCCGACGCCGCGCGTGCCGCCGCTGGTGCGCAGTCCCATGAAGCAGCCGACCGTCGCCAGGATCACGCCGAACATGATCGGCTTGCTGAGCCCCATCACCAGGTCGTTGATACCGAGCGCCTGGCCGATCGAGCGCCAGTAGTATTCCCACGAAAGCCCGAGCTGGAACACGCTGATCAGGCTGCCGCCGAAGATGCCGAGCGTGTCCGAGATGATCGTCAAGAGCGGCACCATGATCCCGGCCGCGATCACCCGCGGCACGACCAGCTTGCGGATCGGGTCGGTGCCCAGTACCCGCAGCGCGTCGATCTGCTGCGTCACCACCATCGAGCCGAGCTCGGCGGCCATGCCGGATCCGACGCGGCCCGCCACCATCAGCGCGGTCAGCACCGGCCCCAGCTCGCGCACCATCGACAGGCTGACCAGCCGCCCGACGTAGGGCCGCGCGCCGAACACGTCCAACGTCGCGGACGACTGGAGCGCCAGCACCATCCCGGTGAACATCCCGGTCAGCACCACGATCGACAGCGAGCCGACGCCCAGGCTGTCCATCTGACCCAGGATCTCGTTCGGGTAGCGCGGCGGCGTGAGCGCCGCGTGCAGCGTCCGCCACACCAGCACCAGGTACTCCTGGATCCCGAACACCGATTCCTTCGCGCGCTCCGACAAGCGCCGGGCGACACTCAGAACGAGATATTGGGTCTTCAAGTGCCGCCCTCATCCTATTATCGATGGCCGCTCGCGACGCTACGGGGCCGAGAACGGAAACGGCCAGCGCGGCGAAGGGATGATCACGCTGATCGGGTCGAAGCGGCCGAACAGGTTGGCGAAGCCGAACGCCACCTGGATCGCGAAGGCGATCGTCCAGCACGCGATCACCGGCGTCGCCGAGCCTCGCTCGCGCCAGCGCTCGGCCCCGAGCCCCGCCGCGATAGCGACCGCCGGCGTCACGAAGTACTCGAAGCGGAGCGCGAACGGCGTCAGCATCGCCAGCACGCCGAGCAGCGCCCCCACCGCGAACCACGCCCACAGCAGCCGGCGCAGCGCCGGCGCCAGATCCTGCCTGCGCAGCCCCAGGATCGCCAGGATCACCGGGCCGCCGCCGTATTTCAGCAGCAGATCCTGGAGCATCTTTCCCAGGTGCACCCAACGGACGCCGAAGAACCCGAACGCGTTCGCCTGTGCCGCCTCGGAGACGCTGCCGAGCGTTGCCAGCGTGGTTCCCTGAACGTCGCGGTAGTAGGCGAGCCATGCGATGCCGGCAGCGGCCAGCGCGGTGGCCAGAATGCGCAACGCGCCCCGCTCGTCGCCGTCTCGAGCGATCAGAAGCATCCATGCGGCGACGAGCCCCGCGAGCGCCGCGGCCGCGCCCGGGTGGCAAAGGAACCCGAGGGCGAGCGCCCCGGCCAGCAGCGGGGGCGGGGCCTTTCGCAGCAACGCGAGCGCCGCGAGCAGCGTCGCCCAGGTTCCGGCGATGTTGGCCGCCACGCCCTTGGCGAGCACCAGCAACCCCTCGGGCATCACCGCGGCGGCGATCAGCGCTTGAGCGACCGCGTCGCTCGTGGCGCCGCCGGCGCGCAGCAGGCCTCCGACCAGCAGCGGGGCCGTCCCCTCGAGAAGCGCCATCGCCAGCCGCACCGCCGCCTCGCCGTCCGGGAGCGTCGTGACGAACGGCGCCAGCGCGGCGTACAGGGCCGGAGGGTAGGGAACCGTCAGCAGGCCACGATGGGCCGGGTCGCCGACGGTGTTGGTGACGACGCCGCCGTGCTTCTGGTAGATCACCTTGTTGGCGTGGAGGGTCACGTCGATCGCGGGGAAGCTGGGATAGGTCACCAGCGCCGCGCGCAGGAAAAAGGCGAGCCCGAGCACCGCGGCCGGGTCCGAGCCGACCCGCAGCAGCCGGACCGCGAGCGCCGCGACCAGCAAGGACGTGACGGCCAGCGCGGCAAGCCACGGCAGCGCCGTCAGGGTGTGGACGCGCGCGAGAACCAGCGAGACCACCAGGCCGATCAGCGCCGTGGGAACGACGAGCGCGGCGACGCTGACCCGCGCCGACGCGAGGATCGACACGGCCCCGACGCTGGCGATCACGGCGTAGAGACCGACGCGTCGCGCGGGCGGGAGGCTCCACGGCGACGCGGGCAGAAGCTCGATGCGCGACAGCCGAAACGCGCTCTGCGGCGTCTCGCCCGAGAGGCGCAGCCGCAGCCGGCCGTCGCGATCGGCGAAGCTGTCGACGCTCACGCGAGCGCCGCGCCCGCCGAGGCTGCGTTGCTGCGCACGCAATCCGTTCACCTGAACTGTCAGGATCTGCGCGCGCGGCAACGCCGAGGCCAGATCCAAGGTGATGCGCGCCGGCGCCGCGGAGCCGAGGCCCTCGAGCTGGATCTCGGACTCGGCGTTCGCCACGCGGAAGCCGCCGGGGTCGAAGCTCGAGAAGCGATGCAGGAAGACGTTGTCCCAGCGGCCGTCCACGTCGAGCGGCTCGTAGGGCGCCGCCACGTCCACGACCAGCAGCAGCGTGAAGGCCGCGAGCGCCCAGGCCAACGACGCGGCGCCGCCTGGTCTCAAGGCAGGCAGATTCTAGGCGTAGCCGTCACTCACGGAGGTCTTGGCTCAAGCTGGCGCGCGTGGCGTCGCCGATCTCCGCCCGCGCCTGGTAGCGGGGATGCTCCACGACCAGACTCGACGGCGCCCCAAGCAGCAGCGCCTCACGGCTCTCGCTGGTCAGGGGAAACCGCAGGTACTGCACCGCCGCCATCTTCTCTTCCTTGCTGTGGCCGCCTTCGAAGCGCGCCGGCGTCCGCTGGCTGCCGACGACCATGAACACGGCGCCCTGGTCGAGCCCCTGAAAACGGTTGACGGCGGCGCGCGCCTCCGCTGTCGTGAAAGTCGCGATTCCCGGTATCTCGATGAAGAGCGTCGCCGACAGCTCGCCGGCATCGGGCACTAGCGCGTTGTAAGCGTCCAGCTCATCCTGGATCTTGGCTGCGTCGACGATTCGCTCGGTGCGCACCATCTCCTGGATCTGGAACAGCACCGTCTCGCGGTTCTCGAACAGGAACGTCAGGTTGTCGCCCACCGAGACGCGCCGGTGCTGCTTGAGCGCGATCACTGCGTCGCGCATCGTCTCGCGGGCTTTCTCGTACTCGACCAGGTTCTTGATCTCGCTGAGCTCGACCTTCTTCAATGTTCCTCCGGGATGCCGTAGGCCTCGCGCAGCAGCGTGATCGGATGCGCCGGCCGCTGGCCGCGGACTTCTTCGATCTGCAGCGCCGACAGCGTGCAGTCCGTGGCGTACGTGTCGGGCTGCGACGCCTGCATCTCGGCAGCCGCCTTCTTCGCGTATTGAAGGCTCAGCGAGAAGTACTCCTTCTTCATGCCCCAGGTGCCGTCCATCGCGGTGCACTTCTCGACGACCGCGACGCTCGTTCCCGGAATCGCCAAGAGCACGTCGCGGGTCTTGAAGCCCATGTTCTGGGCGCGCAGATGGCAGGGCATCTGGTAGGCGATCTTGCCCGGCCGCTTGCCCGGGAAATCAGTGCCCAGCGTGCCTTCCGCCTTGCGGCTCGCCAGGTATTCGAAGATGTCCTGCGTCTTCGCGGCCAGGCGCTCCGCCGCCGGACCCGGCACCAGCATCGGGTACTCCTTCTTCAGGACGTAGGAGCAGGTCGGCTGGGGCACCACGACCGTGGCGCCGGCTTCGACGAGCGGCAGCAGGGTCTGGAGGTTGCGCTCGGCATTGCGCGTGGCGCTGTCGATGTCGCCGCCATCCAGGTACGGCATCCCACAACAGACTTGCTCGGGACACGCGACCCTGCAACCGTTCTTTTCCAGAACCGCGACCGCGTCCTTCCCCACCTGCGGCTCGTTGTAGTTCACCGAGCACGAGAAGAAGAGCGCCAGCTTGTGGCCGTCTTTCACCCGCGGCCCGCGCTCGCGGAACCAACGCGCGAACGTCTTGTGGTGGAACTTCGGCAGCTTGCGGGTCTTGTCGATGCCGAGCCCGGCTTCGAGCAGCGCGCGCGCCGGGCCGAAGCTGTTCGCGAAGTTGGCGAACGGCGCGGTAGCCGAGCCGATCTCGCCCACCAAGTCGATGTTGCCGAGCCAGGCGTCCTGGCGCGTCACGCCAAGGGCCTTGGCGCGCGCGGCCTTGGCGCGCAGCATCAGCCGCGGGAAATCGATGTCCCACTTGTGCGGCGGCGTGTACGGGCAGTGGTTGAAGCACAGCTTGCACTGCCAGCACAGGTCGACGATCTTGCGGTAGTCGCCGCTCGTGACCTTGGAGACGTCGCCGTCGTTCTTGTCGACCGCCTCGTCGAGCATGTAGTCGAACGAAGGGCACAGCCGATAGCAGCGCCGACAGCTATCGCACAGCTCGGTGACGCGAGCGAGTTCCTTCTCGACGGCTGGCACGTCGAAGAACGATGGGTCGCGGGGATCGTAGGCCAGGCTTGCTACAGCTCCTTCAGTCCTTCGAGACCCTTGGTGAAGCGGCCGGCGTGGCTGCGCTCCGCCTTGGCCAGCGTCTCGAACCACTCCGCGATCTCGGCGAAGCCCTCCTCGCGCGCGGTCTTGGCCATCCCGGGGTACATCTGGGTGTACTCGTAGGTCTCGCCCTCGACGGCCGACTGCAGGTTCTGCTTGGTGCTGCCGAACGGCACGTCAGTCGCCGGATCGCCCACCGGCTTCAAGAAGTCCATGTGGCCGAATGCATGTCCCGTCTCCGCCTCGGAAGTGTCGCGGAACAAGCCGCCCACGTCCGGATAGCCCTCGATATCCGCCACCCGGGCGAAATACAGGTAACGGCGATTCGCCTGGCTCTCGCCGGCGAACGCGTGCTTCAGGTTCTCGTGCGTCTTGGTGCCCTTGAGCTTGCTCATGACCGCTTCACTGCCTCCTTGGTTGCGCGTTTAGTTGAGTGAGAAGACTTCCTGTTACGAGAAGAACCGGCGCCCTGGCACGCCGGGCACACGCCGTGGATCTCGACCTCGTGGCCGACGATGCGGTAGTTCACTGCCCGCGCCGCCTGCTGCTCCAGGCGCTCGTCGATCGACATCGGCAGATCGTTGACACGCCCGCAAGAAACGCAGCGGATGTGGTAGTGGCGGCCGGTGTTGCCGTCGAAGCGCGCCGGCTGACCGCCCGTGAACGTCTCGCGGATCAGCCCGGCCTTGGCGAGCTGCTTCAGGTTGCGGTAGACCGTGCCGAGGCCGATGTTGGGGCGCTTGCGGCGCGCCTCGCGGTAGACCCATTCCGCGGTCGGGTGCTCCATGGTGGATCGCACCAGCCAGAGCACCAACTCGCGCTGCGCGCTTGGCCGAGTCTTCAAGCGAGAATTATTCTCGATAAGCTTGACGGCGTCAAGCCTATACTCCGGCGCGGATGGCGAACGTGGTGGCGCTGGTGGCCGATCTGATGTTCGGGAGCCGGATCCGAGAAGCGGCCGCGGGAGCGCCGGTCCGCACCGCGCGCAAGCCGGAGGCCTTCCTGGAAGCCTGCCGAACCGAGCCGCCCACGATCGTATTCGTAGATCTCGACGACGACCGCCTCCAGCCGCTCGATGCCGTGCGCGCGCTGCGCGCCGAGCCGGGAATGGCGGCGCTGCCGGTGATCGGCTTCGTGAGCCACGTGAACGGCGACCGCGCCCAGCAGGGCCAGGCGGCAGGCTGCACGCGCGTCCTGGCGCGTAGCGCCTTCGTGATCGAGCTGCCCGAGCTCCTGCGCTAGGCTGGCCGAGAATCGATGTTCAAACAGACGCAATGGGACTTTTCCTTCCTCGACGGAAACGAGGTGGTTCGCTCCAGCACGTTCGGAATTCCCAAGGCAGCGAAAGCCGTGCGCTATCCGATCCGGCTGCTGCGCTACTGGTTTGGCTATCACCTGCTGCGGGAGGAGTTCGGACGAGCCGGCACGCCTCTCGACGTCTGCGAAATCGGTGTCGACACCGGGCAGATGCTCCAGTTTGCGGCGTCCGCGCGAGCGCTCACTCGAGATCCACTGGCATGGAATACATGGACTGCCGTGGACGCGGTGCTGCAACGCGAGCAGCTGGTGAGCGCGGGGTACGAGGATCTCGTCGAGGCCAACCTCGAGTCTGGGGATTTGACCCTAGACCGCCAGTACGATGCCGTCATCCTGCTGCACGTGCTCGAGCATCTGTTCGATCCGGAAGCCGCGATGCGCAAGATCGCTGGGATCGTGCGTCCGGGAGGACTGGTGATCGGCGGTTCTCCGGTGGTTCCGGATCTCCTGGCGAAGGTCCGGCAGCGGCAGCTAAGGAAAAGGGCCAGACCGATGGGACACGTCAGCGTCTTTTCCCCGCGCCGCGTCACGGCGATGGGCGTCCAGGCGGGCCTGCGGCAGGAGTTTCTTGGCGGGGCGTTCTTCATGCGCAGCAAGGGGCGTTGGATGGAAAACCACGCGGGATGGATGCGGTTCAATATCGCCTTTGGCGCGATGTTTCCCGGCTGGCCGGGTGAAATCTACTGGTCG
>CAZVOI010000249.1:0-3892 GCA_964628275.1 uncultured Acidobacteriota bacterium | reverse complement strand
GTGGACGTGGACGGAAACCTCTGGGTGGGTTGGGGCATGGGCGAAGAGGGTCTCGACGGCGTCCACGTCTTCAGCTCCGGCGGCCAGCGGATCGGACGCATCGACCTGCCCGAGCGCTGTGCCAACCTCTGCTTCGGCGGGCGTTACCGGAACCGGCTGTTCCTGACCGCGAGCACGTCGCTCTACTCGCTCTTCGTCGGCACGCAGGGCGCCGTGGTCGTGTAGGCTGACGCGAGGCAGTCGAGTGGCCAGGACCTGGTTCAAGCGCGGGATGCCGCCGTTGTTGGCTGCGCTTGCGCTCGCGGCCGCTCTCTTCAGCTTCTTCACTCCTGCCTGCGCGGCCCGCCAGGCCAGCGCTCCGCCGAGTGTCGCCCAGACATCGCCATCCGGCATTCCGAAGGCCGAGTTCGCCGCGCTCGTCCGCGATCTGTCCGAAGCAGGCGGCTTCTTCCACTCGGACAACTTCACGTCGAACGAGACGTCGTACCTCCACGTGGTCGGCGCGCTCGAAGGCGTGGGCGCCACGGGCGGCGCCTACATCGGCGTCGGGCCGGAGCAGAACTTCACCTACATCGCCAAGCTTCGCCCGGAGCTGGCGTTCATCCTGGACATCCGGCGCCAGGCCGTCGTCCAGCATCTTCTTTACAAGGCGATCTTCGACCTCGCAGAGAACCGCGGCACGTTCCTGGCACTCCTGCTCAGCCGGCCAGTCGGCCCCGAGGCAGCAGCCAGCCCGGCCATCGAGACGCTGCTCGATGCCCTGATGCGCGCTCCGGTCTCGCAGCTGGTCTATGCTGAGAACCGGGCCAAGGTCGAGAAGGTCATCCAGGAAGACTTCGGAATCGCGCTCTCCGAAACGGATCTCCAGCAGCTCCATTACGTCTATTCGACTTTCCAGCAGGAAGGGCTCGGCATCGCCTTCCGCTTCGGCCCACAAAACGGCGGCTTCGGCTTTCGCCGCTTCCCCGACCTGCGCGAGCTGATCCTGGAGCGCGACCTCGACGGACGCCTCGGCAACTTCCTGACGAACGACGCCGACTACCAGTTCGTCCGCGACCTGCATCGCGCCAACCGCATCGTCCCAATCGTCGGCGACTTCGCCGGCACCAAGGCGCTCGCCAGAGTCGGCGACTACCTGCGCGCGCACGACCTGAAGCTCCGCGCCTTCTACACGTCGAACGTCGAACAGTTCTTGTTCCAGAACGGCGTCGTCCCCGGCTGGGCGGCGAACGTCCGCAAGCTCCCGATCGACGACAAGAGCGTCTTCATCCGCGCCATTCCGAACCGCGGCCAGCCGCACCCCGCCCAGATCCCCGGCTACCGTATGACGACGCTGCTCCAAAAGGTGTCGGTGTTCCTGGAGGACTACGACGCCGGCATCTACGACGACTATCGCACCCTGGTCACGACCCACTACATCGCCGGCCAGCCGCGCTGACGAGCACGCGCGGCGCTGAACCGACGCGTGTTGTCGTGACCCGGGTCAGATCCTGTCGGACCGCGCTCATCGTCATGAGGGGACGCTAAGCTAGACCGTCGCCGTCAGGAGGATCGCCAAACATGACCGACCCCTCGTCCTTCTTCCACTCGCCCACGCCGCCGAAGGTGGACGTCGCCGTCGGCGCGCTGTCGCACGTGGGGAAGGTGCGCAAGAACAACGAGGACCACTACCTCGTGGTGCACCGGCGCCGCTCTCGAACCGTGCTCGCGACCAGCCTTCCGCAGGACGCGCTCGAGGCCCACGCGGAGGACGCCTACGCAATCGCCGTGGCCGACGGCATGGGAGGCCGAGCCTTCGGCGAGCTGGCCAGCCAGCTCGCGCTGCGCACCGGCTGGGACCTGGGCAGCGCCGAGCTCAGTTGGACGCTGAAGGCGACCGAGGACGAGATCCGGCTGCTGAAGGACAAAGCGCGCATGTATTTCGAGCTGATCGACGCCGCGATCGCCGCGCGCGCCGCCGGCCAGCCCGAGACCCAGACGATGGGCACGACACTCACCATCTTCTATTCGATCTCCACGGCTGGCTTCGTGTTCCACGCCGGCGACTCGCGGGCGTATCTCTGGAGCGGCGGCGAGCTCAGCCGGCTGACCCACGACCACACGCTCGCGCAGGAGCTCGCCGACCGGGGCGCGATCCCGCAGCAGGCCGTGGCGAGGAGCCCTTATCGCAACCGGCTGACCAACTACGTGGGCGGCGCCAAAGGCGACCTGCACGTGGAAGTCAGCCAGGTGCTGCTCGAGGACGGCGACGTGGTGCTGGTCTGCAGCGACGGCCTCACCGACATGCTGCGCGAGCCTGAGATCGCGGAGATCCTGGCCGCGGCGCACGAGCCGCAGGCCGCCTGCCAGGCGCTGGTCGACCGCGCTCTCGAGGCCGGCGGCCGCGACAACGTCACCGTCGTCGTGGCCCGCTACCGGATTCCGGCAGACGCCGCGCCGGTCCGATAGCAGTCGACGACTCCTCAGATTGTTCTATCGGCGCTGCATCTCCACGAGCACGTCTTGGCGCGCGCGCGTCACGATCTCCAGCTCGCGGCGTTCGGTCACGTATCCCGGCCGCACCAGCTCGAGTGTGTGCCGACCCGGCGGGAGGCTCAGGCCCTTCGCCTCGCGGGCGGTGCCCCGGAACGCGTCGTCTATGTAGACCGAGGTGTCTTCGGGCCGCACCTCGAGCCGGATTCGTCCCGAGTCGCGGTCGGAGTCCGAGGAGCGGTCGAGGTCGCGCGGCGGCGCTTCCGACGGGCGGTCGTCATACACGCGAGTTGGAGGGGCCGCGTAGTAGCTCGCGTCGTATCCCGGGTTGTAGGAGTAGCCGCTCGAGTAATACGGCCACGAGGAGTAGTAGGACGGCCAGCCGAACGAGAGCGAGCCGTAGAAGCCGGAGCCATAGTACGGCGCGTAGTAGCCACCATAGTAGGGCCGGTAGTAGCTACCGTAATAGCCACCGTAACGGCCGCCGTAGCGGCCACCGTAGTAGTAGCCGCCGCTGCCGGTACCGGGCCGAGAATGGCGCGCCTGGGCCCCGGTGCGCGGGCCGCCCGAGGGCTGACGGGAGACCGCCCCGCCTCCATGCGAGCCTCCATGCGAGCCTCCATTCGAGCCACCGCGCGAACCGCCGCCACGGCGCTGTGCCTCGGCGGGTAGACCTGCGACTGCCAAGGCCAGGGTGAGCACGAGGGCTGGTACGAGATGCCGCACGCTCATGGAACCCTCCAGCGTTTTCCGGCGATCCCAGCCCGGAAGAGGCGAGATCGCCCTACGGTCAGCATAGCGCGGCTCACAAGCAGGTTGCGTTCTGGTACAACGCCAGCTCCAACTCCTGGGCGCGAAGCGCGGTAGGGACCTCGAGTCACGGCTTGACATCAAGACATCACTGATTCTATGCTCTGATGTATGCGTACGACACTGACGCTGGACGACGACGGGGCCGCCAGAATCGAGCGGCTGCGCAAGGCCCGCAAGCAGAGCCTCAAGGGGCTGGTCAACGAGGCTCTGCGCGAGGGCCTCCAGCACCTGGCTGCGCCCCGGGAGAAGCGGGCTCCGTTTCGGACCGCGGCGGTGGATCTCGGGCGCTGCCTGATCGGCAACGTCGACAACGTGGCCGATGTGCTCGCCGCTGCGGAAGGCGAGTCGTTCGGGTGATCCTGGTCGACGCCAACCTGCTCGTCTACGCGCACGTGGGCTCCTTTGCGCAGCATGCCCGGGCACGCGACTGGCTGGACGCCCAGTTGAGCCGGGGCGCCCCGGTCGGCTTGCCGTGGCCGAGCCTGCTCGCCTTTCTGCGCCTGGTCACGAACCCACGCGTGTTCCAGCAGCCCGAACCCATGACCCAGGCGTGGCGGCAGGTCGGCGCCTGGCTCGGCGCGGTCGGCGTCTGGAGCCCGCAGCCAAC
>CAZVOI010000248.1:0-1939 GCA_964628275.1 uncultured Acidobacteriota bacterium | reverse complement strand
AAAGGTCCTGCCCACGGTCCGGGGAAAGCTTTTTGGCGGCCATCGCCGCCGAGTTTAGCGGACCGGGGCGAGGGATCGGTTAACGGGGGCAGGCGCCCCTACCGCACCCTAGGGGAGCGCCTCGGTTTGGCGGCGAACAGACGAAAGCAGCCCCAAAGCCCTGGCCACGCACGACGGGCCAAGCGGAAGGAAATGGCGAGTCGCCCGGGGGAGTTTCACCCCCGGGCGCTCCTAGAACCGTGCGTGAGCCTCTCGGTTCACACGGCTCCCGATGTCCGGCCATCGATATCCACGAAACGCCAATGCGCGAAGAGCTGGGGCACGGTTCTACGCACGTGTAGCAACCACGCTCGTGCGCTCCTCGGACGCCGCCGGAGACGCCGATATTTCCGGCGCACCCACAGTGTCAGAAAGGCGTCGATTTGAAGCAAGGTCCGGGACAACCGAGACCCGTAGAAGCAACCGAAATAGTTGATCCAGCCCTGGATATGCGCGTTGTAGCGCGCGGCCAAATCTTCCAGGCTCATCTGCGTCCAATGGTGTAAGCGCCATTGTCGGATCGTCGATCCGATCGCCTTCAGCGCGGTCGGACTGGCGGCAGGCAGGAAGGAGTGCGCGAACAGCCGCCCATGCCAGATCGTCTTTCGCGGCCTGAAGTTGTAGCCGAGAAAGTCGAAGCTGATCGTCGGGTAGTCGCCGCGCCGGTTCCAATCCTTGCAGTAGACGAGCTTCGTCTTCTGCGGATGCAACGCGAGCCCGCACGCCGTCAAGCGTGTTTCGAGCTCGCGCCACAATGCCTGCGCCTCCGCTTCGCTGCGGCAATGGCAGATGATGTCGTCCGCGTAGCGTTCAAACGCGATGGCGGGATGATTCCGCGCCATCCACGCATCGAATGCGTAGTGCAGGAAGAGATTCGCCAGCAAGGGGCTGATGACGCCGCCCTGTGGCGTTCCCGCTGTTCGCGGCACGACGCTGCCGTCCTCCAATCGCACCGGCGCCTTCAACCAGCGTTCGATGTAGAGCAGCACCCAAGGGCAGTCCGTATGTTGACGCACCGCCTTGAGCAACAGGCCCCAATCGATCGTGTCGAAGAAGCTCTTGATGTCGATGTCGAGCACCCAATCGCTGCGCCAGCACCGCTGGCGCGCCACGCGGATCGCGTCGAGCGCCGACCGGCCTGGACGATATCCATAGGAATCGTCGTGGAAGATCGGTTCAAGCACGCGCTCCAAGCGCCGTTTCACGACTTCTTGTGCAACCCGGTCCGCAACCGTGGGAATTCCCAGCGGTCGCTCGCCGCCGCCAGGCTTCGGGATCATCACCCGCCGCACTGGTGGTGGATGGTAGCTGCCTGAGGACATTCGATTCCAGAGTTTGTAGAGGCTGCTTGCAAGGTCAACCTCGAACGCTTCGATCGTTTGTCCGTCTATTCCAGCCGCTCCCTGGTTCGCCCTCACCTTCTTGAAGGCGTCCCAGATTTCCCGCTTCGGGATGTCGAACGGCTTTGCCTTGTCCACGCGCTCCTCCCTCGACCGGTTGGCGCGTGAGTTCGGCTGAACAATGCGATCCCTTCGCTCCAGCTCCATTACAGAACCTTCCTCGCTACTACGGATCGCTCCGCCCCTGTGCTCCGCATCGGTACTCTGGTCCTCTCGGTTTCAGCCAATTGGATTTTCTCCCTTTGCATCGGAGCGACAGGTTCTCACGTTCCATACGAAAGCCTGATGCGGACTCGCGCCGTCTACATGCCGGACGCCGCTCGGGCAGGATCAGGTCATCCCCCGAACTTGTCCCAAGGTTTCGGCGTTCCCCTGGTTTCGACGTCGCCTGACTGTTTCGACACTTCAGCGACGGTTCGCTTGCGCTCGCCTTTCCGCATCTTACCTGCCGGGATCTGGTCCCGCCTTTTCCGCAACGCTCACCCCGATCGCTCTTTACG
>CAZVOI010000247.1:0-2924 GCA_964628275.1 uncultured Acidobacteriota bacterium | reverse complement strand
ACGAGGCAGGCGACGGCGAGGGCGTGGAGGGCCGCGAGCCGGTGGGGCCAGAGCATGTAGCGGAAGCGATACGTGCCGGCAGCCACCACGAGAACAGCCACGAGCAGCGGCGACGACACGAGCAGCAGCGCCAGGCCCCGCAAGAGCCGGCGAGCGAGGGGCAGCAGGGTCAGGGCGCCCACCACGAAGTAGCCGACGAGGCCCCACAGCAGGTTCTCACGCAGGAGGCCGCGTCCGGCGATGGCGTGGGTCATGTTGCGGAGGGAATCCAGGACGCGAACCTCCGCTGTCGTTTGCGGCTCCGCGAGCGTTCGACCCATCACCCACAAGAGCGCGATCCCCGCGGCGAAAACCAGGGTCACGGCCAGCAGGCTCCGCACCGCGGCCGCCGTGACCGGACGGCGCTCCTCGGGTGGTGCGGCGCGCAGCGCCCACAAGCGAGGCGCGAAGAAAGCGATCAGGACCGAGGCGCACAGCACCGCCCCGTCTTCCTTCACCAGCACCACGAGCGCGGCGACCAGGATCGCCCGGCGCGACCGGCCTTCACGCAGATCGAGAGCCAGGAGCAGCGCCAGCGGGGGATAGCACAGCTCCGGGTGGAAGCCGACGACGGAGTTGTCGAAGACGGCGTAGGCGATCGGGCTCAGGTACCCGCCCAGGACGGCCACCCGGCCGGGCAAGTCGAGGCTCGCGGCAAGCGCGAGCCGCAGGACCGCGACCACGTGCAGCAGTACGAGGCCCAGTATCAGCCCGTAGGCGCCGAAGGGGATGGTGAGGGGAGAGAACGCGAGCATCAAGTAGAAGTTGTGGATGGCCGCGTGGTGGCCGTAAGCGTTGTCGCGCAGCAGCTCGCCTGACTGGTGGAAGCTCCGGCTCATCTCGAGAAACGAGAAGAAGTCGGTATGGAAGTACTCGAGGTCGTGGAAGAGGAGGGCCTTGCACAGTCCCGCGTAAAGCACGATGAGGACGGCCGCCGTGGCCAGCAGGCCCGTCGCCAGCGAGGGTCGTAGCATCGGGGGCAACGAGCGGCCTTTACTCAGCGCGCCGCGAGAGAGCTCGCGGGCGCCAGGTGCAGCAGGCCTTCGACCTCGACGTAGCGCGGCCCTGGGACCACCACCGTGAGAGGCGTGCCGTCGGCAGTGGTGACTGCGTGGAGGATGTCGCCGCGCTGGACCAGCTCCAGGACGTCCTGGCGGGGACCGCGCACGACGAGGATCTCCAGGTGGTGAGCACCGTCCTCCTCCCGCGTGAAGGAAAGCGAGGCGAAGCGCTGCACGTCGTCGCGCACGATGTGGTGCGGCCGGCCGGAGACGACGACACGAGTGCCCGAGGCTCGTGCCGCCCGATCCACCCACCCCACACCCTGGAGCAGGCTGTTTCCCCAGTAGTCGAGCTCATAGCGGCCGAAGGCGCCGCGCGGGCCGCCGGCGAAAGCGTTGAAGTAGACGGCCTGGTTCGGGTGGTTCCGCCACTGGAAGAGCAGTGGCTCGGCGAGGCCGAGCGCCAGGGCGGCGGCGGCCAGTAGCCGGGGCTTGCCCTTCGGGCTCGCGAGAAGCCACCACCAGCCGCAGGCGGAGAGGGCCACGAGCGGCGGATAGGTAAACAACAGGTGCCGGATCCCATCGTAGATCGTGGCCCCGCTCAGCACGGTGTAGGTGGCGGGAAAGAGGGTCACGCCCCAAAGGCCGAGCACCCGCCAGGCGTCCGGACCCGTCCTCGACGCGGGGCCGGGCCCGGCCTCTGCGGAAGGGTCCGGAAGACGCAGGCGCAGAAGCAGCAGCAGGGAGAGCGCGGCGCCCACCAGCACCACCGGCGGTGTCGTGAAGAGGGCCCACCGCGGCACGTAGTCCCAGGGCAAAGCACTCGCCGGCACGTCTCTCCCGTCGAAGAGGACGGGGAAGTTCCACTGGAACTGCGAGAGCTTGGTACTCCCCTGCCAGGGGCGCGTGAGCGGCCGGACCTGGGCCCACGGCCAGAAGACCGTCCCCAGGAGCAGCACGGCGACGGTGACACCCGCCCAGCGCGCGAGCGTGGCGCCGAGCCGCGGTAGGGAAAGCTCGCGCCTCGCGATCGTCAGTCCCGCCAGGGCGAGCGCCAGGTATGCCAGAAAGACGAGGGCCCCCGCCCTGACGTTGACGCCCAGGCCGATCGATAGCGCCAGGGGCACGGCCAGCCGCCAGCCGAGGTACGGGTAGCCGGGCGAAAGGCGCATCAGGTAGTAGAGCGCCACCGTCAGCAGCGCGGCCAGCGGGAGGTCCTTCGGGTTGTTCATGGAGTCGGCGAAGTACCGCGGCGACAGGGTGAGCAGCACCATGGCCAGCAGGCCCGTTCCCGGCCCGGCCAGTAGCCGTCCGAGGCGACCGAGGTAGAGGATACCCAACCAGCCGAACGCGGCGTTGACGTAGTGCCGCGTCACCCAGCCCTCGGCCGGCAACACCCGCTGGAGCGCCACGCAGATCGTGTCGAAGAGGCCGCCGTGGAGGTAGATGAAGAGGTTCTCGCCGGGCCGGAACCAGTCGTCGTCCCGGCCCTCGATCAGGAAGCGCCAGACCCTCTCTCCATAGAGCTGGTGTGTCTTCTCGTCCCACGTGAAGCCGAAGTCCCTCGAGAGCACGAGCATCAGGGGGAGCAGCAGCACCGGAAACAGGCGGTAGGCCCAGACGAGGACACGCGCCTCCGTCATCTCGCCCTTCTGCACCGCGCGATCCTATCAGGTCGAATCAGGCGCCGCCCATAGAATGGAGCGTGACATCCTGGGCATCCTGGCGGCGGCACGGACCGGAGCTGGCGCTCCTCGCCGCCTTCGCCTTGACGCGGCTCGTGGCCCGGCTGGGCTTCGGGCTGCGCTTCGACAGCGCCATCCTCGGCTACTGGCACGTGCTCGACCTCCCGCTGCTGCGGGGTGATCTCCTGCGCTCCGTCTT
>CAZVOI010000246.1:0-2119 GCA_964628275.1 uncultured Acidobacteriota bacterium | reverse complement strand
GAACCAGTGGAAGTACTGCGTGGCGAACTCGCGCGTCATCATCGAATACGGCAGCGGCACGATGTCGAGAACCGCGGCCCGGAGGACGCGCTCGGGATGCTCGACCGCGAGACGCCACGCCACGCGCGCGCCGCGATCGTGACCGACCACGACGAAGCGATCGTAGCCGAGCGCCTGCATCACCTCGATCTGATCGAGCGCCATCGCGCGCTTCGAGTAGTTCGCGTGGTTCTCGCCGTCGGCCGGTTTGCTGCTGTCGCCGTACCCGCGAAGGTCCGTCAGCACGACCGTGAACCGCTCGGCGAGTTGCGGCGCGATCTTGTGCCACTCGACGTGGGTCTGGGGGTAGCCATGCACGAGCAGCAAGGGCGGCCCGCTGCCGCCGCGCAGCACGTTGATCGTCGCGCCCGATGTCTGGATCTTGCGCACTTCGAAACCGGGGAAGAAAGGCGTCGGCTCGGCTGTGGCTTGCCGATCCGCGGCCAGCGCCGTCGAAGCAGCCAGTGACGTTCTCAGGAAAGCGCGCCGATCATGGGTCAATAGCGCTGATACGTTCCCTTGAGGGCCACTTGCTCGACGCCCGGCTTGCTGAAGTCGCACACGCCCGATGGGAAGATCTGGGCCATCAGCGCCTTCTGCGCGTCCGTGAAGGTCGCGCGGTAGTCGGCGTAGTCGATCGGCTTCGTCCGGCACTTGAGCACGTCGTTGCTGAGCGGCATGCCGGCGACCAGCCGCGGCTCACCGTGCACGGGATAGAGCGTGTTGCAGGTCCCCGTGCTGTCGGAAGCGGTCTTCTCGGCGAACTTCTTGCCCTCGGCGTCGAAGCACGCGTCGACCGCCGCGGCGGGCTTGTGTCGCACCACCTTGTCGGTCGAGAGCGGCGCGGGATCGGCCGTGATGTCGTCGAGCCACTTGTTGATGGTGTCGATCGACAGCGACGCGAGGTCGGCGCCCTTCGTCTCTCGCGGGCCAACCCAGATCACCTGGTTGTCGGAGCGGCCGTTGGCCTTCTCGAGGCGCGCGCGGATCGCGAAATCGCGGCCGCGATCGTGGATGTCGCCGACCGCGTCGGTGTAGGGCCGGGAGTGGAGGATCGGCACCTGATTGAGACCGCCGCCGCCCGAGTTCACGAGACCGCTCGCATAGGCGGCACGGATCGCGACCAGATCGCCGATCGCGCGCCCGGACGTGAAGTTCCCGTCGACGTCGTTGCCGCCGATCTTTTCGTTCAGCTCCAGGAACTCGTCGACGCTGATCACGCCGTCCTGGAGCGCCCGCAGGCCGTACTGCACGCCGACGTTGTCCTGAGTCTTGCGGGCGAAGCCGGTCTTCGGGTCGCGCCCGTAGACGTTGACGCGCATCTCCTGGATCGTGCACCGGGCGCCGCTCGGGTTCTTCACCGGGTCGTAGACCTGGCTGGCGTCCTTCAGCGCGCAGCCGCGCGCGTTGGTCGCCATGTAGACCGGCACGAACGACCGCTCCCACGCGGCCGTGGTTCCCTTGCTGAAGCCTTCGACGGCCGTCTTCTTCGCGTCGGTCCAGGTCGCCGCGTCGGCCTTCCTCCAGAAGTTCTGCAGCAGGCCGCTGTCGGCCGTCTGCAGGCTGGAGTCCGGGAACGCGAGCGAGGGTTGCAGTCCGTCCAGCAGGCCCGGGTAGATCTGCGCGATCAGGAGTTGCTGGATGGCGCCGCCCGAGCCGCCGCTGCCGACGGTCCACTTGGGGATCCCGTAGCGCTCGATGAAGTGCTCCTTCAGCATCATCAGCGCCTCGCCCTGGAGCACCGCGTTGCCGTGCTGCTGGTTGACCAGCTCGGTCGAGATCAGGAAAGCGAAGCCGCGCGACAGGTAAGTGTGGTTGAGCGCCGCCGTCGCCTGGTTCGTGCCCTGGTTGTACTGCGTGCCGGCGCCGCCGCCGAAGCTAACCGCCAGCTTGCGGTTCCACCCGGCGCCGGGCGCCCACGGTTCCGGAGCGATTCCCGGCGTGGGGGCATCCAGGATCGCGATGCGATAGATCGAGCGATTGATCGTCCCTGACTCCACTCGCACGATGTAGGGCACCGTCTTGCCGTCGCTGGTGGTCGTGCTCGCCAGGTCGGCGGGGCGCGCTCCGGCAGCATCCG
>CAZVOI010000245.1:0-1801 GCA_964628275.1 uncultured Acidobacteriota bacterium | reverse complement strand
AGCCGGTGACTGCGTCGCCCCGATAGCCCCTCGCTCCGCAAAGCGTCTTGTGATCGCGATCCACTGAAGCAGCTCCCCCGTCGTAGGTCCCAGCTCATAGGGATGGTGATGGCACGCATGGGTCAGCGCGCTCCAGGCGTGGTTGATACCCGTGGCCAGCGAGGGGTCATCGAGGAAACGCTCGAGGCAGATGAGCTGGGGCCGCATCGAGAGACTCGCGAGCGGCAGCCCTTTGCTCGTCCAGTAGGCATCGAGCGACTCCTCCAGCGCTTGCCGCGCCAGGAGAGCGGCGGCTCGCGGCCAGAGTCCAGCCGTCTTTTCGTCGGCTCGTTCCAGCAGGTCTTGCGCGAGCGTCAGGGTCTCGGAGGGAGTCATGTCAGCGTCTGCATCCAGCCCGCGAGCTTCTCGGCCTGGCGGACGAGATCGACGATCGGGCCGGCGATTTCGACGTGGCTGCCCTCGTTGACCAGGCGGTAGACGTTCGCGAAGTCCTTGCGCTCCTTGTCCAGGCGCGGTAGAACGTCACCGGTGCGCTTCTCGTCGTCGAAGAGCGCGAGAGCCGCCAGCGGCTTGGTGCCGTTCAGCCTGCCGAGCAGATCTTCGACCGCAGCGTGAGGCTCACCGCGTCCGATCCGGCGACGGCGCACTGCTTCCGTGCAGGCGGCTTCGATGGCCAGCCGGCACAAGCCTGGGACGACGCGGCGTGCGGCCTGGGGCGGCAGGGCCTCGGTGAACGCGATGGCCATCGCATCCTCTATGTATCGCGCCACCGGGTCCCGGGTCTGGCGCAGCTCGACGACGGAGCCCTCGCGGCGCGTCACTTCGATGACGGTGGCGGGAATGACCAGCCGGCGCACGGCCTCGGGCAGGCGGTCGTCGTGCGTGAAGACCACGACCTGCCGCTTCCCCGCCGTCTCGTGCAGCGCGCGGCCGAGGCCGTCGATGCGCGACGGGTCCATGGACTGGACGGGATCGTCGATGACGACGAAGCGGAACGGGCTCTCGGCGAGCGTGGCGCGCGGGATGAAGAGACTCAGGGCCAGGGCGTTCTGCTCGCCCTGGCTCATCACGCCGAGGGCCGCGCCCTTGGTGCCATAGACGGTGACGTTCAGCTCGACCTGGCGCCTGTTGCCGGAGCCCGTGAGGAAGATATCTTCGAGCGCGACGTTGCTCTGCATGCGGAGCTGGTTCCAGATCTGCTGGGCCTTTTCCTTGATGGGAGCGAAGCGCTCGTTGCGGATGTCTTCGGCCGCGTCCTTGAGCCACTTCTCGGCGGCCTTGAGGGGCTTGACCGCTTCGTCACCCTTCCGCGCCTTGCGGGCCTGCTCGAGCCAGGCGGCCAGCGGCGGGACGACGGGCTTCCAGCGGTCTTCGCGGCGCTGGAGCTCGGCGGTCGCTGCGGTACGGAGGGCGGTGGTGGCGGCTTCGAGTTTGCCGGCGGTTCCCTCGATGTGTTCAGCCAGCGCGTCGAGGTCTGTGCTTGCCGTGAGGCCGGCGCGCCAGGTCTCGAGCGCCATCGTGGTGGCGTACGCGTCGAGGCCAGCCTCTGAGGCGCGGGCGAGGGCTTCGGGTTGCGGCGACGGGAGGGCCAGCGCCTTCCTCCGCGCTTCGTCGGCAGCGCGATGGGCTTCGGTCGCTTCGCGCGCTTTCCCACGGAGCTGCTCGATCTCCTTGGCCTGGTGATCGTGCCACTTGGCGTCGAGCGCTTTGGGTTTGCCGCAGACCGGGCAGTCCGCGTCGCCGTGTTTCGTGTGAAAGCGCAGCGCCTGATCGAGGATCTCGGCCAGGTCCTTCGAGCGCG
>CAZVOI010000244.1:0-5970 GCA_964628275.1 uncultured Acidobacteriota bacterium | reverse complement strand
CACGCGCGCGGATTATAGGGATCTCGGGCGGCTCGCCGTAAGCTACGTGGCTGGCGATGACGTCCGAGGGACAGATCTACTCCAAGAAGCGCCTGCGCCTGGTCGTGGCGCTGCTCGCGCTGGCAACGCTGCCGGTCGTGCTGGGCGGCTCGGCGCTCATCTACTTCTACTCGAAGTACGCGCGGATCGTCGAGCAGCGCCTGTCAGGCGAGCGCTGGCTGATCCCGTCGCGGATCTATTCGCGGCCGTTCCAGCTCCGCGTGGGCATGTCGATGCCGCCGGGGCGGCTGGTGAAGGTCCTGAACGGGCTCAAGTACGAGGAAAGAACCGACGCTCCGGGACCGGGCCAGTTCGCGGTGAAGGGCGCTTCGGTGCTGTTGCAGCCTCGCATGAACCCGGGAGCCGCGGACGAGCCAATCGTGGTGGTTGTCGACAAAGACCACATCAAGGAGATCCGAGGGGCGAAGAGCAAGCGCAGCTACCCTGACCAAACGCTCGAGCCAGAGCTGATCACCTCGCTGTACGACGAGACCCGCGAGAAGCGGCGCTTCATCAAGTACTCCGAGTTGCCAGACTCGCTGATCAAGGCCGTGCTCGCGATCGAGGATCGGCGCTTCTTCAGCCATCCCGGCCTGGATCCATTCCGGATCGTGGGGGCGGCGGTGCGCAACGTGCGCGCCGAGAGTTACGTCCAGGGCGGCAGCACGATCACCCAGCAGCTCGTGAAGAACTTCTTCCTGACGCCGGAGAAGTCGTTCAAGCGGAAAGTACAGGAGGCGCTGCTGTCCTTCATCCTGGAAGGACGCGCCGACAAGAAGGAGATCCTGGAGCTGTACCTGAACGAGATCTACCTCGGGCAAGTCGGCTCCTTCAGCATCAACGGCATGGGCGAGGCCTCACGCCGCTACTTCCAGAAGGACGTCGGCAACCTGTCGCTCGCCGAGTCGGCGCTGCTCGCCGGAATGATCCAGGCTCCGAACCCGTACAACCCGTCCCGGCACCCGAAGCGCGCGATGGAGCGCCGCAACCTGGTGCTGCGCGCGATGACCGAGTCCGGCTTCATCGACGAGAAGACCTGCGAGACCGCGATCGCCGAGCCGATCGAGGTGGAGGAATCGGCGAAGACGGAGGAAGCGCCCTACTTCGTGGACCTGGTGAAGACCCAGCTCGCGCAGCGCTACAAGGGGCTCACCACCCAGAATCTGTCGATCTACACCTCGCTGGATCTCAACCTGCAGGCGATCGCGCAGGAGGCGCTGCAGAAGGGCCTGGAGCAGGTCGACAAGATGGTCCGCCGCAAGGACCATCCGCCGGCGCAGGGCGCCCTGATCGCGATCGAGCCGCAGACGGGAGCGGTGGTCGCGCTCGTGGGCGGGCGTTCCTATGGCGCGAGCCAGTACAACCGCGTCACCGCGGCGCGGCGGCAGCCAGGCTCCACCTTCAAGCCCTTCGTGTACCTGACCGCTTTCGAGGCCACCTTCGACGACCCGTCGCTGCCGCCGATCACGCCGGCCACGGTGGTGGAGGACTCGCCAGCGGTGTTCTTCTACGAGGACAAGGAGTACATCCCGCAGAACTACGAAGGCGAATATCTCGGAATGGTGACGCTGCGGCGCGCGCTGTCGAAGAGTCTGAACGTCGCGACCGTGAAGGTCGCCGAGATGATCGGCTTCGACAAGATCGCCGACATGTGGTCGAAGAAGCTCGCGATCAGCAGCAACGTGAAGCCGTATCCGGCGGTGGCCCTCGGCGCATTCGAGGCGACGCCGTTCGACATGGCCGCGGCCTACAACATCCTCGCCAACCGCGGCCTGAAGGTCGAGCCGATCACGGTGATGCGGATCGCCGACGACAAGGGCAACACCCTGGAACAGCATCGCGACAAGCAAGCGGAGCGAGTCGTCCACGAAGAGTCGGTGTACCTCGTGACCTCGATCATGCACAGCGTCTTCAGCGAAGGCACCGCCGCGACCGCGCGCGGGATGGGTTTCACGCTCGAGGCCGCCGGCAAGACCGGGACAACCAACGACATGCGCGACGCCTGGTTCGCGGGTTTCACGCCCGACCTCTTGTGCGTCGTGTGGGTGGGCTTCGACGACAACTCACCGCTGAACCTGACGGGCGCCCGCGCGGCGCTGCCGATCTGGGTCGACTTCATGAAGAACGCGCTGCTTGGCGTCGAGCCGACGCCGTTCCAGCAGCCGCCCGAAAACGTCGTGTTCCTGGAAGTCGAGAAGCAGACTGGGCTGCTCGCGACGCCCGACTGCCCGCGCACGATGCTGGAAGCGTTCATCGCCGGGACGGAACCGCGCGAACGCTGCCGACCCCGCTACTAGGCGGTCGGTCTAGGTCTCGAGCGAGAACGGCGTGAAGCGCGTCTTGCGATCGTAGTAATCCTCGCTCTCGGCGCGCTTCAGGAAGTTCACGATCTTGTAGGTGAACGGCGTCATCAGCGCCTCCCAGGCCACTTTCAGCGCATAGTTGCCCGAGAGGATCGCGATCATCTGCTCGGTGGTCCAGCCGGGGGCCCCGAGGAACGCCAGCGGATAGAAGATCACCGAGTCGACGCCCTCGCCGACGATCGTCGAGCCGATGGTGCGCGCCCAGAGATGGCGCCCCTCGGTGAAGATCTTCATCTTGGCCAGCACGAACGAGTTGCAGAACTCGCCGCAGAAGTAGGCGACGAGCGAGGCCAGCGCGACGCGCGGCGTGCCGCCGAAGACGGTCTGGTAGGCGGCCTGGTTCGGCCAGTCCGGCGCCGGCGGCAGGGCCAGCACGACCGTGGTCATGAACGAGACGTAGATGAGCGCCGAAAAACCGGCCCACACCACGCGGCGCGCGCGCGCGTAGCCGTAGACCTCGGTGAGGATGTCGCCAAAGACGTAGCTGATCGGAAAGAACAGCACGCCGGCGCTGAACGTGAAGGAGCCGATCTGACAGCGCTTGCCGGCGCCGATCACGTTGGACGCCATCAGCACGCACACGAAGGCCGCCATCACGAAGTCGAAGTATCGGTACGTGCGCTTGTCGTGGATCTCGTTCATCGGGAGGAGGGGGGCGAAGAGAATCGAGTGGTGGGCGCTGTAGGACTTGAACCTACGACTTCCACCGTGTGAAGGTGGCACTCTACCGCTGAGTTAAGCGCCCCGAACCGACGCCAGGCAGTGTAGGACGCGCGCCGGACGAGCGTCAAGGCGGCTCACTTCGTGGGAACCAGACGCTCAAGCTCGGCGGACCAGTTCAGCACCACGTTGAGCTTTGTGATCTCCGCCGACTGCCGGGCGAACATCACGAAATGCCTACCGTCGGGGGTGACGTCATACCAGTGGGTGAACCGTCCTTTGAAGAGCGGCTGCGGCGGTCCGGCGCCGGTCCGCGCACCGGCCAGATCGGCGCTCGTTTCGAGTTCTAGCGTCCACGGATTGAGTGAGACCCCGAGCCCTTGCGCCTCGGCGTCTGTTGTTCTTTGGAGGGGCGAACTCGCTTGATCCCTGTTACCCTGCCGCACGACCAAGTCATCGCTCCGGCGTGACTCGCCTGAGCAATGCATCTGGCCAGTTGAGCACGACGTGAATGGTCCTGGGTTGCGGGAGGTCCTTGCGCCGCACCATCAGGAACCGCTGGCCGTCGAGCGACACATCGTAGTTGGCCGAGCGCCCGCCGTAGGGAGCTCTGTCGTATCGGCCTTCGAACACGGTGGTCGGCATGCCTGAGTCGAGGGCTCCGTTCAACGCGAGCTTCACCGACTTCAGCGCGTCGCCTTCCCGATAGAACAGCCCTCGGCCATCACGGCTCCAGACGGGCTCGCTGCCTCCGTTCGTTGAGATCGGCACGGCCGCCCCAAGACCGGGGAACGCCCGAACGTAGACCTCTTCGCGTCCCGACACATTCGACACATAGGCAACGTAAGGGCTCTTCGTGGAGAACATCGCTCCGAATTCGGACGCGGGCTCCGCAGCGAACGGGGCCGGCGTGCGCGCTCCGCTCGTCGGAAGCATCTCGACATCGCTCGCGGCGCCGACGCGGTCGCGCGTGAACGCAAGCCACTTGCCGTCCGGCGACCACGACGTGGGGAACTCCCAGTTGCCCACGCCCGGCGTGCGAAGCAAGAACTCGAGCCGGAACTCCGGGCCGTTCGTCCACGCCAATCCGGGTCCTTCCTCGTCCTCGCGCTCCGACGCGATCGCCAGGCGTGTCCCGTTCGGATGCCAAACCGGCTCAAAGTCTTCGCCGGATGCGGTCGTGACGCGCTGACTGGAGCCGGTCCGCAGATCGAGAATCCACACGTCCGAGTTCGATCCGGTTTGGATCGTGACTGCGAGTCGCGTGCCGTCGGGGTTCAGCCGCGGAAACGAATACTCGCGCCCGTCATCGCGCAGCGTGGTGCTGCGGCCCGCGCGGTCGACCCAGACCAGTTCGTATTGCCGTGTGACGGGCGGACCAGCGACGTACGCGAGCGTGCCGGTGGCCGAAACCGCGTATTGCACTGCACCGTGTGGCTCGACGACCACGCCGTCGACGAGCTTCCTCTCCGCGCCGTTGATGCGGGCACGTGTCGGGTCGAACGCCGCGGCGTAAAGCGACCCTGCCCGCGCGAACAAGAGATGACCGGTTGAGGAATAGCGAGCACTCGTGCCACCGCGAATCAGCGTACTGACGCTCTTGTCAGACGGCGACAGCACCATCACCAAAGACTCATCGGGCGTGGCACCAACGGCATCCGTGAACAGCAGCTTGTCCCCTCCGGGCAGGGCACTCGGCCACGCATACGACGCGGTGTGATCGGTCGTGACGTATGCCCAGTCACTGTATCCCGGCGCTTGGTCGCCGCCGACCGAGCCCTGCGATAGCCCACTATTCGGGCTCGCCGAATAAATCAGGCGGTCGCGCGTGATCCACGTCGCACCGCGATTGACCGCCGGTTCGGTCGCCGCGTGTATCGCGATCGGTGTGCCTCCCGCGACGGCGACTTTCATGATCATGTTCCCGCTGAAGAACGTGATCCATGCGCCGTCCAGCGAATAGAAGGGGTCTACGGCGCCATCGGTTCCAGCGATCGGGCGCGCAACCGGATCGGCGAGATCGCGCGCGTACAGCCGGCGTGTACCGTGTTCCTCTCCAACGAAGACCAATTCAGTGCCATCGGGGGAGAGCGCCAGCACGGGATGCTCTGTGTCCATCGGGAGAATGACACCGGGCGGCAACTCTACGATGAGATGCACAGGCACCGCCGGCGTAACGCCTCCGCGGCGCAGTCCCCAAACGAACAAGGCGATTACCGCGACAACCGCGGTTGCCGCGAACGACGCCGCTGTATGGCGTGGCCGGCCTGCTGCGATGGTGGCCGCGGCGTCCCCTCTCACCTCGTCCCGCATCCAGCCCAGCGCGCGCGCGACATCGCGGGCGCTCTGCATCCGCTCGTCAGGGTCCTTGGCTAGGCACGCCGACACCAGTCGATCCAACGCGGGTGGTGTCACTGGCTGCACGTCACGCATCGCTGGTGGCTCGTCCTTCAATATCGCGCCGATCAAACTCGCCTGGCTCTTCCCGGCGAAGGGCTGGCGTCCCGTCGCCATCTCGTAGATCACGCAGCCGAGAGCCCAGAGGTCGGCGCGGTGGTCCGCTTCCTTTCCTTCGAGCTGCTCGGGCGACATGTACTGGAACGTGCCCAGCAACGTTCCCTCCGCGGTCAGCCCACGCGTCGCCGTCGGCGAGTGGGACTCCATCGAGGAAGCCGGTGCCAGTGGTGCGTCCGTCTTCGCCAGGCCGAAGTCGAGCAGCTTCGCGCCGGTCTTGGTGAGCAGGACGTTGGCGGGCTTCAGGTCGCGATGGACGATGTGCTCTCTGTGGGCCCGGGCCAGGGCATCGGCGATCTCGGTGCCGTAGCGCAGCACCTGGTCGATCGGCAGTGGACCTTTGGCCACACGCTCGGCCAGCGTCTCGCCCTCGAGATACTCCATGACCAGGAAG
>CAZVOI010000243.1:0-2079 GCA_964628275.1 uncultured Acidobacteriota bacterium | reverse complement strand
GGGGAGCCAACTTCTCGATCGCTCGCGCGCCGAGCGACAAGCTCTCGTTCCGAATCGCCGGCGGCTACTTCCAGTCCGATCCCTTCTCGCGGCCCACCGGCCAGATCCCGGTCATCCCCGACCCGCGCCTCAGCAATCCGATCTGCACGGTGACCTTTGTCCCGCGGCCCGACGCAGAAGACCTGCAAGTCGGCAAGGGACCGAACTGCATCGGCGGCGCGATCTACCCGCTCGACGTCACAGGCGTGCCGGGCCGGAGCTTCGAGAACGACGGCACCAAGCAGCCCAAGGTCGACGTGCGAGTGGACCAGGAGCTGTCGGGCAACGCCCGGCTCACCTACAACGGGGGCTACGCCGGGACCACCGGCATCGTCCACACGGGCATCGGGCCGTTCAACCTCCAGAGCGGCTCCTTCCTCACCTATGGCAAGGTCGGCTACACGAGGAATGCCCTGAAGATCACGTTCTTCGCGAACATCCTGGACGCCGAGGCCCCGAACCTGCTGCTGACGGATCCGACTACGCTCAAGCCGGTGGCCCTCAACTTCAAGACCCAGACCTACGACTTCGAAGTCGGGCATTCGTCGGTGCTCGGCGGGAACCACATCCTGAGCTACGGCGGCAACGCGCGTCGCAACAACTTCGACATCACGCTGACGCCCAACGCCGAGGATCGCAACGAGTTCGGCGGGTACGTCCAGGACGAGTTCCACGCCGGCAAGTTCCGGCTGTCGGCGGGCGCGCGCGTGGACAAGTTCGGCAACATCGACGACCCGGTGTTCTCGCCGCGCGTCACCGCGATGTTCAAGCCCACCGAGGACCATTCCTTCAGGGTTTCGTTCAACAAGGCGTTTCGCTCGCCGTCGGCCGTCAACAACTACCTCGACCAGCCGATCTTCGCGCCGATCGCGCCGATCAACCTGGCGCCCCTGGCGCAGCTCATCCCGGTCCTGGTGCCGGGGCCGGCCGGTCAGGCATTGGCCTCGCTCGTGCCGCGCACGCCGATCAGCCTGATCGTGAGGAACGTCGGCAACCCGAGCCTCCAGGAGGAATCGGTCCAGGCCTACGAGCTCTCCTACACCGGGACGTTCAACAAGAAGACGACGATCGGCCTGGCCGCGTACCAGAACACTACCAACAACAACATCAACTTTGCGGCGATCACGCCCAGCCTGGCCTTCCCGCAAGGGATACCGCCGTTCGACGTGTACACGCCGTCGAACTCCGCCGCATGCTGCGCGCCCACCGGAATACCCGGTCCGCTCTACGCGTTCCTGCTCCAGGCACGCATACCGGGTTTCCCGCTGCCACGGACGGTGAACACCTATCTGAACCTCGGTCCGCTGCGCCAGCGCGGCTTCGAGGCGTCGATCGATCACCGCTTCAGCAACCAGCTCTCGGCGTCGACGAACTACTCCTACCAGCAGAGGCCCAAGGCGCTGACCCCCGACGCGGGACAACTCCCGTACCTGAACGAGGAGTTGTCGTTGCCGGCGAAGAATCGCTTCAACCTCGCGGTGAACTGGAACTCGCCGCGCCTGATCGGGTCGGCCACCGTCAACTACGTGTCGGAGGCGCTCTGGACCGACGTGCTCGGCCTCAGCTACGCCGGCTTCACCGACGCCTACACGATGCTGAACGCCAGCTTCGGCGTGAAGTGGAACCAGGGCAAGATCATCACCACGCTCAAGGGCATGAACTTGACCAACTCCGAGATCCAGCAGCACAACTACGGAGACCTGATCAAGCGCTCGGTGTTCCTGGAAGCCCGGATCAACTTCTAGCATCTTGGTCGGCCAGAGGCCCTTGCCGCTCGGCAAGGGCCTTTTCTTCTTGGGCCCGATCCTGTTGACCGCGGTAGGCCTGCGGCTGCTCGGGCTCGGTTGGGGGATTCCGGAGTACACCGCGGAGCTCGCGGCACACACCAAGGTCCGCAGCTCGTTCCATCCTGACGAAGACAAGATCCTCTGGCAGCTCGAACGGATGCGGCCGTCGCAACTCGATCTCGACCCGAAGGATTTTGGCTGGGGCAGCCTCGAGACGTACGTCGTCGGAGCGAGCCTCGCCGTGGGCGACCGC
>CAZVOI010000242.1:0-2288 GCA_964628275.1 uncultured Acidobacteriota bacterium | reverse complement strand
GACCGCCGCCTACATGTCCCCCGAGCAGGCGCGCGGGCGCGAGGCCGACCGCCGTGCCGACGTGTGGGCGTTCGGCGCCGTGCTCTACGAAATGCTGACCGGGCGCCGCGCGTTCGCGGGCGAGACCATCTCCGAGATGCTCGCCGCGGTGATGCGCGACGAGCCCGACTGGTCGGCGCTGCCCCCGGGGCTTTCGCTGCGCTGGCGACGGCTGCTCGAGCGCTGTCTGGCGAAGGACCCGCGGCGGCGGCTGCAGGCGATCGGCGAGGCGCGCATCGCACTCGAGGATCTGGCGGCGAATCCCGGGGACACATTGTCCGAGGCGGGCACCGCGACCGGGCCGGCGCCCGCGCGCCGCGCCGCGCTCATCCCGTGGCTCCTCGCCGCGGCCGCGCTGGTCGCCCTCGCCGTGACGCTGTGGAGCAAGCCACCGCCCGCGCCGTCGGCGACCGAGCTGAGCATCGTGCCCGCCGGGGGCCAGCGCGTGGGGGACGACATCGGCTACCACCCGATGGCGATCGCTCCCGACGGCCGCGCGATCGCCTACACGGTGCGTGTCGCGGGCGTACTCAAGTTGCGCCTGCGCCGGCTGGACACGCGCGAGGACATCGAGATCCCGGGCACCGACGGGGCGCGGAATCTCTTCTTCTCGCGCGACGGTCAGTGGATCGCGTTCTTCGACACCCGCAAGATGCAAAAGGTCTCGGTCCGCGGCGGTGCGCCAGTCGAACTGGCCGACGCTCTCCAAGACAGGCTCGGCACCTGGCTCGACGACGGCTCGATCGTGTACACGCGCGAGACCACCGAACCGCTCTACCGTATCCCCGTGAGCGGCGGCGCGCCGGTCGCCATCACCACGCTCGACACCACGAAGCACGAACGCACGCACCGCTTCCCGTGCGCTCTGGACGGAGGGCCCTGGGTGGTGTTCACGGCGCAGACGGTGGCGAGCCCGGGCGGCTACGACGACGCGAGCATCGACGCGGTCTCGGTCAAGACCGGCGAGCGCCGCCACCTGTACTCGGGCGCGCGGCGGGCCGCGTGGGTGCCGGGGGGCTACCTGCTGCTGGCGCGCGGCAGCGATCTCTTCGCGGTCCGCATCGACCCCCGCGACCCGCGGATCACCCGCGACCCGGTGCCGGTTCTCGCCGACGTGGCCGGGGACGCGTCGAGCGGCGCGTCGTACTTCAGCATCGCGGAGGACGGCACCCTCGCCTGGATCCCCGGGGGCGAGCCCGAGCAGGCGCGCGAGGTCGGCTGGCTCGATCGCGGCGGGCGCTGGACCCCCACGACCATCCCGCCGGGTCCCTACAACCAGGTCGCGCTGTCGCCCGACGGCGGCCGGGCCCTGATCACGGCCGGCGCCGGGGGTGGGGCGCTGGATCTCTGGCTGGCCGACGTTCGCAGTGGCGGGATGAACCGGCTGACCAGCGGCGCCCGGGCCGGACTCGCCGCCTGGCTGCCGGACGGGGAGCGCTTCGCGTGCAGCGAGCGTGACAGCCTGGGAGGGGAGCGGGTGATCGTGCGCCGGCTCGACGGCGCCGGCGGGGAGCGCGAGCTTCATCGCGCCCACAATCCGATGCTGGTGACCAGCGTCAGCCCCGATGGCCGTCTGGTGTTGTTCAGTGACTACGGCCTGCGCCAGGGGCGGCTCCACGTCGCGCCGACGGACGGTGCCGGGCCAGGTCACGAGCTGCCTGTCGAAGGCGGCGGCTACGAGTTGGCCGGGAAGCTCTCGCCGGACGGCCGCTGGCTGGCCTACGTCTCGAACAAGACCCGCCGCGAGGAGGTGTGCGTGCGCCGCTTCGACGGGGGCGGCGGCAGCTGGCAGGTCTCGACCCACGGCGGCGGGGCCCCCCGATGGGGCCGGGGGGGGCGCGAGTTGTTCTTCGTCTCGGGCGAGATCCTGCAGCGCGTGAGCGTATCGGTTCGCGGTGACGCGCTCTCCCTGGGGCAGCCCGAGCCGTTGTTCGAAGTCCCGCCCTCGCCCTTCGAAGTCGCCTTCCGCGATTACGACTACGATCCCGTCTCCGACCGGTTCCTGATCACCCGGCCACCGCGCGGGGCGGCCGAGCGGCGCGAGATCGCCGTGTCGCTGGGCTGGGCGACGCGGCTGAAGACGCGGATGGGTGAACCGCAGGGGAAGCGGTAGATTCCCCCGATGGTGCGTCCTGACGAGCGATCGCAAGATCGTTCCCGCTACACCGAACCAGCGGGTGTGAGTCCCGCCCGGACAGGAGTCGGACCGTCCGGTAGCAGGCCCCCGGCACGGGGAGAGATCGCCGTGG
>CAZVOI010000241.1:0-2700 GCA_964628275.1 uncultured Acidobacteriota bacterium | reverse complement strand
AGCCGTTCTGGCTGCCCCACAGGTTGAAGTCCTTGGCAATCTCCATGTACTTGCCAAAGCTGCAGCCGTCGTTGAGCTTGAACTCGATCACGTCGAGATGGTCCGCGGTCGCGGCCATCGGCAAGGCCAACAGCAGCATTGCGAGAAGCACTCTCATGTCACGCCCCTCTCTGTTTGGTTTGGATCGACGGGAGATCATAGCCCGAGTTGCGGTGCGTACGAGCGCATGCTGCGCAGCGACGTGAAGTACCGCTTCGTGATCGACAGCGCGTCGTTACGCGGCTGAAGCGCCCGCCTCAGACGAGGGGAGTGCGCCCCGGCATGGCCACCGGCTCGACCGGCAGGGGACCCATCTCGTACTGCGGCGGACGCAGGTCGAGCTTCGAGGCGTTCATCGCCCAGTCCCACTTCAAGGCGCGGCCGGTGTAAGCACTCATGCGTCCCATCACGCCGGTCATGGTGGCCTCGGCCAGCCGGACGCCCTCGTTGATCGGCTTGCCCTCGCGGATCCCGCGGATGAGCGCCGCGAACATCTCCAGGTCGCCGCTCGAGCCCTGGCCGTCCCACTCCCACGGCCGCTCGCCCGTGATCGTGGCCGAGCCGCGGTCGACGTGGGCGGTTCCCCGGGTGCCGTGGATCACGTTGCCGACGCGAGTGCTGATGCCACGCTGCTGCGTCGCCATGGCGAACATCGTCAGCCCGTTCTTGTACTCGTAGCGCACCGCGAAGTGATCGAAGATGTTGCCGAACTGCGGCCCCGTCCGGACCTGCCGCCCGCCGATGCCCTGGCAGACGACAGGCGTCGCGTCCGCGACCCAGTTCACCACGTCGAGGTTGTGGACGAGCTGCTCGACGTAGTGGTCCCCGGACAGCCACGTGAACAGCGGCCAGCAGCGGACCTGCCACTCCATGTCGCTCCACGCGGGCTGGCGGTCCTGGTAATGCCAGAGCTCCATGTCCCCGATCCAGAGCGCCTCGAGATGGGTCAGCTGTCCGATCTGGCCGTCCCGGATCCTCTGAACGAGCTCGAGGTACTGGGGTGCGTACCTCTGCTGCGTGCCCACGACGAGCGACAGTCCTTTCTGCGCGGCCCGCCCGGATGCCTCGATCAGCGACCGAACGCCCACCGGGTCGACGGCCCCCGGCTTCTCGACGAACAAGTGCTTGCCCGCCTCGACGCCGGCCGCGACCATCTCGGGGCGGAAGCCCGGGGGCGTGAGCAGCAGGACCAGGTCCACGTCGTCGAGAGCGAGGACCATCTTGTAGGCATCGAATCCGAGCAGGATCCGCTCGGGCGGGATCTTGACCTGGCCCGGGACCTCCTGGCGCAGCTTCTCCAGGGCGGCTTCGACCTTGTCCGGGAAGAGGTCGGCAATCGCGACGAGCTCGACACCCGGCGCCGATTTCAGACAGTTCACGACGTCGACGGTGCCGCGCTCGCCGCAGCCGACCACAGCCACGCGGACGGTATCCGAGCCGGCGGCGAAGACAAAGGGCGCGGGAATGGCGAGACCCACGCCCGCCGCGGCCACCCTCTTGTTGAACTCCCTGCGTGGCAGGGAGTGATCAGCGCTCGCAGTCATGCCGACCTCCTCGGTCTTGAAGTCCGCCCAGTCTCGGCGCTCGATCTCCGCCGTGTCAATGGCCCGGAGAAAGATGCGGCGCTGTGCTACCTTCCGCACACCGACTGTGCGAGGTGAATCGATATGAACGGATCCCGCAGGCATTTCATCCAGGGCTCGTCGCTCGCGGCGATCGCAGCCGGCCTGGCTCCCGTCCGAGAGGCCGCCGCCGAAGGCAAGCTCGTCGCGCCGGGCGATCGCGTGCGCTTCGGGGTGATCGGCTGCAAGGGGATGGGCTGGTCCGACATGCGTTCGGCCCTGAAGACGGAGGGGGTCGAGTGCGTGGCGCTCGCCGACGTGGACCAGAGCGTCCTCGACGGCCGCGCCAAGGACGCGGAAGAGCTGGGCGGCAAAAAGCCCACGCTCTACCGTGACTACCGCAAGCTCCTCGACGACAAGGACGTCGACGCCGTCATCATCGGCACGCCCGACCACTGGCACTGCCTGATCCTGGTGGACGCTCTCGCCGCGGGCAAGCACGTCTACGTCGAGAAGCCCGTGGCCAACTCGATCGCGGAGGCGCGGGCCATGCTCGCCGCCGCCCGCCGCTCCGACCGTGTCGTGCAGGTGGGCCAGTGGCAGCGCAGCGGTCTGCAATACCAGCAGGCGCTCAAGATGGTGCGCTCCGGGATGCTCGGCACGATCCGGCTGGTGAAGGTGTGGGCGTATCAGGGCTGGATGAAACCGGTTCCCGTGCTGCCCGACTCGGCTCCGCCCGAAGGCGTCGACTACGACATGTGGCTCGGCCCCGCCCCGAAGCGGCCCTTCAACCCGAACCGCTTCCACTTCAGCTTCCGGTGGTTCTGGGACTACGCCGGCGGGCTGATGACGGACTGGGGCGTCCACGAGATCGACATAGCACTCTGGGTCATGGACGCCAAGGCGCCGAAGTCGGTGATGGCCTTAGGCGGCAAGGTCGGGTACGCCGACGACGCTTCCGAGACCCCCGACACGCTCCAGGCTGTCTTCGAGTACGACGGCTTCAACATGCTGTGGGAACACGCCACCGGGATCGACGGAGGCAACTACGGCCGCACCGAAGGCATCGCCTTCATCGGCAACAACGGCACGCTGGTCG
>CAZVOI010000240.1:0-2382 GCA_964628275.1 uncultured Acidobacteriota bacterium | reverse complement strand
GCGCATGCAGCAGGGGGTGCCCGACATCCGCTCGGTCGACCCCGAGATCCCCGAGGCCGTCGGGCGCATCGTGTCGCGCTGCCTGGACAATGATCCCGCGGCCCGCTACCAGAAGACCGCCGATCTGGTCGCCGAGCTGGTGCGCCTGGATCAGAACGGCAAACCGCTGCCGCTCGTGCGGCGCCTGACGCCGCGCCTGATGGCGGCGAGCGCGGTCCTCGTGATCGCGATGCTCGTCGGCACGTATTTTCTGACGCGCCGCGCGCTGGAGCCGCCGAAACAGCACGAGCCGGTCACGGTTTTGATCGCGGACTTCCAGAACGGTACCGGCGACGCAACGTTCGACCGCACGTTGGAGCCGATGCTCAGGCGTGCGTTGGAAGCTGCGGGCTTCATCAGCGCGTACGACCGGAGCAGGATCCGCGGATCGTTGGGTGTCCAGCCGCCGGAGAAGCTGGACGACGTGGCGGCGCGTGAGCTCGCGTTGAAGCAGGGCGTGGGCGTGGTCCTCTCAGGTTCGATCGAGCGTCGAAGCAACGGCTACGAAATCTCGGCCAAGGCGGTTCAAACCGTGACCGGGAAAGAGATCGCCAGTGCCAAGAGTCGAGCGTCGAATAAGGACCAGATCCTCGGGGCGGCGACGAAGCTGGTCGCCACGGTTCGCAAGGCACTCGGCGACGAGACATCGGACTCGGCTCAACTGCTCGCGATGAAGAGCCTGTCAACCACGTCTATGGAGGTGGCCAGTCACTACGCGGCAGCGATTGAAGCCCAATCCAACAACAAATTCGAGGAGGCGCGACAACACTTTCTGAAGGCGGTGGAACGGGATCCAAACTTCGGTCTTGGCTACCAGGGTTTGGCACTCATGTCGATGAATCTCGGCAAGCTGCAGGATGCTGACAAGTACGCCGCTGAAGCGCTCCGTCATCTCGATGGGATGACGGGCCGCGAGCGTTTTGCCGTCCGCGCCTCCTACTACATGAATACCGGAGACGCCCAGCAGTGCGTGAAAGAATACGGCGAGCTGATCGCCCAATACGCGGCTGACGCTGTCGCGCACAACAACCGCGGCGTGTGTTTGGCGATCTTGCGAAAGATGAGTGAGGCGGTCACGGAAATGGGGAAGGCGGTGCAAATCCTGCCCAAACGTGTCCCGTTCCGAGCCAACCTGGCGATCCACATGGCTTACGCAGGCGATTTCCAGGCTGCAGAGCAGGCGGTCGGCGCGTTAGAGGAGCCGACCGATATGGCCACGCTCGCTTTGGCCTTCGCCCAGTTGGGACAGGGCCTGCTGAAGGAGGCCGCCGCCACGTACCAGAAGCTCGGAACCGTCGGAACGCGCGGCGCCTTCTGGGCGGCGTCCGGCCTGGGCGACCTGGCCCTTTATGAAGGGCGTTTCTCGAATGCCGCGAGGCTCTTCGAGCAGGGCGCGGCGTCGGACCTGGCGTCAGGGAACGCCGACCGGGCAGCCCGAAAGCTCACCTCGTTGGCCTACGCGCAGCTCATGCGAGGACACAAGGAATTGGCGGTCGCGGCCGCCGAGAAGGCGCTGCTCAACAGCAACACCGTGCCGATCCGATTCCTCGCGGCTCGCATCTTTGTCGAGGCGAACGCCGTCGCCAGGGCGCGGACGATCGCGGCCAGCCTCTCCGCCGAGCTTCCCGCCGAGCCTCAGGCCTACGGCAAGATCGTGGAGGGCGAGATCGCGCTCAAGGGCGGGGATCCGCGCCAGGCGATCAAGATCCTGACCGATGCCGGAGACGTGCTGGATACATGGCTGGGGCATTTCGATCTTGGGCGCGCCTACCTGGAGATCGGCGCGTTCCCGCAAGCCGATTCCGAGTTCGACCGCTGCATAAAGCGCCGGGGAGAAGCGTTGTCGCTGCTCGTGGACGAGGAGCCCACGTCCGGCTATTTCCCGCCCGTGTACTACTACCAGGGTCGCGTCCGTGAGGGATTGAAGAACCCGGCGTTCGCCGACTCGTACCGCGCGTATCTCAATATCCGCGGCAGCTCCACCGAAGACCCGCTCCTGCCGGAAGTCCGGCGACGCGCGGGAGCACGCTAGTTTCTTCGCGCGCGGCCGGTCCGGGCCTATTTCAACTGCACCGCGTTCGTCCTCCTCGGGCTCGACCCGTCATTCAGAGTAATGAGCACGGTGTAGCAGCCCTTACCGGTAACGATCGGCGCGGTTGACGCGGTCGTGGTGTCCCAGTTGAATCTGAACGGGGGGAGATAACGGAAATCACTGCCGCCGGTCACACCGGTGGCCGGGTCATACAGTTTTTCGTAAGTGCCGGTGACCGAAGCCACGCAGCCGCCCGCCGGCGCCGCGCCGTTGAATACGCTCTCCATCTTGATCAGCGTGCTCAGTGAGCT
>CAZVOI010000239.1:0-3029 GCA_964628275.1 uncultured Acidobacteriota bacterium | reverse complement strand
CATTGCAGCGCCGAGCGCGTTCGAGTCGAGACGACGGTCTGGAAGGTCACCTCGTGCGCGAGCGCCTACGTCGAGCACGACGGGATCTTCGATCTGGACCTCGCGGCGACCAGCGTATCCCGGAGCAACGACGTGCTGTTCGTGTCGTTGCAGATGAGCGGTTTCCGGCTGGAGCCCTTCGAGCGCCTGGCGCGCCGGCTGCTCGAGCGCGTGCGCCCCGCGGCGCAGTCGTGATCGCGCTTCGGGTGCTGCGCGACGGCGTGGCGCTGCGCGAGGCCGTGTTCGACCGGCTCCCGATCACGATCGGGCGCGGTGCGGACTGCGAGTTTCCGCTGACTGACATGTCGGTCTCGCGCCAGCATGCGCGGCTCGAGCGCGACGCCTCGGGGACCCTGGTGCTGCGCGACCTGGGCAGCCGCAACGGCCTTCATGTCGGCGTGCGGCGCACCGAGAGCACCGCCATCGCCTCAGCGTTGCGCGTGCTCGTAGGAAGCGTCGAAGTCGAGGTGGAAGAGGTCGGAGACTCCGTGACGCAGGAGATCCGGCTGCACGACTGGAACGAACGCGAGCGCCGGCGCGGGCTGCGCCACCATCTATTCTCGATCCTGCTCGGCGTCAGCGGCTGGGTTGCGGGCGTGGCCGCCGACGCCGCTTTCTGGTCGCCCTGGGAGAAGAGCCGCGGCGTGGCGCTGCTTAGCCATCTGATCGGCGCGCTGGTCGCGTTGCCGCTCCTGTCCGCGTTTCTGCTCGTGGTTCTGAAGGCGTTCGGGCGCAGGCTGCGTCTCGGAGACACGCTGGCGACGCTGGCGCGTCTCGTCTGGCTGGTGCCGATCTCCGACGCGATCGCCTATCTCGCCTATTACATCTTCTCGACGGGGACGTTCGCCATCCTCCACGGCCTGCTCACGGTCGGGCTCAGCGCGTGGGCGGCCGCTCGCATCGCGTCGATCCGCCGGCCGCCTCCGTCAAGAGCCTTCCGGCTGCTGTGGATGCTCGCGGTGCTGGGCATCGCCGCCGGCACCAGCGTCACCGCTGGGCTGACCGCGCAGCGCAGCGGCCAGCCCGAGATGGACTTCTACGTGGAGCGGCCGATCGCGGGCTGGGCCGGGCGCGCCCTGTCACCCGATACGTACTTCGCGGCTTTCAAGACCCACGCGGCCGAGGCCGCCAGCGAGGCCGCCCAGCAGCGCAACGACTAGGAGGTGTCGGCGGCGTTCGCGGAAGGGATCCCCAGATGCTCCATCTTGATCGCCAGGCCGTTTCGCGAGATCCCCAAGAGCTTCGCCGCCTCGGTTCGATTGCCACCCGTGCGCTCGAGGGCGGCGCGGATCAAGCGCGTCTCGACTCGGCCCACGTGGTCCTCGATCTTCAATGATCCATCCAGCGCCGCCGGCATGGCGGGATCCGGACGCGCCGATGGGGAAAGCTGCCCGGAGAGCATCGTGGAATCGATCGCCTGGCCGCCGGGGCAGAGATAGACGAGCCGGCGAACCTCGTGCTCCAGCTCTCGAACGTTGCCGGGCCAGGTGTGCTCGACGAGTTGCCTCAGCGCCTTGACGGTGACGCCCCGGATCGATCGCCCGGTTTCGCGCGAGAAGCGCTGAAGGAAGGCCTCGACCAGGGCCGCGATCTCCTCGCTCCGTTCACGAAGCGGCGGAACATGGAGCACGTAGCCCGCGATGCGATAGTAGACGTCGCGCCGAAAGCGACCGGACTCGACTCGCGCGAGCAGGTCCGAGTTGGTGGCTGCGACGAAGCGAACGTCGATGCGTGTCGGGCGTGAGCTGCCGACAGGCTGGACTTCTTTTTCCTGAAGCGCGCGCAGGATCTTGGCTTGCAGGTCGAGCGGCATGTCGCCGATCTCGTCGAGGAACAGCGTGCCGCCTTCGGCGAGTTGGAACTTCCCCACCCGCTCGGCCACCCCGGCCGCGACACCTTTGCCGATGCCGAACATCTCGGACTCCAGGAGGTCCGCGGGAATCGCCGCGCAGTTGATCGCGACGAAGGGTCCACGGCGGCGAGCCGAGGAATCGTGCAGCGTTCGCGCCAGGTGCTCCTTCCCCACGCCGGTCTCTCCCAGGATCAGCACCGGCAAGTCGCCGTCGACGAGCGGCAGCATCTGGCCATAGAGCGACAGCATCGACGGCGAACTGCCGGGAAGGTAGCCTGCCGGAAACGCGAGCCGCGGGAAGCCGGTCGGCGAAGCGCCTGGCTTGGCGGCGATCGGCCGAGGTCGAAAGCGATCCAGGAGTCGCAGAACCACCCGAACCAGCGGCTCGCTCGAGTCTCGATCCGGGAAGTCTCCGAAGATCACCAGGGCGAGCCGGTTCGCTCCTGCCCCAGAGAGCAATCCGCAGGACAGCACAGGCTCCCCATCGAGAATCACGGTCGAAATCTCTCCGCCACGGGTCCGCTCGACGAAGCTCAGAAAGCTCGCGTGATTCAAGGGGGATTCGATGCCGCCGACGGCCGCGACGACGACCGCTTGGTTCGGGTCGCTCCACTCGACGAGACAGCCGCCTGCGGCCGACAGGTCCGCCACCAGCACCCGCAGCGCGCCCGCGACATCGGCCTCGGGAGCCACCGAGAGCCGGGCGAGCACGCTCTCGACGACCGTGAGCCATGGGCCGGCGGAGTCTCCGTGGATCACGGCGACCGACGCCGTGGTGTTCGCGCCCAACGCCGGCCGCGCCTCTCCCGGGTCGCTCGCGGGCAACGAGACGCCCAGCGCGGCGTCGTCGGCGTCGATCTGGTTCAGGCGCAGCCGCACCGGCCCGAACTGGACCTCGCCGCCAGGCTCGAGACGTCCCTGTTCGACGCGCGCGCCGTTCAGCAGCGTGCCGTTCTTGCTGTCAAGATCCTGCACGAGGACGCCATCGGCGTCGGGAGACAGCAAAGCGTGAAAGCGCGACACGCCCCGCACCAACAGCACGACGTCGTTGCCGGGCGCGCTGCCCACCCGGACCCGGCTCTCGGTCAGCAGGTAGGAGCGAACGACACCCTCGACCTCCTCCTCGAGGCGAAAGGCG
>CAZVOI010000238.1:0-1887 GCA_964628275.1 uncultured Acidobacteriota bacterium | reverse complement strand
AGGCGCGGGCCGACGGCCGGAGGCTGCTGGAGCCATGATCTGTCCGGCCTGCCGCCACGACAACCCCGAGCGAGCCAAGTTCTGTCTCGAGTGCGGTCAACGTTTAGCGGCTGCATGTCCGCAGTGCGGGACCGAGCTTCCGCCGGCCGCCAAGTTTTGCCTCGAGTGCGGCCATCGGCTCGGTGCGGCCGAGGCCGCGCCGGCGTCCTCACCGGCCGTGCCACCGCCGGGAGCGGATTTCCAGGCCCGTCTTGCTTCGTACACGCCCAAACACCTGGCCGAGAAGATCCTGACGAGCCGCGCGGCCCTCGAAGGCGAGCGGCGGCAGGTGACCGTGCTCTTTACCGACGTCGCCGGCTTCACGCCGCTGGCCGAGAAGCTCGACCCCGAGGATGTGCACCGCTTCATGAACCGATGCTTCGAAATCATCACGGCCGAGGTCCACCGCTTCGAGGGCACCATCAACCAGTACACCGGGGACGGGGTGATGGCGCTGTTCGGCGCCCCGATCGCCCACGAGGATGGGCCGCGGCGGGCCGTCCACGCAGCGCTCGGGATCCAGCGGGCGCTCGGAGACTACGGGAAGGAGCTCCGGGCACAGGGCGGGCCGGATCTCCAGATGCGAATCGGGATCAACAGCGGGCCAGTGGTGGTCGGCCGGATCGGCGACGACCTGCGCATGGACTACACGGCGGTCGGCGACACGACGAACCTGGCGGCGCGGATGCAACAGATCGCCCAGCCGGGGAGCGTGGTGGTCAGCGAAGCGGCCCACCGGGCGATCTCGTCGTTTTTCGAGACCCTCGACCTCGGCGAGGTCCCAGTCAAAGGCCACGCACCGGGTCGGGCCTGGGAGGTGCTGCGCACGCGGCTGCGACGGTCGCGCTTCGACGCCGCCGTGGAGCGCGGCCTTACCCCGTTGGTGGGACGGGTTCAGGAGGTCGCCACCCTGGTCGAGCGATTCGAGCAGACCAAGGCAGGGCGAGGCCAGGTGGCGTTCATCTCGGGCGACGCGGGGATCGGCAAGTCGCGGCTCCTCCTCGAGTTTCGCCGCCGGCTGGCTGAGGCAGGCGAGGCCGTCACGTGGCTCGAAGGCCAGTGCGTCTCCTTCGGCCAGTCCATCCCGTTTCTGCCGCTCCTCGACCAGCTTCGGGAGAACTTCAGCATCGAGGAGTTCGACGGCGAGCCCGAGATCATCGCCAAGGTCGAGCACGGCATGCGGCGCATGGGGCAGCTCGAAGCGTATATCCCGTACGTGCGTTAACTCCTATCCGTTGACCCGGGCGATCCGGCTGTCGCCGGGATGGACGCCCCCGCCAGGCGGAAGGGAGTGCTGGAGGCTATGCGCGCGCTGGCGCTGCGGGGAGCGTCCCTTCGGCCTATCGTATTCGTGTTCGAGGACCTGCACTGGATCGACACCAGCACGGAGGAGTATCTCAACTCGCTCATGGGCTCGGTGGCCGGCGCGCCGATCATGGTCGTCATGACGTACCGGGTCGGGTACAACCCGCCCTTCGGGAGCCGCAGCTTCTACACGACCCTCACCCTGCACACGCTCTCGGCAGCCGAGGCCCTGCACATGGCTGGCCAGGTGCTGGGCACGGACCAGTTCCCGCCGGAGTTGCAGGCCGCCCTTCTGGACAAGGCCGAGGGTGTGCCGCTCTTCGTCGAGGAGGTGGCGAAGACGCTTCTCGACCTCGGCGTCCTCAGGCGCGAGAACGGCGGCCTTCGGATGGTCAAGGGGATGGCCGAGGTGAGCGTGCCCGAGACCATGCAAGGCATCATCATGGCGCGCCTCGACCGACTCGGGGACGACGGCAAGCGCACCGTTCAGCTCGCATCCGTCATCGGCCGCCAGTTCCTGCAGCGATTGCTGGAGCGCATCGC
>CAZVOI010000237.1:0-3200 GCA_964628275.1 uncultured Acidobacteriota bacterium | reverse complement strand
CCTGGGCTGGCACGCCACGAAGGCAGACGTGACGGCCGGGTTCGGGTTCTACCCGCCCAGCGGCCACTACGTGGACGGCGGCAGCGACAACACCGGGAAAGGCATGTGGACGTACGAGCCCTTGTTCCCGGTCCCTGCCGTGAAGCTCTGAGGCAGAAGCGAACAAGCCAATCAAGAACTGAAAGACCAGAACCAATGAGAACCAGAAACAGATCGCGGTACGCATCGAATTACGCCTGACGTACTGCGTAATTCACGTTACACTCGAGCCTGATGATCGCGAGCTACCGCGACAAGCGGACGCGTGACTTCGCAGAAGGAAAGCGCGTCAAGGCGTTCGACGGAATTCGCCGGAAGGCCGAGCTCAAGCTCGACCAGTTGGACGCCGCGACCGCGATCAGGGACCTCGATCTTCCGGGTAACCGGCTCGAAGCGCTGAAGGGAGATCGAAAAGGGCAGTACAGCATCAGGATCAACGACCAATGGAGGATCTGCTTTGCGTGGCCGGACAAGTCTTCGGGGCCGACCATCGTCGAGATCGTCGACTATCACTGAGAGGTGAGACATGGGACGTAGTGCGATTCACCCTGGCGAGCATCTCGCCGAGCAACTCGAAGAACTGGGTATGAGTGCAGCCGAGCTCGGTCGGCAACTCGGAGTCCCCACCAACCGGATCACCGCCATCCTGCATGGCCGGCGCGCGATCACGGGCGACACGGCGCTGCGGCTGGGCCACTTTTTCGGGAACAGCCCGCAGTTCTGGCTGAACCTTCAAGCCTTGTACGACCTGCGAACCGCAGCCAAGAAGGTCGGGGGTGCGATCCGATCTCTGCCGACGCTCGGCCAGCGGCGCAGGAACCCGGCTGAGCGTCAGGCAGCGCCTGCATGACTTCACGCACTTACGCCGGTCGAAGCGTCAGTGCGGCGAGCAGATGAATCATCGAGATCGGCTGAGTCGCTGAGCGCAGGTTCTCCAAGCTTCAAGGACTGACGTGAGAAATCTGATGGCGCGGCCGCGGGCCGACCCGCAGAGATTCCTCGACGCCGTGCCGAGGATCAAGCGAGATGCTGGGCTTCATCCACGAGCGGATGCTCGAAGGCCGTTGCGTAGGCGTCGCGGGTACTGGCTCTCATTCGTAGCTGCCTGGCGGTCTTGCGCCAGTCGAGAACCGCCGCGAGGACTTCGCGGAGGATGGCGTTGGCCTCCAGCGGCTTGAGACCGAAGCGCGGCGCGGCGGCGAGTGCCGCCTCGATGGTGGGGATGTCCTGATCCTCTGTGATCGCGGTCTTTGGCGTCTGACCGCGATCGATTTCGGGGACGGGATTGAGGTCGTAGGCGGGCGAGAGCGCCCAGCGTCCGGGTTCGCGCATCAGGAAGCCGTGATTGCGGAGGTGGTCGTCGTAGTTGCTGGCGAGCAGGGAGAAGATGAGCCGGCGCCAAAGCTCGCGGAGGTCAGCGGCGATGTCGTGGCCGAATTGACGGATGCCATCAGCTAGCAGGGTGTAGGCGCCTGGTTCGCCGTGTGTCAGGCCGAGCAGGCTGCTCGCGGAAAGAAAGGGAATCCGGTGTACGCCGTCGCGGTCGAAGCGGGTGATCACGGAGACGCTCTTCCCGCCTACGGTCACGAGCCGGTGCTCAGCGACCGTGATTCCGGCCTGGCGAGCAAGGGTAAGGCAGAGAATCTCACCGGCGGCGATGTCGCGGATGTCGTCGGGCTTGGGAAATTTCGCAATCGCAAGCCGGCCGTCGGCCAGGCTGACGGCTGCCTTGGGCCTCGCCCCGCCGAGCGGGGAGCCGGCTCCGAGCAGGAAACGCAAGTCCGCCGCCGTTTCGGTCTCACCGTGAATCGCGTCCGTGGCGCGCAACAGCGCGGCCAGGCTCAGGAGGGGTGGCAGTTTGCCGCTACTGGCAGCTAGAAATGGGCCGCCCGCATCGGCACGGAAACGAAGCGCGCCGATGCGCGCGGCATCATCGAGCGCGAGCACGAAGTCGAGGTCTTGGTAGGGTTTCCGGTCCAGGACGCGCTTTCGGACGGCGCGCTCGATCAACACCCGGCCCCAGCGGTCGGGCCCGCAGTCATGAATCGCGCCAAAAAGCGTTGGGCTGTGGTGCGCGCCAGGGCGGAGCGGAAGTGAGGTGGGATCGATGGCAAACGCGCCGGCGCGGCTCAGCCATTCAGACGCATATTCGAACGACACTGCCGGGGTGCGCTCCGCGGTGCGGAGGAGGCCGACGCGGTGGGCTTCGCCCTGCCACTCGATGTGGATCTCTACGCTCATGCTCGGGTGCGGCGGATGCGTTTGGGGAGACGTTCTTCGTCCAGGCTGAGGGCCAGCGCATCAGTGGCCGCCGCCGCAAGGTTGGCCAAGCGGTCGTGCAACTGGAGGACGAATGTCGCAGTCGAGAGGGTGCCCAATGCCACGGTCGGGTCTCCCCGCTCCAGCCGCCATAGCGGGTCGCGGCTGACGAAAAGGCGTGCGGCCATGTCGGCGGTGGAGATGCCACGCTTGCGCCGGGCAAGTGCGAGATCGCGGCCCAGTTTGCGGAGTGCGTGGGCAGCGGGCAACGGAATCGAAGCGGTTTGCGGCATTCACATAGTGTCTTGGATAGCTGACATAAAGTCAAATATAGTCTTATATAGCGGACTCTATCAGCTAACCATGTCGCCTCGAGGTGGGGCGATCGGCCCGCTCATGCTCGGCTGGAGTCTACGAGGTCGGCTCGAAGGTCCCTTGATCTGGTACCTTGAGGCCTGGGACGCGGCCAACCGAATGACATTCAGCAGGAAGATCCTCGTCGGTCTCGTGCTCGGCGTCGCCACCGGGCTGTTCCTGGGCGACCGGGCGGCTCCCTTCAAGTTCCTGGCGGACGGCTTCATCCGCCTGCTGCAGATGACCGTGCTGCCGTACGTGACAGTCTCGATGATCGCGGGCATCGGCGGCCTCGACGCCACGACCGCGCGGCGCCTGTTCGTGCGGGTTGGAGCGTTGACGCTCGTGCTGTGGGCTCTCTCGCTCTGCGCGGTGTTCCTGATGCCGCTCGCGTTCCCCGACATGGAGTCGGCTTCGTTCTTCAGCACCACGATCGTCGAGGAGCGCGCGGCCGTCGATTTCCTGTCGCTCTACATCCCGTCGAACCCATTCCACTCGCTGGCCAACAGCGCGGTGCCCGCGGTGGTGCTGTTCAGCGCGGTCCTGGG
>CAZVOI010000236.1:0-7042 GCA_964628275.1 uncultured Acidobacteriota bacterium | reverse complement strand
TGGAAGCCCTCGTCATCGATGCGCGCGCGCGCGCCCACGCCGAGGCTCAGCTTCCCCCCGCCCGAGCCGGCGTCGGCCTGGAGCAGGAACCCCTGGGCGCAGTGGGGCATGGGGATCGCACAGACGGCCTTCACCCTGGTGCCGTCGTCGCGCACGTCGGCGCCGAGCCCATGCAGGATCCGCAGGCTCGCGGCCGCCCCGATGGGGCCCGAGAAGCCGATCCCGGCACCGAGCTGTGTTCGTCTGTCGAGTGTGATCTCGGTCTTGGCCGGGGCTGTCGGGTCGAGGAGCACAGGCTGCTGGGCCGCTGCGGGTGCGTCGCCCGGGGTCGGGTCCGGAGCGACCGCGGCCGGCCGAGCGGCCGCCGCTTCCTGCGGGCTCGGGGGCGGCAGCTCCGGCACCTGCTGGCCGAGCACCCGAACCGGCAGTCCCAAGCACCCCAGAATGAAGAGTGAGGCCAGTCGTCTCATAGCACTTCCCCCCCGGAGCGTAGGCGTCCGGCGCTCAGCGTCCGACCGATTTCGCGTCTTCACAAGAAACGGTCTTGACCAGATTCGTGTCTGCCCGTAAAACGGTCGCCGGGAGCGCGCGGCTCGACGTTCCCGTGAAGTCTCGACGGCGTCCGGGCGCTCAGGGCAACGGCACCTGGACGGCGTAGAAGATGCCGGCTTCGGTGCCGACGTGGACGAGGTTGTAGACGCGGTCGAGCGAGGGAGCTCCCACGGCTGCCAAGCCGTTCCCGAGCGTCACCTGCTTCAGCACCGGCACGGCCGGCAACACGTCGAGCTCGTAGAGCTTGCCGTCGCTGCCTCCCACGTAGACGTAGTGGTCCCCCGGGAGGAACAGCACCGGCGAGGGCTTGGCGCCCCCGGGCAGGCTGATCGACCCCGCGAACTTGTTCGTCATGAGCGCGGCGCCAGTATCGGTCACGCCCCAGACGAAGTCGTCGGTCGCGAAGTAGATGTCGTTCGAGCCGCGGTCGGGGAAGACGAAGCCCTTCACCTGTCCGTTCATATGGTTGAAGGTCCGGTCGAGTGCGGTGTTGCTTCCGTCCAAGGCATCGATCGAGTAGACCGTCCCGGTGGCGTTGGGGCTGCCGACGTAGACGCGGCCGTTTCTCAGCACCGGGCTGCCGTCGATGTTCCCGAGCGCGCGTCCCCACAGCGGGGAGAACACCGGGGCGATCGACTGCATTTCGAGACAGTGCAGCGTGATGGTGCTGCCGACCCCCGTCCGCTCGTAGCTCGTGAAGTACACGCGCGGGGGCAGCGGCGGGCCGTAGTCCACCGCTGCCATCCCGTTGACGATGCCGATCGCACCCGGCCCCGCGCCGAAATTGTCGTAGCGGTCGACCTCGGCCCCGGTGTCGGGATCGAGCGCGACGAAGGCGTTGGGCGCGCTGAGCGCAGCGTCGCGGGTGCCCACCAGCACGTAGTCGAGCGCGCTGCCGAAGGCGCTGAAGATCCCGGCCGGTGCGGCCTGCACCACGGGCGGCACCGGCGCTACCCACAGGTACGGCACCACTCCACCCAGCGTCGCGTCGATGGCGTAGACGTTTCCGTCCTGCGATCCGGCGAAGACCACGGGATTGGCGCCGCTCACGTTGATCGGCACGACCGGCGAGCGCCCCTGCACAGGGCCCCCGACGTCCGTCGGCTCGAAGCTCGCCGGCCACTCGCCGCTGTCGACTCCGACCAGGTCGCGGTCCAGGCCCCGCTCCATCGCGTACAGGACCTTGTCGTTCGAGGTCGCGATCACCCCCGCGCCGCCCACGGTCGGCGGCGTCATGGCCGTCGCTCCGGTGGAGAAGGCCCACTTCACGGGCCCGGCCGTGTGATCGAAGGGCCGTCCGCTCACGAACCGGCCCGGCGACACCAGCAGCGCAACCGAGCGGTTTACGAACGCGCCGTAGTAGTAGGCCTGGCCGTTCGTGAGCGTGTCGTGGGGCACCTTCTGCCGACCTCCGGAGACGCCGCCGGTGAATAGCGGAGTGCCGTCCGCGGGTCCGGTTGGGAAGCGGTCGCTGCGCCACACGACCTCCGTCGAGAGGTAGCTGGCGTCTACCGGGTTCACCCACTCGAGCACGTTCCTCTGGTTCGTCGACGTCGCGGTGAAGAAGCGCACGTCCCGGCTCGAGACCTCGACCAGCGTCTGCTCGTTCTCCGAGTTGTTGGCGGGCGTGGGATCCGTCTCGATCCGGGTCGTGGTCGCGGTGTTGGTGAAGAGCCGCGCCGCCTGCGGGCGCACCTTGATCGCCACCGTCGCATTGCTCCCGGGCGCCACGTTGCCGAGATCGCAGCTCACGGTCCGCGCGGCGGAGATGTAGTTGCACGTGCCCTGCGACGGCAGCATCGCGCCGGGGGCGCCGTCGAGGTCCATGTCGGGAGGCAGCGCGTCGGACACGTTCACGCCCGTCGCGCCCGAAGGCCCGTTGTTCGTGACCGTCAGCGTGTAGGTCAAGAGCCCCCCGAGCGGCGCCGGGTCGAAGTCGTCGGATTTCACGACCTGCACGTCCGCCGAGGGGTCGAGCGTATCCATGTCGCTCGCGAAGTCGTTGGCTCCGTTCGTATCGGTGACGCCCGCAGGCGGCTACACCGTGGCCGTGTTCAGCAGGCCGCCCCGGGCGAAGGGATCGATCGTTCCGGCGAACGTGAGCTGCACACTCTGGGTCGAGGTGAGATTGAGCCCGGTCCAAAGGCCGGTAATCCCGTCGTACACCCCGGTCGAAGGCGTGAAGCTCGGGCTCGAGATCGCGCCTGGCACCGGGTCGTTCACGGTAAGGCTCGTCACGGTGTCGGGACCGTTGTTCGTGACCGTGATCGTATAAGTGATCGAAGCGCCCGGAACCGCGCTGATCTGGCTGTCCGTCTTCGCGATCGACAGGTCGGCCGTGCCCGACAGGGGGAAATCGAACGTCTGCGCGCCCGCTGCGACGTCGCCGCAGTACTGGAACAGCAGGATGTCGGTCTTGATCCGCCGCTCGGTCGGGAAGCTCGCATACGGAGCTCCGATCAGGTAGACGCGGGCGTAGTAGAGGTCGGGACCGCCGTCGACGGAGAAGGGCGACCAGTTCGGCGGGGTCAGCGTCCAGTGCAGCCTCCCGCTCTGCATGAGGGACTGGGTGGTGTCGGTGAAGCCGGCCACCGCCTCGAGATTGGCCCATTTCGTACCGTCCCAGTATTCCCACTGCAGGCCGCCGGGGTTGGCGCCGGTGCCGAGGGTCAGCAGATCGACGTTCAGGCCGTGGAAGCGCGCGTCCGAGCCGATGTAGAGGTACTTGCCGCGGAAGGCGCCGTCCACCGGTTGGAGCCCGACCTCGAAGTTGCGGCCGGCGTCGGCGAGGTACTCGCTCGGGTCTGCCAGGAGGCCGGCATGTGCGATCGAGCGCAGCGCTTCACCGCTGGCCCCGTCCAGCCCTGTGTAGATGTGCGGCTCGTCGATCTGGCCATTGGCGTTACCGTTCATTCCACCGGGGCAGAGCAGGAAGCTCGAGCACCCGCCGAAGACTGTCGGGCCGTGGCTCGGGGGCGCCGTGTAGCTGCCTGAGAAGGCCAGCTCACGCCCATCCGCGAACAGCCGTAGCTTCTTCAGGCCCCCGCCCGCGTTCCACGTCGCCTTGATGTGCACCCAGTCGTTCGTGCGCCACCCGAAGCCCGCAGCCGGGGCGGCCAGGAACTGGTTGATCGAGTTGCCGTCGGGCACCGTGCAGCCGGCGTCCCCATAGTTCACGAGCACCGAGAAGCGCAGCTCGTCGAAGCCGTTCTTCTCCAGAAAGAAGCAGTGAAAGTTGGCTGCGGCGCCGGACTGGTTGAACCAGATGAGGTGCCGCGCGCCATCGTCGTGGTCGTAGTGAGGCTGGTACCAGAACTCGACGGCGCCGATGACGGCCGAGAAGTCGGCGCTGCCCGCCGTGCCGGCCGTGGCGCTGTCCAGGTCCGAGGTGAAGTCGGCGGCGTTGCCATAGCGACCCGGAAGGATCGCGCCCACCAAAGCCGCGCTCCCCGCGCCACCAACATCCAGGCCCGTGCCAGGGGTGCATGCGCTCGTGCTCTCGAAGGTGCAGTGCCAGCTCAGCGCCTCCACGAAGTACGAGCGCGACACCGGCTTCACGTCCGCGAAGTAGTCCACCCCGGCGCTGAGCCGCCGTCCCTCGAGGCCCACGTAGGTCGGCGGCTGCAGCGACTGCCACTGCCGGATCTTGAAGAACGGTTTGTAGACCGGAGCGGCGAGCGAGCCCGAGATGTCGAACTCGACACCGTCGGCCTCGAAGTCGAAGACGTAGGCCGCCTCCGATTCGTTGTAGAAGTCGCTGGCTCCAGCGGTGTTCTCCGCGGCGTCCGCCCAGCGGGTGCCCTGGAAGAGCGAAATCGGGGCCGGGATCCGGTAGTCGCTGGCACGGGTCGTCACCGCTGCGTCGAGGTGATCGGCGAGGTTTGTCGGCCGGAAGGACGTGAGGAAGTTGAACGTGTCGGCGTTCCCTGCCACCCAGTTGCGGATGTGCGGTCCGGCCGCGCCCGTGCGGTTGTCGTCCCAGGCCAGGAAAGCCGCTTTGTCCGATCCAGAGAAGTCCTTGTGTGCCGTGACCTGGGCGTCCGGCCAGTCGCTGAAGAGTGTCGCCAGGAAGTCGGACCTCACGCTCGCGGAGTCCCCCTTCATGACCAGGAAGTCGTCGGAGCCGCTGCCCAGGCCGCCGTTCGTGTTGGGCGGCAGCAGCCCTGTCGTCGGCCGGTACACGTTCCAGGCGTTGAGCGCGGGCACCGCCGTGTCCCGGTGGACAACCCAGTCGAGCTCGGCCGCCCCAAGAGACGCCGGACCACCACCCCAGGTGATTGGCCCGAACGCTCGTCTTTGCCACTTGAGGGCGAGCCGCCCGACACCGTAGATGCTGTAATCGCCCAGGCCCTTCAGGGCCGGGATCCGGAAGCCAGTTCCCTGCACCAAGGAATGGTGGTAGACCGTTTCCTGACGCACCTTGACGCGCGTGGGGGTCGCCTCGAGCAGGTGAACACTCGAGTCCTGCCCGAAACCGTCGCCGGCCGACTGGCCGAACGCGCTCGCGCCCGGGTAGACGTCGTACCAGATCCGATCGATGAACAGGGCCGGGTAGCTGTTCCAGGCGGGCTCCCCACCAGCCAGGTCGCGCGAGCGCCCGGGGTCCGAGGCGAGGTCGAAGAACTGGTCGATGCCACCCCCCGTCACGGGGTTGAAGCGCATCTCGAAACGCCCGGCGCCGGTCACCGTGAGCAGGCCACCCGGCGTGGTGGTGGACATGTCGCAGCATTCGCTGGGGTCTTCCAGCACCGACACGGAGTTGGATCCTGAGTTGGAGACGTAGAGTCGGCGCGTGAGCGGATTGAAGGTCGCCTCGCGGGGTGCGTTCTGGAGGCCGATCGTCTCCAGCACCCGGTGCAGCACCGTGTCGATCACGGAGAGATTGTCGGACGCGGCGTTCGCCACGTACGCCCGGTTGCCGAAGACGCCCAGGGCCACGCCATCGGGGCTTCCACCGACGGGCACCGTCGCGAGCGTGGCGCTGCTGGTGGCGTCGATCGCCGCGATCTGGTTGGCTGTGTAGAGCGTGACGTAGAGCCGGTTGGTGAGCGGGTCGTAGTCGAGGTCGTTCGCAGTGGTGAGGCCGGGGATGGTGTTGACGACCGTCTGGGTCGCGCCGCTGATGACCGAGATCGTGCCGGAGTAGAAGTTCGCGACCCAGATGCGGTTCGTGCCCGGGTCCACGGCCACGCCGTCCGGGCCGTCGCCGACCACGATGTTGGTGAGAACCGTGTTCGAGGCGCCGTCGATCACCGACACCGTGGACGCGGCGCCCGCGTTCCAGTTCGAGACGTAGATCCGGTTCGTGAGCGGGTTGATGGCGAACTCCTCGGGCTCGTTCCCCACCGGGATCGTGGCGATCACGGTGTGGAAGTTCGGGCTCAGCGGATCGCCGTCGATCACGGACACGCTGTCGGAGACGTGGTTCGAGACGTAGATCCGGCTCGTGAGCGGGTTCACCGCGACCCCGAAAGGCTCCAGCCCGACCACGAGTGTCGTGCTGACGGTATTGGTGAGCCCCTCGATCACGCTGACGGTGTTGCCGGACCCGCCCCCGGTGTTCGCGACGTAGATCAGATTGGTCCTGCGGTTGACCGCGACCCCGTGCGGCTGAGAGCCCACGGGCACGGTGGCGATGACAGAGGCGGCGTGGGCCGAGGGTGCGCCGGCCAGGTGCAGCGCCATGAGGGCGAGGACGGCTCTGCCCGCCAGGGACAGCGTTCCGTCGCGCGGTCTGGGCTCGTTCAGCTTCGGCCCCCCCTTGCCAGTAGCTCTCGGCGAATTGTACGCGTCTCGGGCACCCTTGTGGTCAAGCTTTAACAGAGACAATCTAAGCAAGCTTTAACGCGTTGTATTTCCGTAAAAGGCCCACCCCACAGCGAGTTCGATCCGCGGACTCGCGGAGCTGCCGCCGGCCGGCGCTCCGACCCGCTCAGCGCGGACGACACTCCCCGGCCCGCTCCAGGCCCTCGTGCAAGCCGGCTCGGGTCGATTCCGAAAGGGGCTGCGCTTCGAGCGCTACCTGAAACGTGCGCGCCGCTTCCGCGCACAGCCCGCGCGCCAGTTGGATCCGTCCCAGCGTGTCTTGGGCGAGGGGCTGGTCCGGTCCCGGCTGATTCGCGGCCCGCGTCGCGAGGGTCTCGGCCTCCTCGAGTCGCGTTTCATCCGCGAGCAGCAACCAAGCGAGGTTGTTGAGGGCGTCGCGATCGTCGGGTGCGATCGCGATCGCGCGTCGGTAGGCCGACTCCGACTCCTCGCGCCGCCCCTGGTCGGCCGCGACGTTGCCGAGGTTGACCCAGGTGCGCACCGATTCCGGCCGAACCACGAGCACCTGCCGATAGAGAGCGTCGGCCTCCTGAAGCCGACCCTGGCCCTCGAGAGCCACGGCGCGTGCAAGAGTGGCGTCGGTGTCGGCCCGGGGGCGGACGACGAGCAGCGCATGGCCAGCGGGCTGCCAGCTGCCTTCCAGGCTCTCGAGCCGGGCCCAGCG
>CAZVOI010000235.1:0-24148 GCA_964628275.1 uncultured Acidobacteriota bacterium | reverse complement strand
GCCGATGGCTCGCGGCGCTCGCCGGCTGGCTCACACACTAGGTCCGAGCCCGGGTTCAGATACCCTTGGGCACCTGATGCCGCCCACGATCAGCATCGTGTTTCCGATGTACAACGAGGAGGCATACATCCATCGCGCGGTGCGCGCGGTGCGTGCGGTGCTCGCGGACCTCTCCCCCGACCACGAGATCATCATCGTGGACGACTGCTCGAACGACCGGACGCCGGCGCTGGCCGATGAGCTGACCCAAGCCGACCCGCGCGTGAAGGTCGTGCACAACAAGGTGAACCGCAAGCTGGGCGGCACGCTGCGGGCGGGATACGCGGTCGCGACCAAGGAGCTGGTCCTCTACACCGACGCCGATCTGCCGTTCGACCTCCAGGAACTGCCGCGGGCGGTGCGGCTGCTCGAATACCAGGAGGCCGATGTGCTCTCGGCCTACCGCTTCGACCGTACCTCCGAGGGTTTCATCCGAACGGTCTATTCATTTTTCTACAATACGCTGATCCGGGCGCTGTTCGGGCTCCCGGTCAAGGACGTCAACTTCTCGTTCAAGCTGTTCCGCCGGTCGCTGCTCCAGAAGTTCGAGCTGAAGAGCGAAGGCAGCCTGATCGACGTGGAGTTCCTGGTGCGCGCCAGGAAGGCCGGTGCCAGCATCATCCAGATCGGCGTCGACTACTTCCCGCGCTCGCGCGGCATCTCGACGCTGTCGTCGCCGGCCGTGATCTTCAAGATCCTGAAGGAGCTGGGCCAGCTCTGGACCGAGCTTCGCTAGACGCGGCGTTGCGGCTCTACGCCTCGTCGGGGGCGGCCGTCCGCGGGCATACGCGGATTCGCGCGTGGACCGCGCCGCTCGCGGCGGTCGCGACGCGAGCTCCCGAGACGGGTCGCTTGCTGGAGGTGGGCTGCGGCCACGGTCTCTTCGCGAACGCGTGCGCGTTGCTCCATCCGGGGCTGGAGGTGCTGGGCATCGATCCGGCTCCGTCCAAGATCGCAGCGGCTCTGGCCACGGTCGGAACGCGCGGCAACGTGCGCTTCCGGCGCCAGCAGCTCGACGACCTGCCCGAGCGCGACTTCGACGCGGTGGCGATCGTCGATGTCCTGTATCTCGTGCCGCGCGCTGAGTGGACCACGTTCCTCGCGCGCTGCCGGGACACGTTGCGCCCCGGCGGTCGGCTGCTGCTCAAGGACGTCGACACGCGGCCGCGCTGGAAGTTCTATCGATGCGTCGCCCAGGAGACGCTCAGCGTGAAGCTCCTCGGGATCACGCTCGGCGGCGGCTTCGCGTTCGCCTCCCGCGACGAGATGATCGCGCTGCTGTCGACGCTCGGTTTCCGAGACGTTCGCGCCGTCGACCTGGGCCGAGGCTATCTGACCCCGCACATCCTCTACGAGGCGGTGCGCGCGTGAGCCAGCGGCGGCTAATCGTCAACGCCGACGACTTCGGCCTGCACCGCGGCATCAACGCGGGCATCCTGACGGCGCACCGCGATGGCGTCGTGACGAGCGCCTCGCTCTCGACCAACGGCGCCGCCTTCGAGGACGCCGTCACTCTCGCCAAGGCCTCGCCTTCGCTGGCGGTGGGCGTCCACTTGACGCTCGTCGGAGAGGCTCCGATATCGGATCCGAAGACGCTTCCGACGCTCGCGCCCGATGGGCGCTTGCCGCACTACTTCACCTTGCTCTTCGGGCGGCTGCTGATCGGCCGGGTCGACCCCGCCGAGATCGAGCGCGAGCTCCTCGCACAGGTGGCCCGCGCCGCCGACGCCGGCGTGGTGGTGAGCCATCTCGACAGCCACCAGCACGTGCACCTGCACCCGACGCTGGCCCCGATCGTGGTCGGCGTGGCGCGGCGCTTCGGGATTCGTGCGGTGCGAGCCGCAGGCCGCATCGTGGGCCGCGGCGCCTTGCGGCCCCTGCTGCTCGCGCCTTTCTCGCGTCTCGCGGCGGCGCGGTTTCGGAGGGAGTCGTTACGCACGCCCGACGCGTGCCTCGGCCTTCGCGAGACGGGAAAGCTCGACGAAGCCCAGCTGCTCCGGCTTCTGGAGCGACTGCCGAACGGCACGAGCGAGCTCGTCTGCCACCCGGGAAGCGGCGATCAGGCGATCGGCCGCGAGTACGCCTGGGGCTTCCAGTGGGACGAAGAAACGCGCGCGCTGACGAGCCCGAGGGTCAAGGAGAAACTGGGCGCGAACGGCATAGCACTCATCTCCTACCGGGACCTCTGATGCGGCGCTCGCTTGGAAGAGGCGCCGCACTGGCCGTCACGGCGCTGATCCTGATCGCGGCGTTCGCGTCTCTTTCGCGCGGCGTGCGGGCGCCGGGCTCGAGCGGGGCGGCGCAGATCACGGAGGGCTTTCGAGCGGGGCGCTGGGACGCGTTCTTCCTGGTGGCGCGTGGCCCCGCGGCCGTGGTCCTGCCGGACGTGGCGTGCGAGGTCGCGTTGAAGCTCTCCGGACCGGCCCGCGTCGTGATGCGGTCGGACACCGGCGAGGAACGGCTTCACCTCGGAGGTACGGCGTCGACCCACAGGATGCTCCTGCCGCGTGGCGGCCGGATCGCGCTCGAAGCGGATCAGACGATCCGGCTCCACGAGGTGTCGGTGCGGCGGACCAGCTCGGCGAGCTTCAGCCTGCCGATGGCTTGGCTGTCGATGGGGATTCTCGCGCGTCGGCTCGTGCCGCTCGGCGTGGTGGCGGCGCTGGCTCTCTGCTTTGGACTCCGGCAGCTGCTCCCACGCACGCCGCGCGGCTCGCCGAGCCTGTCGCGCCGACCCGTTGTGTTCGGCATGTTGGGCGCCGGCCTCGCGCTCTTTCAAGTGTTCGCGTTCGAACAGCCGCTCTTGATCGGCGACCCCGCCGCCTACTACGAGATCGGCGGACGTTTCCGCGACGCGCTCTCCACGGTTCGCACGCCGGACGACTTCGGCGACGCGGTTCAGACGCTCCGGCCCTACGGCGGCCTGGCCTTCACCGGGTTTGTCTACGGCGCGCTACGCAAGGCGTTTGACGGCGCTCAGGCGATCTATGCCGCCCAGGCCCTGGCCATCGGCGCGATGCTGTTCTTCCTGACGCGCGCCGCGGAGCGGCTGGGCGGCGGCGCGCTGGCGACCCTTGTCGGGCTGCTATCGTTGCTGTACCCGACGTTCTTCCTGGTCCCGGGCCTGGTGCAGCCGGAGCCGTTCCTGCTCGCGCTCTGGGCGTTCGCGCTCGATGCGACGCTGCACGCCCTGGCGATCCAGGACTGTCGACGCATCGCGTCGGCCGGGCTTTGTTTCGGCCTCGGCCTGGCGCTGCATCCGCAGGGTTTGTGGTTCCTGCTGTTGGCCTTTCTGCTTGCTCTCGTTCCCTTCGCGCGCGCCATCGGGTTCGGCGCGCGGCGTCCGCTTCTGGTTGGTTTCGCCCTCGGCCTGCTGCCGGTCGCGCTGACGACGGCCGTCGGCGAAGCCTGGGCACGTCCGACGAGCTCCGTCCTCGACGAGCGCCACGGGTTCTGGGCCTACACGGCGCCGATGCCTCTCGGCTTCTGGCTGTTTCTCGACACCGATGGTTGGCAGGGCCCACTGCGCGTCGACGACACGCGCTACGGCCGCGGCTTCCGGGATGCCGAGGAAAGAGGCGAGGTCGCCAGCGCTGCGAGTCGGCTCCTGTTCACGGCGCGCTTCGTGACCGAGAACCTCGGGGCCGGGGCGCGGACCGTGCTGCGCAATCTCCGGCGTCTCTTCGACGTGCCGGACAATCCGGCCCGACAAGACTTCGTATTGCCGTATCCAGCGCAACTCGCTTGGCATCGCGCTCTGGTCGTACTCTTTCTGCTCGCCGTGCCGCTCGCGTATCCCGGCCCCGGGGCGCTGCTCTACCTTCCGTTCGCGATGCTGGCGATGACGTATCCGCTCTACCACGTCTTCAACAAGTACGCGCTACCGGCCACGCCTTTTCTGTTGCTGGGCGCGGGCCTGGCGCTGGTTCGATTGATCGAGCGCAAGGACGGCCGGCTCGTGGCTGGGCTCGCCGCTGCGGCCGTCGGCGCGGCGCTGCCGGCCCACGCGCTCGTCTGGCTGGGCTCGCCGCCGTTCGCCGCGCGCCTGTTGCTGCTCGGGCTCCAGCTGGGCGGCCTGGCGGTCGCATTCCACACCGCGGCGTCGCGTTGGGGCCGGACACGAGCCGCGCGAGCGCTCACCGGTATCGCTGCCCTGATGTTGATCGTTCCCACACTGGCCGCGGAGTGGGGTGATCCGGCGTGGCGGGCGTACTCGATTCCGCTCGACCAGGCGCCGGACCACGAGATCCGGCTCGTCGCGCCGGACCTGGAGCGAATCGAGAAGGCGCGCGAGGCATACCTCGTCCTCGACCTGCAGATCCCGAATGGCGATACTCGGGGCGTCGAGCTGCGCTTTGCGAGCGGCCTGGTCGTGGCGGGCGGCGACCTCGTCCCCGGGATGCCAGCGTTCGGTCTCGCGACGACGCGCTTCCATCGCGATCCCCGAACATTCCGGCAGTGGTGGCGCCTCGCCTGGCGACCCGAGATGGCGAGGGACGGCCGCGTCAAGCTGACCCTCCACGGCCCGCGGCAGGTGCTTGTCTTCGGCGCGCTCGCGGCCGGCACGGCGCCGGAACTCTCTCTCGGCGAATGGCCGCATCTGAGCGTGTATCGGTTGATGCACGACGGCGAGTACCGTTTGGCGCGCAGTGGAACGGCCGCGGTATCGGGCGAGAGCCAGGTCCGAGGCCGCGTCCTGTCGGGGTCGCTCGGCGTGCGGATCGTGACGCTAATGCCCGACCGAGCGCTGGCGCGCCTCGAAACCGCGCCTCGCCCGAAGTCCGCGCGCGGCCTGGTCACGGCCGTCTGGGCGCGCGGCGTCCCGAGCGGCGTCGTGGAGCTCGAGGTCGGCGAGCAGCGGGTGCCGTTCCGCTACGAGGCTCGGGGCACGCTGGCGCGCTTCGCGGGCGGCGAGTTGCGCTACGCGCCGACGGGCGATGCCGAAGGCTGGTACCTGTTGCGGCTCTCGGGGAGGAGCGAAGGGCCGCTTGCGCTCACGTTCCGGCCGCGCCAGGAGATGGCGTCGCCGTATCGCGTCTTCCTCCCGCAGCTCAAGGAAGCGCCGCCGCTGCCGCTCGACTGGACCGGCTTCCCCTACGTTCCGATCGCGAAGATCGTGGAGTCGCGGGGCGAGCCGTGGCGGCCCGACCGGATCTACTGAGCCGGGCCGCGCGCCGGGCGCGGCGGCGGTTCTCCGGTGGCCTTGGCGACGGCCTGCGCGGCCGTCGGGTCCTCGGTGCGCTGTCCGCCGACGCGCACCACGGAACGGTTGCGCTGGTCGAGAAACCACGTGTAGGCGGGCACCAGCAACATTCCACCCGGCAACAAGAACAGGAAGAAGCCCGGCGTCCAGCGCCCGGCCAATCCGCGCAGCTCGCGCTTCAGGAAGGCGCGCTCGTCTTCGGTCCAACTCTCGCCGTTGCGTTTCTTGAACAGGACCTGGACCAGGCCCTGTACTTGCGCCATCTCCTGGCGCGAGCGGCGCTTGAAGCTCTGGAACATTGTGATCTAGACGATCAGGCTGCTCTTCGCCTGCGCGGCTTGCTGCACGTGCTCGAGCAACATCGACTCGGGCCCCGCGCCGACGAACTCGGCCGCGTCGCCCACCACCGTCTTGGGGACGCCTGAGACGCGGTACTTCTGCGCGAGATCCGGAAAACCGCTGACCTCGACGCTGTCGGCCGTGATCTTGTCGCTCGCGAGAGCAAAATGGAAAGCCAGGCGGACCGCCCGGGGGCAGTAGGGTCAAGTCGGCGTCGAGAACACCTGGATGTGGATATTTTTCTCGAGGCCGTCGAGGACGGCTTTGGTCTCCGCCGACACGACGCCAACTCCCGCCGAGACGTCCAGGATCGTATCGATCAGGCTGCCGAACTCGTATCCGCTGGGGAGGCCGTAGAGGCGGATGCCGTAGTCCTTGTCCTGCCCGAGCACTGCGATCGCGGGGATTCTCTGCACGCCGAGCGCGTCGGCCTTCTCCTTGTCGAGCACGAAGTTGTAGGTCTCGGCGCTGAGCCTGGGATCGAGGGCGACCAACTCCTCGACGAGCCGCTTGACCTGTTCCGAGTGGGGATCCGCGAGCGCCTGGGAAAAGACGGCAAGCCGCACCGGGTTCTGGAGCTTCGCAAACTCGTCCCTGAGCTGTTCCACGACATCGTCGGTTAGCAGCGGCATCGGATCGAGACGACCTCCAAAGCCGCCATTATAGCGAGAGCGTCAAACCCAGGTTCGGAGCCAGGTCCAGGGCTTGATGCCAAAGCCGAGGTCGCGGAAGAACCACTTCTGCGGGAACGGGTAGCCGATGAAGAGCGGCAAGAAATAGAGAAAGAGCAACGCAATGACCGCCAGGTAGGCGCGCACGGCGCCGCGTTTCTGGCCCTCCCACTCGCGATCCAGCAGCATGCCCAGCGCGAGGCAGGTGTACGGGATCGCCTCGAAGAGGTAGTGGCTGTAGTTGAGCGTGCGCGGCGACAAGCCCCAGGGTAGATAGAGACAGAAGAACCCGGCACCGGCGAAGAAGCGGCGCGGTTCGTGATTCCAAAGCCCCGAGTGGTAGGCCCACAAAGCCACGGGAACCGACACCCACCACACTGCCGGGTTTCCGATCGCGATGATGCCGGCCACGATGTCGCCGGTCTGCTTGTAGTAGTACCAGGTAGGCCGGTACAGGAGCGGCCAGGTGTACCACTTGCTGAAGTAGGGGTGTTCGGCGACGAGTCCCGCGTGATAGCCCCAGATCGCCTGGGTGTGGGTCCAGAGCTGGCCGAAGGTCTGCCCCGGCCGGCCTTGCAGGGCCCAGGGCAGGTAACTGAGCACGTAGAACGCCAGCGGGATCGCGAGGAATGTCAGGAAGGTCAGCGCCAGCTCGCGGACCCGGAAGAAACGCCGGCCGCGCACCACGAGCAGCGTTGTCCCCAGGAATCCCCAGGCCCACAGGCTGGTCCAGCGCGTCGAGAGCGCGAGCCCGAGCGTGAGGCCCGCGGCCAGCATGTCCCATGTCTGGAGCCGCTCGCTCAGAATCGCCCGCAGCACGAAGAAGGCAGACGAAACCTGGAACAGCACCGCGAAGATGTTGGTCATCGCCACGCGGCTCTGCACCAGGTAGACGCCGTCGCACAGCAAGATGCCGGTGGCGAACAGCGCAGCGCGCTCCGTTTCGAGCACGCGTCGCGCGAACAGGAAGAACACCGGCGCGAGCAGGATCCCGGCGATCGCTGGGGCGAGCCGCCACACCCACGGGTGGTAGCCGAAGTAATAGACCGGCACCGCGATCAAGAGCTTGGCGGTCGGGGGATGGACCCATTCGACGAGCGGCTGGTTCTCGAGGTATTGGAGCGCGGTCTTCGCGTGATAGACCTCGTCGAAGATCTCCTCGGCGGGGCGCCCCAGACGCGGCAGCCGGAACGCGGCCGCGATCAGGACGAACAGCACGCAGAAGAAGAGATCGCGGCGCCAGCCGCTCTCGGGGGGCTTCAGGGTCAGCGCGACGCCTCCGCCAGCGCCTTGCTGCCGATCTGCCGCGGCACGTCCACCTCGGCGAACTTCTCCACATCCGAGGAGCCGATGCGGAGAAAGACGGTCACCTGGGCGTCCTTGAACACTTCGTGCTCGAAGAACTTCTCGGGTTCGCCACTCGAGTAGTAGCGGCCGTCCGACTTCAGGGTCACGAGTATCGACTGTCCCGGAGCCAGCGGCTTCCTGCGGGAAGTGATCTCGGCCCGAGCCGAACCCCAGATCTCCGGCTCTCCTTTCTTGCGGAAGGCTGCCCTCGCCTGCACGCTGGTGTGCGCCGCGCCTGACATGTTCGTGACGCGAAAACGCGCGACGGGTGCGATGAACCGAAGGTCGCCCACGCTCGAATCGATCGCCCAGTACGCTTCGACATCAGTGACCCGGAGCTCCTCGTGGGGTACAGCCGTGCGACACGCTGCGAGCGGAGCCAGCAGCAGCCAGAGAATCGGGCGCCTCGTCATCGTCCACCTTATTTTATCCGCCGAGCGGCAGGCTCATGCGAAAGCGCGCCCCGGGGCCTTCCCTCAGGAGCTCGATCGAGCCGCCGTGGTCCTCGATGAATCGCCGCGCCACCGCCAGCCCCAGACCGGTGCCGCTCTTCTTGCCGCGGGTGACGAAAGGCTCGAAGAGCCGGTCCGCGATCTCGGGCGGCACCCCGGGCCCGCTATCGGCGAGTGTTATCAGCAGCCGCGGCCCGGTTTCGGAATCGGCCGTTTCGACGCTGATCGTGAACTGGCCGCGGCCGCCCATCGCGTCGCGGGCGTTGGCGGCGATGTTGGAGATCGCCCGCCGCAGCTTGTCGACGTCGAGCGCCGCCTGCAGTTCCGCGGGAACGCGAATGTCGCGCGTGACCGCGAGCCCGGGCAGCTCCTCGCCGAGCTCGGCCGCGAGCGTCGTGAGCAGCTTGTTGACTCCGATCGCGCGCCGCGCCAGACGCCCGCCGCCGCGCGCGAAATCCAGCGTCTCGGTGGTCATGCGCTCGAGCCGGTCGATCATGTCGGTGATCAGCGTCGCGCGCTCGACCAGCTCATCGCGTGTCAAAGCGGGATCGCTCAACATCTCGGCGTAGCCTCGGATCACGGTCATCGGCCCGCGGAAGTCATGGACCAGCATGCCGGCCATCGTCCCGAGCGCGGTGAGGCGTTCGGACGCGATCAGCTCGCGCTGGTACAGGTGGTTCTCGAGAGCCAATGCGGCGCGCCGCGCCAGCGAGGCCAGTTGGCGGATCTCGACCCGCGAGAACGGTCCCGCGCTGCGCCGGACCCGACCCCCGATCACCAACATCCCGACCAGGCCGCTGCGCGCCTGAAGCGGCGCCAAGGTCCCGGCGCCCTTCTCGCTGCCGGTGTCGATCAAAGTCCCCTCGGAGAGCAGGTAGCGGGTTTCCGGCGCCGCCGCGCCGCCCGCCGACTCCAATGGGCCCTTCTTCGTCTCATCCCGGGAGAGAGACTCGAAAGTGTCGAGCTTCCGATCCCAGAGCAAGAGCGTCACCCGGTCGACGCCCAGCGTTTCCGGCAGGGCGCGGGTCAGGAGCTCCGTCAGCCCTTCCAGGTCGGGAACCTCCAGGGCTTGGTCGGCGAGTTGGCGCAGCGAGCGTTTCAAAATTGACAGCGCGCAAGCGGAGTCGCTAACATCTTATTCTCACTGGGCCGGCCGCCTCAGGGTGGCTGGCTTTCCGGGCGGGGACCTCCGCATCGCGGGGACGAGCCTGGGCAACGGAGCATAGATGATCGAGGTCACGAACCTGACCAAGAGGTACGGCCGCGCGACGGCCGTCGATGGGATCTCCTTTACGGTGCAGAAGGGCGAGATCCTGGGCTTCCTCGGCCCGAACGGCGCCGGCAAGACCACGACGATGCGCATCCTCACCTGCTACCTGCCTCCCACCGAAGGCACGGCCAAGGTCGCCGGCTTCGACGTCTTCGAGCAGCCGCTCGAGGTCAAGAAGCGCATCGGCTACATCCCCGAGACGCCGCCGCTCTACATCGACATGGACGTGCGGACGTTCCTGGACTTCGTCGCCAAGATCAAGGGTGTCCCGAAGAACGTCCGCAAGAGCAAGATCGACGACGCGATCGAAAAGTGCCGGATCGGCGATGTCCGAACCAAACTGATCGGCAAGCTCTCCAAGGGCTACCGCCAGCGCGTCGGCCTGGCGCAGGCGATCCTCGGCAACCCCGACGTGCTGATCCTCGACGAGCCGACCGCGGGCCTCGACCCGAAACAGATCATCGAGACCCGCGAACTGATCAAGGGCCTGGGCGGCGAGCACACGATCGTGCTGTCGACGCACATCCTGCCCGAGGTCTCGATGACCTGCGGCCGCGTCGTGATCATCGCCAAGGGCAAGGTCGTCGCCGAAGACACGCCGGAGAACTTGATGCACCGGCTGCGCGGCGCCGGCGGGCTGCGGGTGGAAGCGCGCGGCGACGCGACGCTGCTCGAGGGCGTCTTGCAGCGGGTGCCGGGTGTCGCCCGGGTTTCCGCGCGGACCGCGGCTGCCGGACTCGAGGCCTTCGAGATCGAGGCGACGGCGGGGCAGGACGTGCGCGCCGAGCTGGCGCGCGCAGTCGTTCAAGGCGGCTTCGACCTGATCGGTCTGCAACCGGTCGGAATGAGCCTGGAGGAGATCTTCTTGCACCTCACCACAGTAGACGCCGCCGAGGTGGGGACGGCTCCGCCCGCGGCTCCGCCGCCGGAGCCTTCCGAACCACCGGCCGCCGCGCCTTCCGAGGAGGCCCAGTCATGACCTCGCTCCGCAACATAGCCGCGATCGTCGAGAAAGAGTGGCGCCACTATTTCGGCAGCCCGATCGCGTACGTCGCGATCTGCATGTGGGCGCTCTTGTTCGGCTTCTTCTTCAACTTCGCGGTCGAGTTCTTCCTGCGCCAGTCGATGGCGATGTCGCAGCAGATGGAGATGGGCGGCGGTCCCAAGCTGTCGATGAACGAGTACTTGATCCGTCCGGTCCTGCAGAACATGGCTGTGGTCGCGCTCTTCATCCTGCCGATGCTGACGATGCGGCTCTTCGCCGAAGAAAAGCGCACCGGCACGATCGAGCTCCTGGCGACGTCCCCGATCACCGACTGGCAGATCGTGTTCGGCAAGTTCCTGGGCGCCTTGTCCCTGTACTCGGTGATGATCCTCGTCGGGATGATCAACGTGGCGGTGCTGTGGCGCTTCGCGTCGAGCCCTCCCGAATGGAAGCCGGTGCTGACCGGCATGCTGGCGCTGCTGCTGGTGGGTGGCAGCTTCATCTCGATGGGGCTCTTCCTGTCGACCTTGACGCGTAACCAGATCGTGGCTGGCGTGCTCGGCTTCGGGATGGCGCTGATGTTCTGGATCTTCAGTTGGTTCGACCAGCCCACGGCCGACGCGTGGCAGAAGGTCGTGGCCTACCTCGGAATCACGACCCACATGGAGGAACTGTCGAAGGGTGTCGTCGACTTGAAGGACATCGTCTTCTACGTGAGCTTCATCGCGTTTGGGCTGTTCCTCGCCGAGCAATCGGTCGAGAGCCAGCGCTGGAGGGCCTAGATGAAGCGCCTCGTCGACTTCTTGGCGCCCCTCGGGATCCTGGTCCTGATCGCTTCGCAGGCCTGGCTCATCTCGGGTCGCCCGCTGCCCGGCCAGGAACGCTTCTACGTGATCGGCGGCGTCGCGTTGATCCTCGCCCACCTGCTGCTCCGCTTCGAGGCGATCGTCGGAGCGATCGGCAAACGCCAGTTCCGCTACGGCGGGAACATGCTCGTGTTCACGCTGGTCGTGCTGGGCATCCTCTCCGCGCTCAACTGGCTGGCCGTCCGCAACCCGAAACGCTGGGATCTCACCAAGAACCAGCGCTACAGCCTCTCGGACCAGACGAAGAAGATGCTGGCGGGGTTGAAGGAAGACATCACGATCACGTACTTCCAGAAGGCCGCCAGCTTCGGCGCCGGCCAGGACCGTTTGAAGGACTACCAGGCCGGGTCGTCGCATCTGAAGGTCAGCTTCGTGGATCCGGTGGCGAGCCCGGCCAAGGCGCGCGCCTACGACGTGAAGGGACCGTGGCCGATCCTGGTGCTCGAACGGGGCGCGACGCGCGAGCGCATCAGCAACGACACCGAGCAGGAGATCACGAACGCCATCATCAAGGTGACCCGCGACAAGAAGAAGACGATCTGTTTCGTCGAGGGCGAGGCCGAGCGCGACATCGACCAGAGCGGCGATCTGGGTTTCTCGGGCGCCAAGGCCGCCCTCGGTCAAAGTCAGTACGACGCCAAGAAGATCCTGCTGCTGCGCGAGAAGAGCGTCCCGGCCGAATGCACGGTGCTGGTCGTGTCTGGTCCGGAGAAGGACCTGCTGGCGCCGGTCGTGGACGCGATCCGCGACTACGTGAAAGCCGGCGGCAAGGCGCTGGTCCTGGTCGAGCCCGATCTGAAGGAGAGCTTCCCGAACATCGCGGCGCTCTTGAAAGAGTGGAACCTCGAGCTGGCGCCCGACGTGATCGTGGATGTCTCGGGCATGGGCCAGCTCTTCGGCACCGGCGAGTTCACGCCGATCGTGGCGCAGTACCCGTTCCACGAGATCACCAAGGACATGCGCGGGATCGCGACGGCGTTCCACACCGCGCGCAGCGTGACGGCCGGGAAGAGCGCGGCCGCGGGCGTTACCGCCCAGGACCTGCTGATGACGTCAGGGCGCTCGTGGGCCGAGACGGACCTGAAGCTCAAGGGCGACATCAAGCAGGACGAAGGCAAGGACAAACTGGGGCCGATCTCGCTGGGCGCGGTGGTGACGATCAAGGATCCGACGCCCCCTGCCACGCCGTCGCCGTCTCCCTCGCCGGCAGCCGACGAAGCCAAGAACGAGAAGAAGGAAGGCCGCGTGATCGCCATCGGCGACGCCGACTTCGCCTCCAACGCGCTCTTCGGGTTTCAAGGCAACAAGGACTTCTTCCTGAACAGCGTGGCCTGGCTGGCGCAGGATGCCGACCTGATCTCGATCCGGGCCAAGGAGCCGGAGGACCAGCGCCTCTTCATGAGCCGCGGCGAGCAGCGCCTCGTGTCGCTCTTGGCAATCATCCTGCTGCCCGGGGCCTTCGTTGTTCTCGGCATCGCGAACTGGTGGAGGCGCCGCTAGGCCGATGAAGCCCTTCGTCCAGACAGGCGTCGCCGTGCTGCTCGCCGCCGGCCTCGGCGGCTACGTCTACTTCGTCGAGCTCGAGAAGCCCGCCGACAAGGACGACAAGAAGAAGGAAAAGGTCTTCAAGCTCGAGAAGGCCAAGCTGAAGGAGCTGTCGCTGGCTCCTTCCGGCGAGACGATCACGGTCGCCAAGGACGGCGAGAAGTGGAAGCTGGTGGCGCCGGTTGCCGTCCCGGCCGACGGCAACGAGATCGACTCGCTGCTGACGGCACTCGAGAACCTCGAGATCGACGAGGTCGTCGTCGAGAACGCCACCGACTTGAAGCAGTTCGGACTCGACTCGCCGAAGAACACCGTCAGCGTGACCGAGGCCGGCGCTCCGGCGAAGCTGCTGCTCGGTGACAAGACTCCCGACGGCAACGGCGTCTACGCGAAGACGCCCGAGAAGCCGCGCGTCTTCACGATCGCGTCGTATCAGGAAGCGAGCTTCAACAAGAAGCCCTTCGATCTTCGCGATCGCGATCTCCTGAAGGTCAAACGCGACGCTGTGAAGGGCCTCGAGATCTCCAGCAAGGACGAGAGCTACGCGCTTGAGAAGAGCGACACGGGCGAGTGGAGCTTCACGAAGCCGCTCAAGACGCAGGCCGGACGCTGGTCCGTGGACGGCCTGCTCGGCGCGTTCGAGAGCCTGAAGATGGAGTCGGTGGTGGCCGAAGACGCTTCCAAGGACCTGAAGAAGTTCGGGCTCGACAAACCGCAGCGCACGGTCAAGCTCACGCTCGCCGACGGCGGCTACAAGATCCTCGAGATCGGCGGCTCGCCGTCCGAGAAGAAGTATCTGGCGCGGGAAGCGTCGTCTCCGATCGTGGCGATCATCCCGAACGCGATCGTGGACGACCTCGCCAAGGGCATGAAGGAGCTGCGCGCGAAGCGGATCGCCGACATCTCGACCTTCGACGTCGAGGGATTCGATCTCGAGAGCGAAGGCAAGACCCAGGTTTTCGCACGCTCGGCCAGCAAGGACAAGGCGGGCATCGAGCAGCAGAGCTGGAAGAAAACGGCGCCCGACAAGAAGGACCTCGACCGGTCCAAGGTCGAGGACGCGCTCTTCAAGCTGTCGGGCCTCGAGGTCCAGGAGTTCCTAGACAAACCGCAAGCGGCCGCTGCCTACGGCCTCGACGCGCCCGTCGTGAAGCTCTCGGTTCGCTTGAGCGGCGGCAAGCCGCCAGCGATCCTCGAGATCGGCAAGAAGGACAGCGCCTACTACTCGCGCCGGCCCGGCGACGACGCGATCCTGAAGCTCGATTCGGGGAAGGTCGAGGAAGCCTTGAAGGCGGTGAAGGAACTATAGGTTCGATGCAGCTCACAGGCCGCGTTCGATCGCTGCTGTCGTTCTTGCTGATGCTCACGTTCGCGGCAACGGTCGGGGCGCAACCTGCAGCGCCTCCCGCGCTGCCCAGCGAAACGCCGGCTCAGTTCAACCCGGTGACATCGAGCTTCGACCACACCCGTCGCAACGTGATGATCGCGATGCGCGACGGCGTGAAGCTGCACACGGTGATCCTGGTGCCGAAGGGCGCCCAGGCCGCGCCGATTCTCTTGACGCGCACTCCGTACGGCGCCAACGAGCTCACGGGCCACGCCCAGAGCGCGCACCTCGGCCCGGTGCTCCAGGGCTACGACAACGCCACCGACGTCATTCTCGACGGCGGCTACATCCGCGTCGTCCAGGACGTGCGCGGCAAGTACGGCTCCGAGGGCGACTACGTGATGAACCGCCCGCTGCGCGGACCGCAGAACCCGACGCCGGTCGATCACGCCACCGACACCTGGGACACGATCGACTGGCTGGTGAAGAACGTGCCCGAGACGAACGGTAAAGTGGGCATCCTGGGCATCTCGTACGACGGCTTCCTGCCGCTGATGGCGCTCGTCAACCCGCATCCGGCGCTGAAGGTGTCGGTGCCGATGAATCCGATGGTGGACGGCTGGATCGGCGACGACTGGTTCCACAACGGCGCCTTCCGCCAGCAGATGATGGCTTACGTCTACGAGCAGGTGGGGACCCGCAAGAACGACGAAAAATGGTGGACTAGTCATTTCGACGACTACGACATGTTCCTGGAAGCGGGGTCGGCGGGAGAGCTCGGCAGGCGCCGCGGTCTCGAACAGGTCGGGTTCTGGCGAAAGCTCCTCGAGCACCCGAGCTACGACTCCTACTGGCGCGACCAGGCGCTGGACAAGCTGCTCGCGAAAGAGCCGCTCACGGTTCCGGTGATGATCGTTCACAGCCTCTGGGATCAGGAAGACATCTACGGCGCGATCGCAATGTACAAAGCGCTCGAGCCCAAGGACACCGCCAACGACAAGGTCTTCCTGGTGATGGGGCCCTGGCACCATGGGCAAGAGATCCTGGACGGCAGCTCACTCGGCGCGCTTCGCTTCGACGCCGACACCGGGCTGCAGTTCCGGCGAGACTTCCTGCGGCCGTTCCTGGACCAGTACTTGAAGGACGGGCCCAAGGCCGAGATCCCGCCGGTTGCCGCCTTCGAGACTGGAACCAACGCGTGGCGCCGTCTGCCGGCATGGCCGGCGGGCTGCGCGAGCGGCTGCACGGTCCGGCCGACGCCGCTTTATCTCCACGCCGGACTCAAGCTCGGCCTCGCTGCGCCCAAGGCTGGCGACGCCGCGTTCGAGGAATACGTCTCCGACCCGAAGAAGCCGGTGCCGTTCCGGGCCCGCCCGATCCAACCCGTGGGCTATAGCGACGGACGCACGTGGCCGCAGTGGCTCGTCGACGACCAGCGCGAAGCGTCCGGCCGCCTGGACGTCCTTGCGTTTCTCTCCGACGTCCTGACCGCGCCGATGAAGATCAGCGGTCAGCCGATCGCGAACCTGGTGGCGTCCACCAGCGGCAGCGACTCCGACTGGGTGGTCAAGCTGATCGACGTCCATCCCGACGAGGTCGCCGGCCAGCCCGCGCTCGGCGGGTACCAACTGATGGTGACGGGTGACATCTTCCGCGGCCGCTACCGCGAGAGCCTGGAGACGCCGAAGGCTCTGGCTCCGAACCAGCCGCTTCTCTACCGCTTCGCGCTACCGACGGCCAACCACGTCTTCCAGCGCGGCCATCGGCTGATGGTGCAGGTCCAGTCGAGCTGGTTCCCGCTCTACGACCGGAACCCGCAGAGCTTCGTACCGAACATCTTCTGGGCCAAGCCGGAAGACTACAAGAAGGCCGTACAACGGATCTTCCACGCGCACGCGCCCGGCCAGGCCAGCTTCGTCGAGTTGCCGCTGGTGACGACGCCCTAAGCCAAAGAAGACTCCGTGCGCTGCTAGTCTTCCTTCCCGAAGCTGCGCACGAAGTTCACGAGCTTCCAGCGGTCTTCTTCCTTGGGGATCTCGTCCGCGAACGGCGGCATGATGATCTTGCCGTCTTCCTTGAAGCCGATCGAGAGCTTCCAGAAGATCTCGCCGTCGCTCAAGAGCGCCTGGGTCTTGGCGTCGGTCAGGTCCTTGGGCGCACGGTTCGAGCGCTGCGCGTGCAGCCGCGCCGCGGTGCCGTCGCCCTTGCCCTTGTCGCCGTGACACATCGCGCAGTGCCGCTGGTAGAGCGCCCGGCCTTTCTTCAACGACTCGTCAGAGGCTTGAACCGGATTGACCTTGGCCTTCTCCTCCTTGGGTGTGACCCACTCGGTCTTCGGCCCCTGCGCCGGCTTGGCCAGCATCAGGGCGAACAGCGTGGCGGTGAAGAGCGCGCTCACTGTTTGGGGCTCGGCGAGGGCTGCGGCTTCGTTGCCGGCGCGGGTTTCGGCGCTGCGGCAGGCGGGGCGGGAGCGCCCAGCTCGCGCGCCGACTTGATCACGATCGGAACCATCGGCACGTTCCCGTGCGGACCCTTGGCTGTCGTCGGGACGGCCACCATCGCGTCCACGACCTCCATTCCCTCGACGACCTGGCCGAACACCGCGTAGCCGGCGCCGGTCATGCCGTAGTCGAGCTTGAAGTTGTCGCGCACGTTGATGAAGAACTGGGCGCCGGCGCTGTTCGGATCGTTGGTGCGCGCCATTGCGATCGTTCCCCGCGCATTGTGCAGGCCGTTGGCCGCTTCGTTGCGGATCGGCGGCCGTGTCGGCTTCTCCGCCATCTGTGCGTCCATGCCGCCGCCTTGGGCCATGAAGTTCGGCATCACGCGATGGAAGACGGTTCCGTCGTAATGCTTCGCGCGGACGTACTTCAGGAAGTTGTCGACCGTGATCGGCGCCTTTTCCTTGTCGAGCACGAGCTTCACGGATCCGAGCGTCGTTTCGAGCACGACGCTCGGACCTACCGGCAGCGGCTTCGGCGTGGCTTGCGGTTCAGGAGACGGCACGGGCGCCGCCTGGAGCAGCAGCGACGCGATCAGCGGAAAAGCGAGGTTCATGGGTCCTCCCGGGACGCGGAAATCATGGGTGAGGAGCGTCTTTCATTGTAGCAACGCGCTTCTGTACAATCCTCGCGCCTTCCCGATGGTTCTCTTCAACTACTCCACGAAAGAGCTGACGTCAAAAGTCGTGTACTACGGCGCGGGGCTCTGCGGAAAGACCACCAACCTGCAGTGGATCCACGAGAAGCTGCCGATCAAGAACAAGGGCAAGATGGTCTCGCTCGCTACCGAGGCCGATCGAACCCTGTTCTTCGACTTCCTGCCGATCGAGCTGGGCACGATTCGCGGCATGAAGACGCGCGTGCAGCTCTACACGGTGCCGGGCCAGGTCTTCTACAACGCCACCCGGCGGATGGTGCTGAAGGGCGCCGACTGCATCGTGTTCGTTGCCGATTCTCAAGAGGCGATGCTCGATCCGAACCTGGATGCGTTCGCCAACCTGCGCGAGAACCTCGAGGCGAACGAGATCGACCCCGACGAGATCCCGATCGTCCCGCAATACAACAAACGCGACCTGCCGAACGCGCTGCCGATCCACGTCCTCAACCAGAAGCTGAACCCGAAGGGCTGGCTATTCTTCGAGGCATCCGCCAAGACCGGCGTGGGCGTGGAAGAAACGCTGAAGGGTGTGACGGGCCTCGTGTTTCGATCCTTGGCGGCGAAGTACGGGGGGGGCGAGGCCGGCGCTCGGCCGGCTCCCAAGCCGCCCGCGCCGCCGCTTCCTCCAGCACCCAAGGCTCCGCCGCCCTCGCCGTTCGCGCGTGCAACGCCTCCGCCTCCGCGTCCGGCCTCGCCTGCTCCGCCCGTTCCGGCGCCTCCTGCCGCCGCGCCGCTCGACGGCAGCTCAGCCGACGACCTTCTGGACTCGCTGGACCTCGGACCCCCGGAGCCTTCCGTGGACGAGTTCTCGTTCTCCGCCGAGGAGGTCGGGCTCGGCATCGACGTGACCGCGCCCGTGATGCCCGCGCCACCTCCGGCTTCCGACCCCGAGATGCTCTCGGAGCTTTCGTTCGACGATCCCTTTCCGCCCGTCGAGGCGCCTGGCCCGGATCCGGTCACCGAACCGCACCGCGCGCCCGCGCCGGCGCCAGCGATGGAGCTCGACCTCGAAGACCTGGGAGCGGAACCGGCTCCCGAGGCGAGCCTGCCGGAGCTCTCGCCGATCTCCCTTTCCGGCCTCGTGCCGACGCCGCCGGTGACGCGGTCGGTCGCCGAATCGCTGCCGTTTGCCGAGCCCGAGCCGGTTCCTGCTGCGCCCGCGGCGCCCAGGGGAGCCTCAACCGAGGTCCCGGTTTCGGTTGCGGTGGCGCCGGGTCAGAAGGATGTGGTGCTCCCGATCGAGATCGCGATCCCGGCCGGCACCACGCACGTCACGCTGACGCTGCGGCTGACGCTCGACCTCAAGCGCAAATAGGACACGTCGAGATACGCCCTTGATCGCGGCCTGAAGCCGTCGAATGCCGGCGCTACAATTGACGTCTGATGAGCAGCAAAGCGCGTCCGCCGCGCACCTGGCGGTCGCTGTTCTGGGACTACGACTTCGCAAGCCTGCGCTTCGACACTGACCGCGACCTCATCATCGGGCGGGTTCTCACGCAGGGAGGCTGGTCCGCGACCGAAGGGTTGCGCGCGCTCATCGGAGACGACGCGATTCGGGAGTGGCTCCAAGAACATCGGGCCAGGGGCCTGTCTCCGGCCCGGATCCGCTTCTGGGAACTCATCGTGCGAATACCCGCGCGGCAGGCCAGCGCCTGGGTTCGCGTGGCGCGCGATGGTTCGTGGGGGCGACGACTTCGGGCTTGAGGCTCCACTGGGATGTCCTGAGCCGCGCGCAGCGTCGGCTTCTTGATCAGACGTCGGACTTCCTCGTCGAACGTGGGTTCTACCTTGCGGGAGGAACAGCGCTGGCTCTCCTCTTGGGTCATCGCCGCTCGGTCGACTTCGATTGGTTCTGCGAGACCCCGCTTCGCGAGCCGCTGCTCCTGGCCAACGCCCTCGAGAGCTTGCAGGTGCCCCTCGTGGTCGACGCGGTCGAACCCGGAACCTTGCATGCGACCGCGTCCGGTGTGCGATTGTCGCTCCTCGAGTATCGCTATCCGCTCTTGCGCCGGCCCGCAGCCAGCCGCGATCCGCGGTTGCGAATCGCTTCACTTCAGGACATTGCTTGCATGAAGCTAGCGGCCGTGGCGCAACGCGGATCGCGCAAGGATTTCGTGGACGTTTACGCTCTCGGGAAACGACTGACACTACAGCGCATGCTGCGCCTCTACAGGCAACGCTACGGTGTCACGGACGTGGGTCACGTGATCTTCGCGCTCAGCTACTTCGATGACGCCGAGCGCGAACGCATGCCTCGCATGCTAGCGCCGTGGCGTTGGTCGCTGATCAAGCGGACGCTACAGCGCCGGGTCGGAGAGCTCGTCCGATGACCTCCCGCTCTACTCGGCCGGCGCCGCGTACACGGCGCTTCTTTGGACGTCCTGGTAGTTGACCTTGGCGACGTCGAACGCTTCGATGTTGGCGACGAGCTTCGTGAAGGTCTGATCGAAGGACGGCAGCGTCTTGCGCGCGCGTGTCAGCGGGGTGGTGCGCGCGAGGACGTAGTTCTTCACGAAGGGGTGGTTGATGCCGCGCTTCTTGAGTGCGGCGACCGCGACGGCGAGCGCCACATCGGCCGCGCGGACCTTGGCCGCGCGCTCTTCGCGCTCTTTCAGCGTGTCGGGGAAGCGGCCCTTCAGGAACTTGTCGACGCGCTTCAAGAGCGGCGCGAAGGCGCCTCCGGCAAAGCGCTTGTTCTCCTCGTAGAGAAGCCCGAGCGTCACGAAGTGCGGCGCCTCGAACTGGAAGAGGTAGTCCTCCTCGCCCTTCTTCGGCGCCTGTTCCACGAGGCCTCGGTACATGCGGATCACTTCCAGCGACTTCTCCTTCAGGTTGTGGGCCTTCTCGGTGTTGAGCGCGAGGATCTGGAAGGCGACGTCTTGCTCGGGGATCAGGATCGCCGGGACCTGCTTGGCTTTCAGCTTCTGGAGCGCGGTCAGCCGGTGGTGGCCGTTCGGCGTCCAATAGGTCCCTGGGCTCGGTGAGACGACGACGATCGGGTCCACGAAGCGATCGATCTTCTGGATCGCATCCTTGAGCCGTTTCGAGTGCGTCGGCGAGAGGTCGCGCTGGTACGGCGTCGGCGCCACCCGCTCGATCGGCAGCAGGCAGAAGATCTGCCAGTGATCGCCGACCGGCTCACGGTAGCTCGCGAGCGGCACGCCGCCGTCCGCCTCGATCTGGGCGAGCAGGGCCTCGATCGCCTTGGGCGGCTCGTTCGACTTCTGGCTCATCGCAACCTCCGAGAGGTGCGAAGAGTAAGCCGTTCAGGGCCGCGTGTTACCTTTGTTTCGTGGATTTTGGGCGCGTCGCGGAGGCCGTTTCGGAATGCCTCGCGAGAGAGGGCCATCGGGCTTTGGTGGCCGGCGCTCTGGGACTCCATGCGCACGGGAACAGCCGGCTGACTTTCGACCTCGATCTCATCACGGTCCTGGAAGCCCAGAAGCCCCTCGTCAGTCTCCTCGAGTCCCTGGGCTACGAGACGCTGTACGTCTCCGCCGGTTACTCCAATCACCTGCATTCCGATCCGGCATGGGGCCGGCTCGACCTGATCTACGTCGACGCGAACACGGCAGGTCGGCTCTTCGAGGAAAGTCGAACCAAGATGCGTCTTGGCAGCGTCGATTTCAGCGTGCCGAAGGCCGAGCACCTGGTCGCCATGAAAGTCCACGCCATCAAGAGCGACCCGAGGCGAACGATCCAGGACCTGGCCGACATCCAGTTCTTGTTGCGCATTCCAGGCGTCGACCTGGGCGAGGTCGCCCGTCATTTCGAAACGGCCGGGCTGACCGAGGAATATGAGCGACTTCGCGAAACCCTCTGAACCGCTCGATCTCGCTCGCGGCCTGCCAACCACAGCCGAGGACGTGGCGGCGCTCTGGCGAGCGCGGAAAGAATCGAAGCTCAGCGACACCGAGTACTTCGCGGCCCTCGCTCGATTTCCCGCGCCGACCGGCGAGGAGCTTCGGCGTCGGCCCGGGCCGCGTGGAGACGAACCCTTCCGGTTGTAGAAAACGAGGTCCTTTTCTCATGTCGATTCGCCCTCTCGCCGTAACACTCGCCGTGTCGCTCGCCCTTCCGGTTTCCGCGCAGATCACGCCGCTTGCATTCGACGAGGGCGCCAGCGGCCTCGGTCTGGCGCTTCGCCATCTGCCGGTCTCGGGCCGCGTTCTCTACATCACCGCGCATCCCGACGACGAGAACAACGGCGTGCTGGTGATGCTGAATCGCGGCCGCGGCCTCGAGACGGCGCTCCAAACCGTGACCCGCGGCGACGGGGGCCAGAACGAGATCGGCCCGGAGCTGTTCCAGGCGATCGGCATCCTGCGAACCGAGGAGCTGAACGCGATCCATCGCTACGACGGCGCGCGCCAGTTCTTCTCCTCCGCCTACGAGTTCGGTTACTCGTTCAGCGTCGAGGAGACGTTCCAGAAGTGGGGTCGAGAGGAAATCCTGAGCGACGTGGTGCGTGCGGTGCGGATCTTTCGGCCCGACGTGATCCTGACGCTGTCGCTGGTCGCGTCGGGCGGTGGCCAGCACCACCAGGCGAGCGCCCAGCTCGGACGCGAGGCGTTTCGCGCGGCCGCCGATCCGAAGCGCTTTCCGGAGCAGCTCCAGGAAGGATTGCTGCCGTGGCAGGCGCACAAGATCTATCAAGGCGGCACCGGCGGCGGCGCCGTCGACGGCAGTCCGGCGGGAACGCCCGTGGTCGTGAGCACATCCGACTTCGATCCGCTGCTCGGCGCGTCGCACTTCCAGTTCGGCATGCTGTCGCGCGCAATGCACAAGTGCCAGGGCGCGGGCCAGCTGGGCGCGTTTCCCGGCGACGGCAAGGCCAGCTACCTGCTGGTGGACAGCGAGCCCAAGCTGGCAGGTGCGGACACCGACATCCTGCAAGGCGTCGACACGACGCTGGCTGGCATCGCGCGCTTCGCTCGCGGACAAGAAGCGGCCGCCCCGTTCCTGAACGCGGACCTCCAGGCGATTGGGGTCGCCGCGCAGCAAGCGCAGGCCGCGTACGACCCGATGGCGGTCGGGAAGACTCTCGCCCCGGTGGCTCGCGGCCTCGAGGCCACGCGCGTTCTCATCGCCAAGCTTCAAGTCAGCAAGCTGACCGAACCGGTGAAGTACGAGCTGGCGCACCGGCTTCGCGTGAAGGAACAGGACTTCGTGAAGGCGCTGCAGCTTGCTCAGGGCCTGGTCTTCCGCGCCATCGTCGACGACGGCGACGCGGTGCGTGGGCAGACGGTGAACGTGACCGCGCGCGTCTTCAACCTCGGCTCGGAGCCGGTCAGGGTGGACGAGGTCGCGCTGCGCGCGCCGGAAGGCTGGGCGATCACGAAGAGCAGCGGCGAGGCTGGCACGCTCGCCTACAACCAGAAGCTCGAGATGAAGTTCGCGGTCACGATCGGCGCCACGGCGCGCTACGCGCAGCCCTACTGGAAGAAGAACCCCAAGGCCGACCGCTGGGACTACGACGTTCCCGCCGATGCCGGGGCGCTGCTGCCGTGGAGCGCGCCCGACCTCAGCGCCGACGTGAAGTTCACGGCGTCCGGGGCCGCGGCGACCTCGTCGTTGCCGGTCTACCACCGCTACGAGGGCCGCTGGGTGGGCGGCGAGAAACAGAAGGTCCTGAACGTGGTTCCGGCCGTCTCGGTGTCGCTCGATCCAGAGATCGCTGTGATCCCGGTTTCCGCCGCGAAGCCGCGGCGCGAGTTCCGCGTGACGGTCCTGAACAACGCCAAGACGGCGTCCGCCGCCACGGTGCGGCTCGAGACGCCCGCGGGTTGGAGCGTCGAACCGAAAGAAGCCAAGGTCGCGCTGCGCTTCGAAGGCGAGGAGGTCGGTGCCCGTTTCTTCGTGACGCCGGCCGCCGGACTGAAGGCGGGCGAGTTCGACGTGAAGGCCGTGGTCACACGCGACGGCGAGGACTTCCGCGAGGGTTACCAGACGATCGCGTACGACCACATCCAGGAGCGCCACCTGTTCCACGCCGCCGTTTCGCGGGTGAAGGCGGTTGACGTGAAGGTCGATGCCGGCATGCACATCGGCTACGTGAGAGGAGCCGGCGACGAGGTCCCGCCCGCGCTCGAACAGCTCGGCTTCAAGATCGACTACCTGACGTCCGACGACCTCGCCTACGGCGATCTCTCCAAGTACACGACGATCGTCACCGGCATCCGCGCGTATCAGACGCGCGCCGACCTGAAGGCCTCCAACAACCGGCTGCTCGAGTACGCGGAAGAGGGCGGCAACCTCGTCATCCAGTACAACAAGTTCGAGTTCAACCAGCTCACGGCGCCTTCATCTGGAGAGGGCGGCTTTCCCTTCGGTCGCCCCCGCGACACGGACAGCCCGTTCGCGCCCTATCCGGCGGCCGTTTCCACGAACCGGATCACGGTCGAAGAAACGCCGCTCAAGGTCCTGGCACCCGCCCACCCTCTGCTGACGGCCCCGAACGCCATCGGCGCCGTGGACTGGGACGGCTGGGTGCAGGAGCGCGGCCTCTACTTCCTGAACGCGAAGGACGCGCGCTACGTCGATATCCTGGCCGCGACCGATCCGTGGCCGAACAACCCCGGCGAGAAGAAAGGCATGCTCACGACCGCGAGCGTCGGCAAGGGGACGTGGACCTACGTCGGCCTCGGCCTCTGGCGCCAGCTTCCGGCCGGCACGACCGGCGCCTATCGCCTGATGGCCAACATCCTGAGCCGCCCACGGGGCCGCTAATAAGTTTTTGGCGCGGTAAACCCGGGGATCTTCTTGCGCTCGCTCGGCGAGCCGTGGCAGACCAGGCACGACCGATCGCCGTTCACGGAGAGATCCGAGACGAGCGCGTAGGCCAGGCCGTTGTCGATCCAGGTAATCACGTTCAGGCCGGCGACGGAATCCAGATGAAACGTCAGCCGGCCTGAGGTGACTGTCTCGCGGCCCGAGGGCTGGACC
>CAZVOI010000234.1:0-15688 GCA_964628275.1 uncultured Acidobacteriota bacterium | reverse complement strand
CTCGACAGCGTCTGTGCTTCGTCGACGTAGGCCGGCGTGGGCTGTTCGCCATCCTTGATCCTCGCGTAGGCGATCTGGCGGGCGAGTGTGTTGCTCTCGACGACCCAGGTGTGCGGGTCCAGGTCCTTCGATTCGGGTGTTGCGTCCTCGGGGTATGCACTCGTCACCTCGTTGGCGAGCCCGAGGATGCGATCCTTGGCAGCCGGGTCGAGCGGGCGTTTGGGGGCGGCGAAGCCGAAGCTGCCTCCCGCCGCGTCCCAGAACGAGTGGAGGTTCGTGACGCGCGTTTCGGCCGGCATCTGGACCCTGAAACCGTTGCCGCCCGAGTCTCCTTGCGGCTGCGCGGCCGAGAAACGCGTAGCGGCGTGGAGAGGCTGGTGGACGTCGCCCACCAGGTGATAGAGGAAGCCGAGCGTTTCGGCGTCCTTCCTCGCGCTGCCGGTTCCCAGGCGCAGCGTGTTGACGGCCCAGTTGATGCGCGTGAGCACGTTTTCCGGCTCGGGACCGGTCTTCGGAGACTCGGGGATGCCGTCGAAGAGGGGTCGAAAGTTGATGTAATGCCAGGGCGCGTAGGACTCGTTGAGCGAGTCGCCGCGGAAATCGTCCATCCAGACGGCGATCGTGATCGGGTCGTAGGTCTTCTCGCAGGTCTCCGACGCGTAGACGCCCGCGCACAGGTGGATCAGCGGCCTTCGGTTCGGTTGCGCGACTAGCAAGCTGTCCACTCGCGCCCTCGCGGCCGGTGTCAGCCTCAGGTACGCAATCTGCGCGACGACCATGTGCCCCGTGTCGTGCCACGCGAAGGCGCTCTGGCTCGTCGCCGCGACCAGCAGCACGCCCAGGACGAACGGTCTCCACATGCGAGGCATCGTATCGTCTTACGCCCGTGCCGCCAGCGCCGCCTTGACGCGCTCGGGGGTGAACGGCAACTGCCGCAGACGCGCCCCGGTCGCGTCGCAGATCGCGTTGCCGATCGTCGCCGCCACGACCGTGATCGAGGTTTCGCCGGCGCCGTTGGCGGGCGCGTCGTGGCGGTCGATCAGGATGCTTTCGATGTTGGGAGCCGGATAGCCCAACGAGAGGCTCCGGTAGCTCGACCAGTCGACGGAAGTGACCTGTTTGTCGTCCCAGGACACCTCTTCCAAGAGCGCGCGGCTGATGCCCTGGAGCGCGCCGCCTTCGATCTGGTTCTTGACGCCGTCGGGGTTCGACACCGGCCCGCAGTCGAGAGCGACCACCAGCCGTTTCACGACGACGGCTCCTGTGTCCTGGTTCACGTCGACGTCGGCGACCATCGCACAGTAGCCGTTGTCGCCTTCGTAGAGCACGCACGCGACGCCGCGGCCGCTGACGATCCCGGCCCGGCTCCTTCCCGGGCGCGGCGCAGGACGTGCTTCCCATTTCGCCGCCTTGGCGGCTGTATCCAACACGTGGCTGAGCCGTGGATCGCGCAGATGCTTCAAGCGGTAGGCCACCGGATCCGCCTTCGCGCGTTCCGCCACTTCGTCCATGAAGCACTCGTGCGCGAACGTGTTCTGGAGGCGCTGCGGCGATCGCAACGGCCCGGTCCAGAAGGGCGAGCGCACCGAGTGCGAGAGGACGCGCTCGCTCTTGACGCCTCCCGTGCCCCCGCAGCGCGTCCCGACGCAGCCCACGACATACGAAGGCGCGGCATTGCTGCCGTTGTTGAAACCGCCGGTCGGATCCGGCGCGGGAGACCGTGGCGTGAAGGCGGCCGGCTCGAAGCCGGCCAGGAAGCCGGTGATGACGTTGCCTGGGGTGTTGGTTCCGGGCCGGCTGCCGAGCGTCGGCGACCAGGCCTCGTAGTCCCAGGCCACGATGTTGCCTTCGGCGTCGAGTCCGACCCGCTGATCGATGACGAAGGCGGACCCATAGTTCTCCCAGGCCATCTCGTCCTTGCGGGTGAGCTGAACGCGAACCGGTTTGCCGGCGGCCTGCGACAAGAGCGCCGCGTCGTAGGAGACAGCTTCGGCGCCGTTGAGCCCGTAGCAGCCCGAGCCCATCCGGAAGACCACGCGCACTTTCTCCGGCGGCAGGCCCAGGACCATGGCCGCCGTGCTCCGGTGCGGGTAGACGCCCTGCGTCGGCGACCAGATCGTGGCGCTGTCGGCGCGGACGTCGGCGACGGCGCACGAGCTGCCGAGTGATCCGTGCATTTGATAAGGATGCAGGTAAGTGGCCTTCACGACCGTCGCGGCTTGGGCCAGTTTCTGGTCGACGTCCTTGGAGTCGACCAGCAGCGTGTCGCGGGTCGGCCGCTGTCGGAGGTATTCGTGGAAGTCCCGCTGCCGGGGAAGGCCGACGCCCTTGGTCCAGGTCACCTTCAGCTTGTTCGCGGCCTGGATCGCCTGCCACGGCTTCTCGGAAACCACGCCGACGAAGTTCTTCTTCACCACGACTTTCACCAGGCCGGGCACGTCCCGCACGGAAGCCTCGTCGACGTTCAGCAGCGTCGCGCCGACGGCCGGCGGCCGGACCACGCGGCCGTGTAGCATTCCCGGCAGCCGCACGTTGTGCACATACTCGAACTGCCCCGCGACCATGGCCGGAAGGTCGAGCCGCGGGACGGGCTTGCCGAGGATCGTCCATTCGCTCGGATGCTTGCGCCTGGCGTTGGGTTGGATCGCCCGCGCGAAGCGCTTGCCGCCGACGAGAGATCCGTAGCTCAACGACCGCGCTGGGTTGGCGGTGGCATGAACGGCGCCGTTCTTCGCGGTCAGCTCGGCCGCCGGGACGCGCAGTCTCTCTGCCGCCATCTCGACGAGCGCTTCACGCCCGGCCGCGGCTGCAAGCGCGAGGTTGCCGCGGTTGAAGTTCGTGGGATGGGACTGAGCTCCCGAGGTCGTGCCTTGATCCGGCGTTCTCTCGGTATCGGATTGAACCAGCGTGACGCGATCGAGCGGCACGCCCAGTTCCTCTGCGATCAGTTGAGCCTGCGCGGTGAAGAGACCCTGACCCAGCTCGCACTTGCCCGTGAGCGCGGTGACGCTCCCGTCCTCGGCGATGGCGATCCAGGAATCGAGATCCAGATTCGACCGCGGGCCCTGGGCCCAGGCTCCGCCGGTCGCGAAGCGCGCGGCGATTCCGGTGGCGCCGAACCCGACGATCAGAGAGCTCGACCCCCGTAGAAAGGCGCGTCTTCTCATCGAACCAGCGTCCTGGCGTAGCGTTTGATGGCTCTGATGATGCGAACGTGCGCGAAGCAGCGACACAGCACCGTCCGCAGCTCTTGTCGAATCTGCTCGTCGCTCGCCTTGGGTGTTCGATCGAGCAAGGCCTTCGCCGTCAAGATCACGCCGTTCAGGCAGAACCCGCACTGGGCGGCCTGCTCTTCGATGAAGGCCTTCTGGATCGGATGAGGAGTCTCGGGGGTGCCGAGTCCTTCGAGCGTCGTGATTTCGGCGCCGGCGACGCTGGCCACTGGCGTGACGCAAGACCGGATCGCGCGGCCCTGGACGAGGACGGTGCACGCCCCGCACTGAGCCAGGCCACAGCCGAACTTCGGCCCGCGCAGTTGTAGATCGTCGCTGAGCGCGTACAGCAACGGCGTCGCTGGATCAAGGTCCAGGCTGTGCGCGCGACCGTTTACCTTCAGGGAGATCGCGCTCATCTTCGTCCGACCGCTCCTCGCCCGTCTTACGGCAACTGAAGAGATTCTAGTGCTTTGCGCGAACGGGCGGACGATCAGCCCTGATAACCTTGCCCGAGCCAGCCATGCTGATCCCGCGCCATTGGTCGAAGGCCAACGGAACCGCGGACGATCCGTCCGGGAAGCGCTTCGCGTTCCAGATCTGGGGCTGGTCGGAGACCGATCTCGCGGGGGCCGCGGCCCTGGCCCGGCGTCGTTTGAGCGAGGCGTGCGCGCGGGTGGCGCGCGGCGCGCTCCAGAACGAGGCGTACTTCTACGGCAAGGCGCCCCTGCGCGAAGAGATCGTGGGCTCCGTTGCGTCATCGGAAGCGGCGCTGGTGACGCGCAACCGTTACGGCGCGCTGGTTCTCAACACGGCGCGGGTTCCCTTCGTCGACGTCGATGTGCCAGCGGGCGGCGGCGGGGGCAGGCTGCGGAGCTTCTTCGGCGGAAAGAAGGCGAGCCCCCAGGAGGCCGCGCTCGATCGCATTCGCACGGCATGCGAGCGATTCTCGCGAACCACCTTCCGCGTCTACCGGACGGCGGCGGGCTTTCGCTTGCTCGCGACCGACCTTTTGCTGGAGCCGGATTCGGCCGAAGCGGGAGACCTGCTGGCGGCGTTCGAAGCCGATCCCTTCTTCGTGAAGCTCTGCAAGCTGCAAGCAAGCTTCCGGGCCCGCTTGACGCCGAAGCCGTGGCGTTGCGGCTGTTCGCTTCCGCCCAACGCCTACCCGCGCCCGGATCTCGCGGCGGAGCGGGCGTTCGCCGGGTGGCTCCGGGAATACGAGGCTGCGATCGGCGGCAAGGCTACGTGCGAGCTGGTCGAGACGCGCGGCCCGGGCCGGACGCTCCCGGAGGTGGCCGCGATCGTGGCCGAGCACGACCGCGCGTGCCGCGTGGGGAAGAAGCTGCCGCTGGCGTAGCGGCATGACAGGCATGCGACTCTCGTTCGCCCCCCTTACCCTCGACCGGTGGCGCGATCTCGAAGCGCTGTTCGGGCCGCGCGGCGGGTGCGCCGGCTGCTGGTGCATGTACCCGAGGCTGTCGCGATCAGCATGGGACGCGGGGCGCGGCGCCGGCAACAAGCGGGCCTTCAGGCGCGTGGTCCAAGCCGGGCCGCCGCCGGGAATCCTCGCCTATCGCGGCATCACGCCGATCGGCTGGTGCGCGATTGCGCCACGCGAGAGCTATCCGCTGCTCGCGCGCTCGCGGGTGCTGGCGCCCGTCGACGATGCTCCGGTCGCGTCGATCCCATGCCTGTTCGTCGCGAAGAGCGAGCGGAAGCGCGGTATCTCCAAGAGGCTTCTGCGCGCGGCCGCGGCGCACGCTCGGACGCTTGGGCTTCGCTTGCTGGAGGGCTACCCGATCGACAAGCCGAAGGGCCAGCCCGACGCCTTCGTGTGGACAGGCCTGGCCTCGGCGTTTCGCGACGCCGGGTTCGAAGAGGTGGCGCGGCGCTCCAAGACGCGGCCGATCATGCGGCGGGCGCTCCGGCCGAAGCGCTAACGCAGGCGCGGCCAGGCGTCGAGCGGCGCCAGCGCGTCTTCGGCTGCGCCCCCAACGGCCAGAGTCACGATCGAGAGGGCGAGCGTTGCCAGGCCCACGCGCTTGCTGCTCATCGGGCGCCGACGGCGGCCAGCAACCTCTCTGCCGCAGGGCAACCCGGCTTCGCCCACTGGCGGGGCGTGCGCTTGAAGTTGTCCACCGAGGAGGGGTTGGCTCCCGCTCGCAGCAGGGCTTCGACGACGCGTGGCTTGCAGACCGAGGCCGCCCGCGTCATCGGTGTCATGCCTGTGGGCGTGCGCTCGTCGATCGGCGCGCGGCCAGCCTCGATCATCGCGAGAACGATCTCCTCGTGCGCCGGTTCGCCCGTCAAGCCCAAGAGCGCCAGATAGAAGAGCGAGCTGTCGCCGTTCTGCATCTGGGTCGACGGCGACATGCCGGCTTTCAGGAACAGACGGACCTGGTCGAGTTGGCCCCGCACCACGGCGGACTGGAAGTGGGTGGCATCGTAGGCCACCCCCAGCGCCTGGAGCTTCTTCACCGCGTCGCTCGGCGTCCCGGCCGTCGCCGGCCCGGCGGCGGCCCAGGCGAGCGCCTCGCTCTCGTGCTGGCCGGGCGGCGAATTGATCAGCCAAGTTTGCCGAAACAGCTTCCAGTACCCGTCCTCTCGCAGCATCCGCACCACGACCTGGATCGGCGCCGGCTTGCCCTTCACGTCCTGGACGCGCGGCGCCTGCGCGTTGAAGAGCAGCACCGCCCGGTCGCCGCTCGGCTTCGAGCGGGCTAGAACGAGAGCCTCGATCGGCACCGGCGGCATCAGCTCGCGCAGTGCCTGCTCCACCGGTTGCTTGCGGCCGAGCTCCGCCTGCAGCAGGTACTTGGCGACCGTGGCCGCGTCGCCGCGCTGCGAGGCGTGCATCAGGTCGGCATAGGCATCCGGCGCGTTTCGCGCGGCGTCGCTCGGGCCGTAGCGCGGCGCAGGCATGCGTGCCGTGGGAGCAAGCACGCGCTGTTGCTCGGGGGACGCCGTGACCGTCGGCATCGGCAGGCGGGTCGGCGCGGCCGAGGGCTTGGCCGCGATCGCGGCGCGGAGATCGGCCAACCCGACGCGCGCGAAGCGGAAGCCGATCACCGCCACCAGGGCGACGCTCGCCAGGAGCCCCGCGCTGAGCACCGCCAGCCAAGCGATGCTGAGCGGGCCGCGCGAGCCGTGGGGCGCGTCTTCGCTCACGGCGTGATCCCGAGCCTGCGGACCTCGTCGTCCTGTCCAGTCATCTCCCAACGGATCATCGAGACCGGGATCATGCCGCTGGCGTGGAACTCGTCGAAGAACGCCTTCAACGAGTAGCGCTCGTCGAGCTGTCGCGCGCGTTCGCCGATCAGCTTCTCGATCTGGGCTTTTCCGATCAGGTAGCTCGAGCCGTAGCCGGGCTGCTCCAGGTAGAGCTGCTGCTCGGCCCACATCGTGGCGCCATCCTTCTTGAGCCAGCCGAAGGGCGTCTGCTCGTGGGCGAAGCGGACCGCCTCGTCGAGCGCGAACGATCCGTCGTGGACGAAGTGCCCGGCCAGGCCGCGTGCCGCGCGGTTTGTGACCAGGATGTACACGAGCTCGCGCGAGCGCGGCCGCCGGTCGAGAAGACCCGCGGTCATCATCATCTCCTCCATCGCGGTCGCGAGCCCTTCGGCGCGCGCGTCCCAGATGTTGTAGAGGAGCGGCCGGCGCCGGATCGGGCTCGGATGCGGCGTCTCCCGCATCCGAGCCAAGTCGAACCAGTGCGTTCCGTGACAGCGCATCACCAGCGGATCGCGAAAGTCCACCTGGGCGAAGAAGTCGCGCGCTTCCGGCGGGGCATAGCCGCCCTCGCGCTCGCGTAGCGAGCCCTCCATGTACGGCGCGATCGTCATGATCTCGCGGTCGCGCAGGAAGCCCATGAACTCCGTGACGCCCTCGCCGAAGCGGCGGTGATATTCCTCGGCGCTCGCGACGCCGAGCAGCGGCGGCAGCGCTCGGTTCCGCTGTTCTTCGAGCTTCAACTGCGCGGTAGCGCGGCCCAGCTCGCGCTCCATCACCGCGCGCTCGTCGGCCCAGGTATACGACGAGAGTTGGACGTTGCGCATGTACCAGTCGTAGTTCGCGACGCCGACGCCCGAGGGGCCCTTCTTCTGCGGCAGGCGCGCCTCCAGCCAGGAGCGGAAAGCGTCCACGGCTTGCTTCGCTCGCGCCGCGTCGGGCGCCAGGTCGGGATGCGGCGTCCGGAGCTTCGTCTCGAGGGCTGCCAGAGCATGACTTTCGCCCTCTTTGACCTTGATGCCGAGGAACCAGAGATCGCGGGCGTCTTCGACGAGGTTCGTCTTCGCCTGCTCGAGCAGCCGCGGGATCGCCTGGAGCCGTTTGCGCAGATCGGCGTGCTGCCCCGGCGGCAACGGGTACGCGTACTGCCATAGCTCGATCGCGCCGAACGCGACCGGGCCCTCGCGCGCGGGCACGTCGGACTGCGAAGTGAAGATCACCGCGTAGAAACACGGGTTGCGCGACCACGGCCGCAACACCCGGTGGTCGAACTCGAGCCCGTTCATCTCCGCGCGCACCAGCTCGCGGTCGATCTTCTGCGAGACGGACCAGCCGGTCGTGTCGAGAGCGGCCAGGCGCTTCTGGAGGCTTGAAAGCGCCTGCCGCTGCCGTGTCATCGCGGCCGGCGTGTAGTCGGGCACGCCGTTGGTCACATCCGGCGTCTGGAACGTGCGCCATTCCTCGAAGAGGCGCGCCAGGTCCTCGTAGGAACCGGGTGACTGAGCTTCGCCTCGCGTGCCAAAGGTGGTGGCCAGGAGCAGGCCGAGGAACGGTCGCCAAGCGATTCGCCGGACGGAGGGTCGCACTCGAGAATGATAACCATTCGTCGGGTGAACGAATCGCGAGCGTGAATTCCCTCACACGCGTGATCCTTCGCACAAGGTTTCCAGTCGGCCCTGCGGAGACTGTCGCGGTCGGGGACCTGCTCCGACACCCGTTCGAATTGAAACGGAGGAGTCCATGATCATCCCTTCCCTCCTGTGTGCCGCACTGGTGCAGACCGCTCAGCCGGCCACGCAGAACCCAATGCCCGCAGCGCCAACGGTTCGGAGTGCCGACCTCCCGGCGCCGGCGGCCCTCGACAAGGGGCTGGCTCTCTACAAGAGGCGTCAGCTCCGGGCGGCTCGCGAGGCGTTCCAGCAGGCCGTCGATGCCGACCCCGAGAGCGCCGCAGCGCACTTCTACCTCGGCTACACGCTCTACAAGATCGCCGAGCCGACCCACCGCTTGACGCCCGAGAAGGCGGAGGCGCTGTCGCACTTCAGCCGCGCCTTCGAGCTGGATCCGAGGTTCAAGCCCAGCTTGAAGTAGGCGGTCGTCCGGCCGCCTATCGCGCCGGGGATATCAGGCGCAGCGCGACGGCAACGATCGCTTTCGCCCACTCGGGTGTGGCTCGAAGATCCGGCGGGCCGACGATTCTTCCGCGTTCCCAGTGCAGGACAAGCACTGGCCGAGGCGCCTCGCCGGCCTCGAGGTCCACCTCGGCGCTGTTATCGAGGACCTTCAGCTCGGTGAGCTTCGGTAACAGACGGATCAGATTCTCGCGGTTGGAGTCGTAGCGCTGGCGGATCAAGGCCTCCTCCACCGGATGCCCGCCCCGCGCGACACGCGCCCTGACGCGGGCGATGTGCAGCTCCGGGCTCGCAAGGCCTGTGAACCAGATGCGCACGGCCAGGTCTGCGTCCAGCGCCTTCTCGAGCAGCCCCGCGATCGTCTTGCCTCCGAGCGTCGTCTCGAACGCGAAGGTCCAATGCTCAGCGACGGCCTGCTCGAGCCGCGCCTTGCCGACGTACCAGACTTCGCTGTTGAGCTGCTCCCGTGATAGCAACGGGTTCCGCTGGAGCAGCTCGCGGACGACTCGGTCGGGATTGAAGAAGCGTATTCCCTGGGCTTCGATGGCCGATCCGATGACATCGCTCTTGCCTGCGCCGTTGGCGCCGGCAATCACGTAGATGCACGGCTCGTTGTCCCGCTCAGCCACGCCGCCGAGCCGCAGCGTCAACGGCCGCTTTGCCGATCTCCTCCGGGGTCATGGCGAAGGCGCGTTTCAAGCCCTTGCGTGCTGCCGGGGTTTGCAGGCTCGCCATCAACTCGTCGAACTCCGCCGTGAGCGCCCGAAGTGGCGAGCTCGCCCGGACCGCGCGCAGCGCCTCGAACTCTTCCCACGCCAGGAGCACGGCGGCCGGCTGATCGTGCTTGGTGACAACCAGCCCGCCTGTGCGCTGCGTGGTATCGAGCATGCGGCCGAAAGCGTTCTTGACATCCGTGGCGTTGAACGCGGGGAGCTTAGTCTCCTCGCCGCGCCGGTTGCGGAACCGGACTTGCGCCAGGCGATCATGGATCTTGGCAATCAGCTCCAGGATCTTGGCGGTGACGAGCGGCTTGGTGACGCACGCGAACGCACCCTCCGCCAGCGCGCGGCGCTTCAGGGCTGGGTCGTCCTTCGCGATCATCAGGACGACCTCCGCGCTCGCGTCGCCTTGGCGGATGCTCTTTAGCACGTCGAGGCCACTCGTCCGCGGCAAACCCACGTCCAGCAGGACGAGGTCGACCCTTCCCGCGCCGGCCAGCTTCTCGGCGGCGTCGTGCCCCTTGGCCTCGATTACCTCGAGGCCCTCGCTTTCGAGCTCTTTCGCGTACCTCTCCCGCTCGGGCTTCTGCTCGTCGACCAGTAGTACCCTAATGGCCATATCTACCTCAACAGGAGCTATTATAGCTATTTTGGCGAGTGGCAGTCGAGCGCCTACGCAACCGCGCGAACGGGCCGTGAGTGTTTCCGCCCCGACCATGGATCGGCCGATCGAGAACCCGCAGACGGCCGCGGAACGCCTGCGCGAACGGTCGAAGGTCCCCGACCTGCGGCCTCACGACCTCCGGCGAACGGCCGCCTCGCTCATGACCGGCATGGGCATCTCTCGCCTGACGGTCAGGAAGATCCTGAACCACGCGGGACGTCACGGCGTCTACGACCGACACCCCCTGCGGCCGGGAGAAGCGGACGGCTCTGGATGCCTGGGGCCGCCCGGCTGGAGGCCATCGTCAGCGGAGATCAGCGTTCGGTGTTGGTGCCCCTGCAGCGTCCGGAGTCGGCCGGGCCACGAAAGGCTGCGCGGACAGCGTCATAGTGAAGCCGGTTCCGTGGGAGGACGCCGAGAAGCGAATCTTCGACACGGAGTAGCGGCGGGAGGTCCGCGAGGTCGAACAGGATCGCCTCATGCGGGCAACGGTTGCATGCGGTGACGTGCTCGCAATGATGGGCAGGCGGTGAACGTTATCGCAGCCCGGTTGAGCTCGGGAGCGGCCAGCCTGTGTAGCTCGATGCCGATCCCTACGGCTGCCGAACGCCGAGGTGTCTGAGGCCGCGAATCAGCCAGAGAACCTCGCATCCGCGTCGGCATCGCTCTTGAGGGCAGGCGGAACACAGATCGACGATCGGGGGGGGGACCCAGAGGGGCTCGTTCCGCGCCTACCCCTGGGCACTGTCGGGTTTCTAAGTTGGTGGACCGCGGGGGGAATCGAACCCCGACTTCCTGATTCCGAATTAGGGCCCGACGACGAGGCCGGCCAGCGCCACCGGTTTGCGCCCAGGCGGAAGCCGTTTGGCGAGCCGGCGCATCGTCTTCGGCCACTCCGGGTCGGCCGTGACCTCGGGGCCGAGGCGGCGCGTGCGAAGCGGTCGCTGGCGTAGGAGCGCAGCCCACTCGGGCCGGCGGCGTCCCTTCGCGTCCAGAACCACCGCTTCGAAGGACGGACCGTCCTTGTAGAGGGCGAGCAGGGCCAACCCCGGCTCGTTCCCGAGCGCGACGCACAGTGCGCTGACACGGCCGATCGGAGCCTCCTCGAGGAACGCGAGCAGGCCCTCCACCAGCGGATGGCCGGCGGCGAAGAAGTCGAGGCTCTCGTCGGCCACGGCGGTCTCGCGATCGAAGGTGCCGAGATAGCTCGCGCCGCCGGGGACGCCGGGCAGGCTGTCCACGAGCGCTTCGGCGCCGAACTCGATCGAGAAGGCGCGTCGCCGCTCGTGCGACTCCACGTGAAAGCCGAGCCGCTCGCACATCGCGACCACGACGTCTTCGTTGAGGGCGTCGAGGTCGGACGGGACGCGGGCCAGGATTCCGTCAGCCATGTCGGGCCGGAACGGATCGCGGTGCAGCTCCCGATACGCGGCCTCGCGAATGCGCGTCTTGGCGGCGCGCGCCGTTTCGAGGATCTGGTGGAGCTGCGCCTCGGAGAGAGAGCCCGCTGGATCGAGCGCCGCCGCTTCGATCGCGGCTTCGACGGGCGCTATCTCGGGCTCGAGACCGGCCAGCGGTTCGGCGAACAGGCCGATCGTCTCGAAGATCCCCGCGACGTCGCGGCCAATGCCGGCGGGCGGCCGGAAGAACACGATCTCCACCGGAATCCGGCGGCCGATGCGGTCGAGCCGGCCGATGCGCTGCTCGACGACGGCTGGGCTCCACGGCAAGTCGAACAGCACGAGGCGATGGCAGAACTCGAAGTTGCGGCCCTCGCCGCCGCACTCGGTCGAGACGAGCAGGCTGGGCCCCGCGGGCTGCCGGAACTGGGCCACCTCGATGTCGCGGCGCGCGGCGGAGAGCTGTTCGTGGAAGGCGGCGCTGGCGAGCTGGGCGCGATGCGTGAGCGCGGTTCGCAACAGCTCGAGCGTTTCCTGGTGCGCCACGAACAGCAGCGTCTTCTCGCCCTTCTGTTTCCAGCCGGGCGCGTTCTCGGCGAGCCATGCGATGCGCGGGTCGTCCGCGTCGCAGGCGTCGGCGCGCTCCTTCAACCCGTCGTCGCCCGCCAAGACGGGCCGAAGCGCCGCGCCGGAAGCCAGCGCGCGACGGATCCTGTCGAGCTTCTGCCGGCGCAGCAGGGCGTTCGCTGCCGGTTGCTCGCGCAAGGCTTTCTCCAGGGCGAGGCGCCCTGCCGAGCTCGTGGCGGCGAGGTCGATCGGGCGGCTGACGCGCGGCGGCAGGCCGCCGATGTCGGCACGCCGCGTCGAGCTGGTGCAGGGCGGAAGCGGGTCGGCGCGCGCCAGGCGGGCCTCGAAGTCGGCGCTGTCCGGCAGCTCCTCGGGGCGCAGCAGATGAAGCAGGGAGAAGAAGCCGTGGGCATCGTCTTCGAGAGGGATCGCCGAGAGCAGCACCACGTGACGGCCGAGCGCCGCGATCGGCGCCACCGCGCGCCAGGCGGGATTACCCGCGGCGCCCTTCGGCCGGCGCAGTCGGTGCGCTTCATCGACCACCAAAAGATCGATCCCGGCCTGAACGGCCTGCTTGGTGAGATGGGGTTGCCCGGCGAGCGTTTCGAGCGACACCACCGCGCGGCGGTGCAGGTCGAACGGGTTGAAGTCGGCGCCGAAATCGTGCGCCACGTCCGCCAGCCGCTTGTCGTCGAGCAACACGAAGACCTGGTGGTGCTTGCGCCACAGCTCGCCCAGCCACTGCACCGTCAGCGTGTCGGGCGCCACGACCAGGCAGCGCTCGACACGGCCGGCCAGCACCAGCCGGTTCAGGATCAGGCAGGCCTCGATCGTCTTGCCCAGACCGACCTCGTCGGCGAGCAGCCAGCGCACCGGGTCGGCTGCGGTCGCACGCTCGGCGGCGTGCAGTTGATGCGGGAAGAGCCTGATCCGCCCGCCGAGAAAAGAGCCGAAACCCGAGGCTTCGCGGCGTTCCGCGAGGTGCAGAGCGTCGAAGCGGATCGCGAAGTCCTCAACCGGGTCGAGATCGCCGCGCACCAGTCGCTCGATCCTGTCGCGCTGCGGATCGAAAGCCGCGGTCTCGCCCTTCGCGACCCGGCGCAGCACGCTCGAGCCGGCGGCCAGCCGCAGACGGGCGCCGCTGGGGAACTCGACCACCAGCGCGCGACTCTCCACCACCGCCACGACGCCCACACCCAGCTCGGGATTGCTCTCGTGGACGATCCGGTCGCCTGGCTTCCAGTCGTGCGAGGTCAGTCGGCGTCCCTCACGCGGCCACGCGCCTTCTTGGTGTCGGCGGAGCGGCGCTTGGCCTGGAGCCGCCGCTCCCGCGACGCCTTGGTGGCGCGCGTGCGGCGGCGCGACTTGGGCCGCGCGAGGGCGCGGGACAAGAGCTCACGCACCTTGTCGCGCGCGTCGGCGAGGTTGGCCGGCTGATCCCGGAAGCGCTGCGACGTCACCAGCAGCCGCCCCTCCGCGTCGAAACGCGCTCCCGGCAAGAGCGCGAGGCGTTCGCGCGCCTGGGCGGTGAGCCCCACGACGTCAACGAGGTCGACGTGCATCTCGATCTTGGAGGCGACTTTGTTCACGTTCTGGCCCCCCGGACCCGACGATCGCACCGCCCTGACTTCGATCGCCGGGGCCGGCACCCGGACGCCCGGCGCGACCTCGATCGGATCCGCCACGCCCCATTGTCCAATGGAAGTAAACTTTCTGCTGCCCGCCACCGTACCAATCGCTGAGGTTCTGTCCATGAAGAAGATGCTGTTCGCCGCCCTCGTCCTGATCGTTGGAGTCTCCGCCCACGCCCAGCCTCCCGGGGCGCCGCCCGTTCTCGACCGCGAGCTCTTCTTCGGCAACCCGGAGATCGCGAACGCGCAGATCTCGCCCGACGGCCAGTACGTGGCCTTCCTGAAGCCCTGGAAAGACACCCGCAACGTCTGGGTCAAGAAGACCGACGAGCCCTATTCGGCGGCGCGGCTGGTGACGGCCGAGACCAAGCGGCCGATCCCGGCGTTCTTCTGGACCCGCGACAGCCGCGCGTTGCTCTTCGTCCAGGACAAGGACGGCGACGAGAACTTCAACGCCTACGCGGTCGATCCCGCGGCCCAGCCGGAAGCCGGCAAGGACGCGCCGCCGGCCCGCAACATCACCGACGCGAAGGGCGCCCGCGCCTTCATCTACTCGGTGCCCAAGAAGGACCCGGACACGATCTACGTCGGCTTGAACGACCGCGACGCCGCCTGGCACGACCTCTACAAGGTGAAGATCTCGACCGGCCAGCGCGAGCTGCTGCGCAAGAACACCGAGAAGATCGCCGGCTGGGGGTTCGACCTGGATGGCAACCTGCGCCTCGCTCAGCGCACCGCCGACAACGGCGACACCGAGATCCTGCGCGTCGATCCGAGTGCTCTCACCAAGGTCTATTCGTGCAGCGTCTTCGAGAGCTGCGGGCCGTCGCGCTTCCACAAGGACGGTAAGCGCGTCTATCTCGAGACCAACAAGGGCGACAAGGACCTGACGGTGCTGGCGCTGTTCGATCCGGTCACCGGCAAGGAGGAACTGGTCGAGTCCGACCCGATGAAGCGCGTGGACTTCGGGCAGGGGATCTTCTCGGAAGCCACCGACGAGTTGATCGGCACCGCCTATCAGGACGATCGCACGCGCATCTATTTCCGCGACAAGGGCTTCGAGGCCGACTACAAGCTCTTGCAGCAGAAGCTCCCCGGCAAGGAGCTCGCGTTCGGCTCGGCCACGGCCGACGACAACCTCTGGTTCCTGACGGCCGTCAACGACGACGATCCGGGCGAGCGATACCTGTTCGACCGCAAGACCAAGAAGCTGACGTCGCAATACAAGATCCGCGAGCGCCTCCCGCGCCAGCACATGGCGAACGCGAAACCGATCCGCTACCCGTCCTCGGACGGCCTGGAAATCCCGGCGTACCTGACGTTGCCCAAGGGCGTGCCCGCGAAGAACCTGCCCACGATCGTGGTGCCGCACGGCGGACCCTGGGCGCGCGACAACTGGGGCTTCAGCAACTTGTCGCAATTCCTGGCCAACCGCGGCTACGCCGTGCTGCAACCTAACTTCCGCGGGTCCACCGGCTTTGGAAAGAAGTTCCTGAACGCGGGCAACAAACAGTGGGGCGACCGGATGCAGGACGACGTGACCTGGGGCGTGAAGCACCTGGTGAAGGAGGGCATCGCCGACCCCAAGCGCGTCGGCATCATGGGCGGCTCCTACGGCGGCTACGCGACGCTGGCCGGCGTCGCCTTCACGCCGGATCTCTACGCGGCGGCGGTCTCGATCGTCGGACCGTCGAACCTGATCACGCTCCTGGATTCGATCCCGCCGTACTGGGAGGCCGGCCGGATCATGTTCTACGAGCGGATGGGAAACCCGACGACAGCCGAAGGCAAGAAGCAGCTCGAGCGCCAATCGCCGCTGAATTCAGCGGCCAAGATCAAGACGCCGCTGCTCGTCGCGCAGGGCGCCAACGACCCGCGCGTCAAGAAGGCGGAGTCGGAGCAGATCGTGATCGCGCTGCGCGACCGCGGCTTTCCGGTCGAGTACATCCTGGCGCCCGACGAGGGCCACGGCTTCCAGCGGCCGGTCAACAACATGTCGCTCTACGCCGCGACCGAGGCTTTCTTCGCGAAACACCTCGCCGGGCGCGCGCAGAAGGATATGACGCCCGAAGTCCAAAAGCGGCTGGGCGAGATCACGGTCGACCCCAAGACCGTCGTGCTCGCCAAGGTCG
>CAZVOI010000233.1:0-3603 GCA_964628275.1 uncultured Acidobacteriota bacterium | reverse complement strand
CGCTCGATCAGGTGCTGGAGAAGCTCCAGCAGGGCGGCAAATAACCCCGCGCTGAATGAAACACTGACTCAACCCACCGGGCCGCATCCGTCCCAACCGGGTGCGGCCCACTTAAAAATCAAAATCCAGAACTGATTCGATTGTGAAACACGCGGGCTGTCCGAGTGGGCGGCCCGCGACTTCGCCGGCGAACCAATCAACCAAAGAACGAACACAATTATGAAGCGGTGTCTCACGGCTCGAAGACGAGCTCGGCGTAGCCGCCGGCTTGCAGCGCCTCGAGCAGGTGTTGAAGCTGCCCGACACGGGGACCGGGGCCATCTGGAGCCGCTACAACCGTGACATCCTCTCGACGAAGCTCGGGGGCTCGTACCGCTACAGCGGCGGCCAGATCGTCCTGGGCTACGCAGGCGAAAGCGTCCCGTTCGGGGCGCCCGTGGACTTCGTGCCGGGGAAGAAGTGCCGGGTAAGAAGTAAAGAAGCAGACCTACTCGGCCTGCCGTGACAGCAAGGACCAAAGGAGGGAAAGCCAATGAGAAGATCGAGTTACCTGCTTGCCGCCGCTCTGGCGGTGGCGCTTGCCGCGCTGCCGTCACCGGCGCGGGCACAAAAGCCCGCCCCCGCCGCCGGGGCGCCCGCAGCCTCGTCGCCTGCCATCGAACCGGAAGCGATCGCCACGCTCAACAAGATGGGCGCCTACCTGCGCACCCTGAAGGTATTCCAGGTCCGGATCGTGTCCACCACGGAAGAGGTTCAGGATGACGGCGAGAAGGTCGAGTTCGCCAGCGTCACGGACCTGCTGGTTCGGGCGCCGGATCGGATGCGCTCGGACTTCACCAGCGACGAGAAGGACCATCTGCTCGTGTACGACGGGAAGGTGTTCACCTTCTTCGCGCCGCGCATGAACTACTACGCGACCGCTCCGGCGCCGCCCACGATCAAGGAGCTCATCGACCGGCTCCAGGAGAAGTACGACATCGAGACTCCCTTCGTGGATCTCTTCCTTTGGGGGGGGCCTGAGTCGAGCGTCGCCCAGATCAAGGCCGCGACGGACGTCGGGCCGAGCCAGATCGAGGGCACCACCTGTCAGCACTACGCCTTTCGGCAGCCGGGGCTCGACTGGCAGATCTGGATCCAGAAGGGCGACTATCCCCTGCCCCGAAAGCTCGTCATCACGACCCTGACCGACGAGGCGCGGCCCCAGCACCGCCAGGTCTTCACGTGGAACCTCGCGCCGTCCTTCAACGACGCCGCGTTCAGCTTCGACCCGCCGCCGGGCGCCCAGAAGATCACATTCGCGGAAGTCAAGGCGCCGTCGGATGGAAAGAAATAGGAGGCTCGACATGAGCATGAAAACGTCCATGAGGCAGGTCGTCTCGGTCGCCCTGGGGCTCTCGCTGTCGGGCGCGACCGCTTTCGCAGGCGCGCGCGGCGGCGCGCGAACCAGCGTCAACCGCGGCAGCAACACCAACGTCAACGTGAACCGCAACACCAACGTCAACGTCAACCGCAACGTCAACGTCAACGCCGGCTACCACGGCGGCGGATGCTGCTACCACGACAATTACCACCCCGTCGCGACGGCCGTCGCGGTTACTGCCGCGGTCGTGGTTACGGCGGCGGTGATCGGATCCATCGTCAACACGGTCCCGCCGTCCTGCACGTCGGTCATCGTCAACGGGCTCGGATACCAACAATGCGGCAGCACCTGGTACCAGCCCCAGTTCTCCGGCACCAGCACGACCTACGTCGTCGTAAGCGCGCCGCGGTAAGGTGGGCCGCGGGCTTCAGGAGCGCAACGACTCGCCGGCCGTCGGACGTCGAGGAGGGGGCGGATCCCGGCGCGTGCCGCATCCGCCCCAGGGGTCATGCGCCGACTCCTGCCGGGATGCAGACGGTCACTTTCAAGTCCCCGAGTCGCTTTTGGTAGGCCGTATCAGCCGACGGCGTCACCACGTAATTGCGACCCTTGGGATAGGCCCGTCGGAAGACCTTGAGAGCAGCGCCATCGACGGCATTGGGATTCCACTTGCACTCGACGGCATCCACTTCGTCCCGCTTGCGTGCGACCACGAAATCGATTTCCTGGCCCTGTTTGTCGCGCCAGTAGCGGATCGGCTGATCCGTGAAGCGCGCCTGCAAGCTCTCCAAAACGACCTGCTCCCACAACGCGCCACAGTCCTCGGGGCGGAGCGGCTCCCAGCCGCGCGCCCAGCTCACAAAGCCCGTGTCGAAGGCATACACTTTCGGCTGCCTGACGATCTCACCCTGACCGCCGCCGTGAAAAGGCCGGACGAGCGTGACCGCGTGGGTGATCTCCAACGCGCGCAAGTGACTCTCGATTGTCGGACGCGTGATGCCCACGGCGCTGGCGGCTTTGGTCTGCTCGAACTGGCCACCGCTCTGCCGCAGGCAATATTCAAGAAACGCGTTGAAGCGGTTCACGTCACGAAAGCCGAACAGGCGCTGGATGTCGCGCGCGAAGAACGAATCCAGCCACTCGCGGTAGAACGACGGCTGCTTTACCTCCGCCATCAGCGCGCTCGGCAGGCCGCCGTGCAAGAGCCGCCGGCTGAGCGCCGCGCCGCCGAAGGCCGGCAATTCCTCGAGCAGCACGGGCAGCAGGTGCACCAGGCGTTTGCGCCCCGCGAGCGTGTCGCGGAATTTCCGGCTCGCCGCGAGGGTCGAGGAACCTGTGGCCAGGATTTTCAGCTTGGGAAACAGATCCGCGCCGATCTTGAGCAGCCGGGCCGGGTCGCGCAGTTGATGGATTTCATCGAAGACGACCACGGGCTTTTCGCACGAGCGGTAGAACAGCTGCGGATCGCGCACCATTTCCTCGACGGCGGGCAGGTCGCAATTGATGTAGAGAGTGCGTTCGTCACCCAGCGCGCGAGCCAGCGTGGTCTTGCCCGCGCGCCGGACGCCGCACAGCCATGCGATGGGCGCCTCGCTCCAGGCGTCCTCGATCCGCCGCCGCCAGAAGGGTCTTTCAATCATGCAAGCGCAGTATACGCCCACTCCTACCATGTGCAAAGTACGGTAGCGCGTCGATTAGTGACCAGGCCAGTCAATCGCTGAAGGGACACAGGCATGAAAACCAGACGCACACGAAACCGCTGGCTCGCTGTCACCGCGAGTCTTGCCATCATGCTAGCCGCCGGCTCGACGCCTCCGGCAGCGGCCCAGACGCCGGCGGGCACCGAATCGCCGGCCTCGAAAGACGCTCCGGTGATCGACGGCGGCGCAAAGCCCGTGGAGCCGCCAACCGCCCAAAAGGAGGAACAATCGCTGGCGTCGAAAGTTACCGATCCGTCAGCACCTCTTTCGTCGATCACGTTTCAGAACAAGTACATCCCTTCGCACTGGGGCGTCGACGCCGACGCGAATGAGTTTCAGACCCAGATAGCGATCCCGTGGAAAGCCGGCGGAAAGCCGAACATTTTCAGGGCTACGGTTCCCTTCAATACCATGACCTCCGCGGCGGCGACAGGCGGCATGGGCGATGTGGCGATACTGAATATCACTATCCTTCCGCAAAAATGGGGAAACTTCCTGATCGGGCCTCTGGCGAGTTTTGGCAGCAACAAGGGCACTGACGTC
>CAZVOI010000232.1:0-4021 GCA_964628275.1 uncultured Acidobacteriota bacterium | reverse complement strand
TACCGGGGGCTGCTGCCCGAGGACCTGGTGGACCTCTTGACCGTGAACAAGCTCCACTACAGCCACGGCAGCGAGTCGGGCGTCCTCTTCCACCTGATTGGCGCGCTATCGGAGTTCGGCAAGCTCGGGCTGACCGCGATCGCCAACAGCCCTGCCCAGGTGGACGAGCTCTACGCGCACACGCTCGAGGTGCTGGACAGGGAAACGGCGTATGGTCACTAGCGGCCCATCTCGCCGGTCCTTTGGCCGTAGAGATGGGCCGCTCTCTGGTTTGTCCGTTCGGCCGTTTTCTCCTCGGTTCGGTTCGTCCCGCCGGTCTCGTCTGCTGTTTCCGCTGCGCCCCTGATCGGTCCGCGATGGACGTCCTGCTCGTCGATCTCGCGCTGGCCCTGGTCGTTGTGGGCCTCGTCTCCATGATCCGTCCACTCCGCTTCCTGAAGATCCGGAGCCGGCGCGTCGCGCTGCTCGTGGCGCCCGCGGGGATCCTGCTACTGCTGGTCGGCCTGTCGCTTCCCGTGTCCCCTCCCCGCCTCCCCGGCCCGCGCATGGCGATCGACGAGATCGTGCCGTCCTACCAGTTCGGCGAAGCCCACGAGATCCGCATCGCGGCCCCGCCCGATCGGGTCCTGGCCGCCGCGAAAGCCGTCACCGCGCGCGAGATCCGGCTGTTCCTGCTGCTCACCTGGCTGCGCTCGCCGCGCTGGCCGCGCAGCGGCCAGCCGAGCATCCTCCACCCCGGGGCGGATCAGCCCCTGCTCGAAGTGGCGCTCCGCTCGAGCTTCGTGCTGCTGCGCGAGGAGCCGGGCCGCGAGATCGTCTTCGGCACCGTGGTCTGCTGCGACTTGCGCGCTCCGCCGCGCTCGCCCGAGGAGTTCGCGGCACTGCAGGGATCGCTAGCGCGCGCCGTGATGAACTTCTATGTCGAAGACGCGGGCGGCGGCGTGACCCGGCTCGTCACCCAGACGCGCATCGCGACGAGCGACGCGCGGGCCGAGCGGGTATTCGCGCGTTACTGGCGTCTCATCTATCCCGGCAGCGCGCTCATCCGCCGGATGTGGCTGCGGGCGATCAAGGCCCGGGCCGAAGCGGGCGCTTAGGCCAGGTCGGGCCTTGAAGCTGACTCGCGTCGCGGCGGCGCCGCCCGGATCGCCGGCTCCATGGCCAGAAAGCTAGATCACGTGCTGGTGCTCGCGGATTCGCTCGCTATCGCTCGGGCCGACCTTGGCTTGGGCGGCAAACTCCAGCCAGGAGGACACGGCGACGCCAACTTCTTTCAAGACTTGCGGGGCAGTGCCGATGCCGAAGCGCTCAGCCACGGCCAGCAGGTCGTCACGCGAGATGCCGAAGAACTTCCCATTCACTGCCATGAGATGTTGGTTGTTCCACTGGCCTTCGGGGTTGTAGGCGTGCGTTACGTCGTAGGCCGGGGCAAGTTCCCAAGCTCCTCCCTCGCGCAAGAGGAAGGCCACGTTCTTCGTGTGGTCGTCGCAGTTGGCCGCCATGACGTTGAACGCCATTCGCCGGAATGCCTCCTCCTTGGCGGTGTAACCCAGTTGGAGCCGGTCGATGGTCAGAAGGAGCTGACTCGCGTCGTGGGTAGCCTTCTGCTTGTAGTCCAGGTGCGCCATGGCACACAGAGTCTGGACGTGATGCCTCGTGTTGCCCTCCCGATCGAAGCGCTTCGTCATGAAGTGGGCGCGGCGATTCTCGGCCAGAAGCCGGCAGGGTGACATCGTGATGCCGGCCGCGCGGGCCATCAGATGATAGGCATACTCGATTCGGCCATGGCTCTTCCCTCCCCCAAGCTCGTTGTCGGACCCTAGTCCGTCGAACTTGAGCAGCCAATGCTCGAAGCCTGCTTCGACTTCGAACTGACCGGTTCGGATCTCATTGGTCCTTGGGTTCCATGCCACGACGGCCTTGGCTTTGGCCCCGCCGGCCGATGTTCCCACCTGGATGATCTGGGTCAGCGCCGCTTCCGCACGCGGGTCCGTACTCAGATCTCCCTGCACTGCACGTCGAGCACTTTCAACCAACTGGGACAACTCGATCGCGGTGCTGCCAGTTTTGGATGCCTTCGGGCCGCGCGCCGGCTTGAACTCCAGGGCACCCAGACCCCTCTTGCCCATGTACGCCAGACGATCGAGCGACGTGATCCGTGACTTGCTCACGCCTTCTCTTGCCATCCAGGCATCGATCAGGTTGTTGCCGAAAGCGTCGGGCAGCGCATCAGCTTGCATGGCCGGCAAGCGCCTGTAGGTGTTCTCTGGGAGATCGGGGAAGACGAACGGTTCGTCGGCGGTCGCGAGCGGCATCATCAGCGGCGCCAGCTCGATACCGGATCGGATGAAGGCGGGGTCGTACTCGAACGCGTAGTACCCCAGTTTGGGATCGAGGGCCACGGCGCCGACGGTTCTTCGCCAGATGCGAACCTCGATGGCGTTGACCGGCTTGTACATGGGGCCCGTCTACTTCCGGGAAACGCGCTGCCGCGCGTGCTTGGCTTTCAACATCTGCAACGGGCTGATGGAAACCGCCGGCGCCAGCGTGCTCAACCAGTCGGCCCGACCCAGGGTGCGCAGTACCTTGACCAAGGACTTGAGCGATGCGCCCTTGCCGGCTTCCAGGTTTTTCACCGCGTTCAGAGCAGCGCCGGCACGCTCAGCGAGCGTGCGCTGGTCGATGTTCTGCCGCAACCGCAGGCCGCGAAGTTGCCTGCCGAGCTCCACTTCCCATTCTCCAGGCGTCATTTGGCTTGACATATAATAGCCCTAAATTGGTTCACCAACACGCATTATAGCTCCAATGGACCTAAATAGGTCTATAGATCGTCTCAACTGTGGATCGGGACCGAGCGGGTCCCGAGTGGCTGCGGGCCAGCCAGACGCGCGCCGAAGCGGGCGCCTAGGCCGGGTCAGGCCTTGAAGCTGACCCGCTGCGCGTTCGCTTCTGCCTGGATCGCCAGCTCCATGGCCAGGAAGCAGTGGGCCTGGGGCATCGCCGTCTCGGTGCGATTGAGGACGTCGTCCACGAGCTCGGTGCCGTAGGGCGTCGCCACGTCCTTGCAGTCGACGTAGCGCGTCTCCTTCTGGTCTACCAGGAACAGGTGATTGCCACCCTCGCGGGCGCCGCCGATGTCGATGTTCTTCCGGATCTCGATGAAGCCGTCGGTGCCCAGGATCGTCAGCCGCCCGTCGCCCCAGGTCTTGAGCCCGTCGGGTGTGAACCAGTCCACCCGAATGTAGCCGGAGCCAGAGTCGCCCCGGACCATTACGTCGCCGAAATCTTCGAGGCCGGGGTACTGCGGGTGGTTCACGTTCGCCACCTGCGCGGCCACCACCTCCGCCTGCGTCGAGCCGGTGAAGTAGAGGAACTGCTCGAGCTGGTGCGACGCGATGTCGCAGAGGATGCCGCCGTACTGCTCCTTCACGAAGAACCAGGCGGGACGGGTCTCGAGGCTGGTGCGGTGCGGCCCGAGGCCCACGGTCTGGATCACGCGGCCGATCGCCCCCGCCTTCACGAGCTCGCCCGCCTTCACGGTGGCCCGGTGCTCCAGGTGCTCGCTGTAGCTGATCGAGTAGATGCGCTTCGTCTCCGCCTGCACCTTCCGCACCTCGGCTAGCTGCTCCAGGGTTGTCATGCCCGGCTTGTCGGCCATGAAATCCTTGCCGTGGCGCATCACCCTCACGCCCAGCGGCGCCCGCTCGTTGGCAATCGAGGCGCTCACCACCAGCTGGATCTGCGGGTCCTCCAGGATCTCCTGCTCGCTGCGGGCGAGCTTCGCCTGCGGGTAGCGCTTGCCGTAGGCCGCGCAGAGCTCGGGCTCCTTCGCGTAGAAGGACACGAGCTCGCCGCCGCCGCGGACGACGGCGTCGGTCTGGCCGTTGATGTGGCCGTGGTTCATCCCGATCGCGGCGAAGCGGATGCGGGGCGGCCCGGGCACAGGCTCCGTCGCGGACTGGGTGGCAGGCGAGCTGGCAGCGGCGCGCGCCGCCGCCAGCGCGGCAGCCATCGATGCGGC
>CAZVOI010000231.1:0-2683 GCA_964628275.1 uncultured Acidobacteriota bacterium | reverse complement strand
GCCGTAGCACAGCATGAACGCGGCCCGGTACTTCGGGCTCGGCGACGCGCCCAAGATCGCGGTCACCTCCTCGGAGCTCAGCACCTCCGGCAACCGCTTCGGCTCCCTCGGCCGCGGCAACTTCGCGAGCTTCGCGTCCTCCCGTTCCAACACCCGTTCCAAGAACCCGCGCAGTGCATAGGTCGCCACCCGCACGCACGAGTCGCTCCGGCCGCTGGCCTTGATCGCGAACTGGTGCGCGATGATGTCGTCCGCAGTCGCGCTCGAAAGCGGCCGCTCGCCCAGAAACTGCGCGAAGCCCTTCACCGCGTACAGGTAGTTGTCGATCGTCCGCTCGGCGTTCCCACGCACCCGCAGAATGTCCGCGTAGCGACGGCTCAGCTCGATGTCTTCCGGTCTCATGCTTGGCTCCTCGGTCGCTTGAAGCTGCGACGCGACCAGAGCAAGCTTGGCCCGTGCCAAACGACCCGCTACGCCTCCGCCGCGTAGCGGCTGAGTTCAACAATCGGATCAAGCGGACGAAACCCCCTCGCGCCGCCTGCGGCGTCGCGTGCTCGCCCTTCGGCGAGCACCGGGGTTCTCGCCGCTCAACGCTGTGTTCGACCGACCCTACAACCAGACTGCTGTTCTGGCTATAATCTGGCCAGAGTGCGGTTCGAGATCGTCCTCGCGCCGAGCGCCATGCAGGAACTCCGAGCTTTGGATGCTCACGTTCGCGCAGCCGTTGGGGAAGGCATCGAACTCCACTTGCGCTTCGAGCCGCAGAAGGTCAGCAAGAGTCGCATCAAGCGTCTTCGCGGGCTCGACCGTCCCCAGTATCGGCTCAGGCTTGATGAAATCAGGGTGTTCTATGACGTCACAGAGACAGCAGTCGAAGTCCTCGCAATCGTCTCGAAGACGGAGGCCGACGCCTGGCTCAAGGACAAGGGTACGCCCACTGCGCAGAGTGGCCCTGGCCGAGGTAAAGGATGATCTGTCCAGGTATCTGAGGCTTGCTGCCGACAAGGAGATCATCATCACGCGCCACGGTCGTCCGGCTGGAGTGCTGATCGGCTTCGAATCAGAAGAAGACTGGTTCGAGTACAGACTTGAGAATCATCCCGAGTTCTTGCAGCGCATCCAGGACGCTCGATCTGCCATTCGTCGAGGTGAGGGTGTACGGCTTGAGGATGTTCGGCTTGAGGATGTTCCGAAGTAGGATACCCGGGCGGCCTAACTAACAGCAGGGCTTCCGCGGCCGTGACAGGCGGGGTGCAGGCCCCTCAAGGGAGCCGGCTGCGGAAGGCCTGAGTTGGACTCAGCCGCGGGACAAGCCTAGTTGGGTTGTTCGAACGAGACTGTTGTGGGATGCCGCGCTCCTGCGAGGGTGGTTTGGACGGAGCGGCTGGCTCGCAAGCCGTCACGACCGATGCTGGCGGTCTGGGAATGCAGGTGCGGCGGTCGTGGCGTGCCACACTCGGCGCGACGGTCAGCCACGAGCGACACGTCCGGCCTCATCTGAGCCGGCACAGGCCGGCTGGTGAAGAGCACGAGTTCGCGCGCATCGTTCAAGGAGCCCTCGGCGCCAGGGTGGCCAGGATCGCGTCGAGAGGGAGCCGACTCGCGCGCCACTCGGCGCGAACGATCAGGCGGCCGAGCTTGCAGGTGGGACAGAGTTCGGGCTCGAAGCCGAAGATGCGGCGGATGGCGGCGCTGCGCGATTCGCCGGGCGGTGCGAGGAGAAGCGGCGCCTCGACGCCGAGCAGTTCCCGGCAGCGCTCGAGCAGCGGCTTCCGGACGCGGTTGCTGAGCAGGCCGTAACGTCGGATGCGGACGAAGCCGTCGGGCAGTACGTGGTGCAGGAAGCGACGGCAGAAGTCCGGCGCTTCGAGCGTGGCGGTTTTGGTGCGGTTGCCGTCGCGACGGTCACGGTAACGAAAGGCGACGTTGTGGCCGTCGTAGCTGACCAGGCGATGGTCGGAGATGGCGATCTTGCGGACGTAGCGAGCGAAGTAGTTGACGACCTGCTCAGGCCCACCCAGCGGGCGTCGGATGTCGATGTTCCACTCGCGACGGGAGGCATCGCGGAGACGCTCGTGGCCGGACTGGCTTGGGACGCTGGTGCGGCCTTCGCGCAACAGGGCTCGGAGCTTGGAGAGCAGCTTGCCCGTGAACACCGGCCGCAGGATCTTCAGCGGCACGAGATAGCGGCGGCAGTGGACGAAGCCGTGTGTGCTCAGCCCGCCGCCGGTGACGAGACAGTGAATGTGCGGACGGTCTCCGAGTTGCTGGTTCCAGGTGTGGAGCAAGGCGAGGATGCCGGGGCGTAGGCCGCGCGTTGCCGCCGTCTCCAGGATCGACTCGGAGACGGCGGCGAACAGGGCGTCGAACGCACCGCATGCTTGCGGCCCTCGGCGGTGAAGAAGCGCCGCAGCGACACGGGCAAGGTGAAAACCACGTGGAAGTAGGACACCGGGAGCAGGTGCGGGAGTTGGGCCTCGGCCCACAGACGCTGGTCGAGACCGCCGCAGCGCGGGCAGTGCCGGTCGCGGCAGGAGTGGTGGGCGTAGTGCTTGGCTCCACAGCGGTCGCAGACCGCGAGGTGGCCACCCAGTCGGCCGGTACGGCAGGCCAGGATGTGAGCCACGGCCTTGCCCTGTTCGTGGCCGAGATGCAGGTCGCCCACGTGATCGCGCAGGATCTC
>CAZVOI010000230.1:0-2018 GCA_964628275.1 uncultured Acidobacteriota bacterium | reverse complement strand
GCTCAGCCAGATCGTGTCGATGAGCGGGGCGAGCTCCCAGGAGAAGGGAAAGTACCCCTCACCGTACGCCCGCTTCGGGATCCAGGCGTGGGCGACGTGGTGCGCGAAGTTGAACAGCACCCGGCGGCGCAGCAGCTCCGGTGAGAGCGGAGTGACGCCGGCATCGGCCGCGAGGAAGTAGTGGCTGCTCGCGAGATGCTCCATGCTGAAGCCGTACTCGTGGCGGGGCGAGAGCGGCTTGAGCAGCTGGAGAAGGGCGGTGTAGTGGGGGAAGGGGGCCGAACCGAAGTAGCGCACGAGCGCGTCCAGCGCGCGCGTGACGAGGCTCCCGGTGAACGCCAGGTCGACGGGGCCTTCGGCATACGCCGCGAGATATAGGGGCACGCGGTTCCCGAGCCGAAGCACCTCGAGCCCGGGGCCCATCGCGACTTGCGAGTCGGCGAGCGCGTAGAAGTCCGCGGCCTCGGCCGTCGCCCGCGCCTGCGGCGGGGACGCCTGCGGTGCGAGCGTCGTGAAGACGGGCCAATCCACGGGTGCCGCGACCTCGAGCACGATCGGCCGCGACTCCCATCCCTCCAAGTAGCCGAAGACCGAGTAGCCGAGCAGGCCCACGTAGCCGGGCCGCGCGCGCGAGGAGTCCGCGGCGGCCAGGATCTCGCGCTCCATGCGCGCGAGGTCGACGCGGTACGCCACGCGACGGACACTCTTGCCCGATGCGCCGATGCGCCAACGCGGCCCGTCCTCCGCCGCGACCGGCAGCTCCGCGTCGTCCGCGCCGCGGCCGGTCACGTCCGTCACGTAGCGGTCGTAGAGCTGCTGCGAGTAGCCCATCGGCACGGCGCGCGGGATCACGAGCGTCACCGGCCCCTCGGCGGGGGCGGGCAGCGTGATCGAGACGACGACGGACGTGTCGCCGGCGCGCGCCAGCTCGACCCGGTAGGCGACGGGATCGGTGGGGGAGGCGGGGGCTGCGGCCACGGCGAAGGTGAGGACGGCGGGGAGCAAGCTCATGTGGATCCAGTCTCCGCCGGATGGCACGCGTTCGGCAACGGCTACGTCGGCTGCTCGTGGATCGCGGGGGGGGGGGAGCCGAAAGCTCGTCCAAGACGCACGAGAGGTGAGATCATGCGCACCGCCTCTCATGTCGCTCCAGTCCGGAGACCGCCTCGGCCCCTACGCGATCCAGTCCCTGCTCGGCGAAGGGGGAATGGGAGAGGTCTATCGCGGCCGCGACACGCGGCTCGGTCGCGACGTCGCGCTCAAGGTCATCTCCCCGAAGCTCATCGGGGATCCGAGGCTTCGCCGCCGCTTCGAGCTCGAGGCCCGTGCCGCGTCGGTTCTGAACCACCCGTCGATCGTCACCATCTACGACGTCGGCGATGCGGACGGGATCCCGTGGATCGCGATGGAGTGGGTGGAAGGGCGGACGCTGCGGGATGCGCTCGGCACGGGACCGCTGCCGATTCGCGAGGCGCTCCAGGTCGCTCGGCAGATCGCCGACGGGCTAGCGGCGGCGCACGCCAAGGGAATCGTCCACCGCGACCTCAAGCCGGCGAACGTCATGATCACTCCGGACGGACGCGGCAAGATCCTGGACTTCGGCCTGGCGCGCCAGACCTCCGGCGAGGGGGAAGACGTTCTCTCCCAGGCCGACACCATGGCCACTCCTTCCGGTGAGGCGACGCGCGAGGGGACGATCCTGGGAACGGTCGGCTACATGTCCCCCGAGCAGGCCAAGGGCCGGCCGGTGGATTTCCGTTCCGACCAGTTCGCCTTCGGCCTGATCGTCTACGAGATGCTGACCGGCCAACGGGCCTTCGACCGCCCCACTCCGGTCGAGACGCTGGCGGCCGTCATCCGCGACGAGCCCGTTCCTGTCGCGTCGCTGCGCCCCGGGATCCCGCCGCGGCTCGAGCGCGTGATCGCCACCTGCCTCGCCAAGCGCCCGGAGGATCGCTTCGCCTCCACACGCGAGCTCGTGGCGGCGCTCGATGCCCTGGCCTCGGGATCGGTCGCCG
>CAZVOI010000229.1:0-8722 GCA_964628275.1 uncultured Acidobacteriota bacterium | reverse complement strand
GGCTACGGCGTGAAGACGCTGCCGCTCGCGCGCGAGGCGATCGAGGGCCGGCGCTGGGCGGAGGCCGAGAAGGGCATCGAGGTCACGGCCGAAGTGCTGCTGGCCTACGCCGCCGAGATCGAGCGCGCCGCCGCGGCGCTCGCCTCGGGCTCGTAGCGCCACCGCGCGGGCCTACGGCAGCTCGAGCTGCTGGCGACCACCGTGAAGAGCTGTGGCCCGTCCCTTCCAGACGAACGTGCCCGAGAGCCCGTCGGGCAGCACGACTTCGGCCTGCAGGCGATCGCCGTCGCGGCGATAGGCCACGGCGATCTCGCCACGCGGCGTCGGCATGGCGGCAAGGACGCGCCGGAGCGGGCCGAGGTGGGGCTCGATCTTGACGGCGGCGAAGCCCGGCGCCGAAGGCGCGATCCCCGCTACGATCCGCAGCAGGTCGAAGGCCGGGTGCGCGCTCCACGCGTGGCAGTCGGAGCGGCTCGGCTCGGGGTGCTCGGGCCAGGTGCTGAGCCCCTGGGCGAGCAGCTCACGCCAGGGGTGGAGCAGCCCCAGGTACTCGTCGCCGAGGCCTGCCGCCTCGAGCGCGCGTGAGAGATAGAAGCGGAAGTACAGCGAGGCCGACGGAACCTGGTCGAGCGGCCAGGGGGCGCCGCGCCCCCCGTCGCTCGCGCGCCCGGCGGGATGCCGCGCGACGCTGAGCACGCGCTCGGCGACCGCGCCACGCGCGTCTTCTGGGACGGCGCCGTTCGTGAGCCCCCAGATGTTGACCGGGTGGCCGAAGGTCCGGCGGGCCGGGGTGTCGGGCAGCAGGCCCTTCTCCCGGTCGAAGAGCGCGCGCACGGCGGCGAGCGAGGTGTCGGCCCGCGAGCGATACAGCTCCGCGCGCTGCCTGTCGCCGAGCGCCTCTTCCAGCTCGGCGGCCTGGCGCAGCGTCTCGACGAGCTGCAGCGTCACGGCCAGCGAGCGGCCGTCCTCCTCTTTGATGGTCTCGTCCTGGGAGGTGCCCGTGTCCACGTGGATCCAGTACGGCAGGAAGCCGAGCAGGCCGTCGTCGCGCAGCCGCCTCAAGAACCAGTCGAGCGACGCGCGCGTCGCCGGCAGCCGCTCGCGCACGAAGCCGGGGTCGTCGCGGTACATCCAGTAGTCGTGGACCATGCTCACGAACAAGAGCGCGTAAGGCGGGATCAGCTGGACCTCGGCCGTGGGGTAGCGGCTCTGGGTGATCTCGAAAGCGCCCCGCGACCAGTCGAACTGCTCGATCGCTCGCCGGGCGAGGCGCTCCTCCCCGGCCAGCGTGTAGTTCAGGAGCGCGTCGATCCGGGCATCCCCCACGTACTGGAGCTGCTCCCAGTAGGGGGCGTCCATGTACGTCTCGTGCGCGGCGAGCCGCATCGTCCGCCACGAGACGTCGAAGATGCGCTCGAGCTCGGGGTCGTCGCTCGCGAAGCGCGCGCGGCGCTCGAGCGGGAATCCGGTCGCGAAGGCGGCCACGCCCTCGAGCGTCAGCGGGGCGTCGCTGGTCCGGACCTCGAGCTCCAGGAAACGCCACGAGCGCCACCACAAGGGCGAGAAGCGGCGCGCCATTCCGCCGTCTGCGACGAGCTCGTCGTAGACCCCGACGATCTGCTTGCCGGCAATCTCGTTCCGGTTTCCCTTGCGGCCCGACTCGTCGTAGAGCGCCTCGGCGTAGGTGAGCCGGACCACCGCGCCCGCGCCCCCGCTCGTCCGCAGCTCGGGATACGCGTTCACGATCTCGCCCTGGTCGAGCAGCAGCCGCACCTCGCTCCGCGGCGGAACGACCAACGCAGCCGCCGGGAAGCCACCAGGCCCGCTCAGCCCTTGCGTGCGCACGACGCGGCCGCCCGCGATCGCGCGGTGCTCCATCGGAGGCAGCGGGCTCGGCTCGAGCAGCCAGCCCTCGGGCGTCTGCAGCCAGCCCGGCCCCTCGCGGATCGTGTTGGGATGCGCGCGCCCGATCTCGCGTGCCGGCTTCCAGCGCGCCGGAGGCGAGCCCGGCTGGTCCCACTGCCAGTCCCAGCGCGCCGCCTCGCACCGCTCGCCGGGGCCCGCCGCGTAGTAGAAGCGGCGCGCCCGAATCGCGGCGAGTGCTTTGGGATTCGGCGCGTGACCGGGGTCGTAGGAGGCTTCCCAGGTCCGCCCGCTGTCGAGCGCCCCGCTCACCCCGTCGTCCCCCTGCACCAGGAAGCCGGTGCGCCGGCTCATCTGCGCCATGGGCGAGAGCGACCCGAAGTTCCACACCGTCGCCGCCACCAGGTTGTCTCCCGCGCGTAGGTACGGCGCGAGGTCGTAGCTCTCGTACGCCCAGTGCAGCAGGTCGGAGCGCGCCGGGCCCGTCCCGACGCGCCGCCCGTTCACATGGAGCAGGTAGCGGTTGTCGGCGCTCACGTGCACCACAAACCGCGCCGGCAGCGCGTCCAGGCGGATGGCCTTCCTGAAGTGGAAGACGCCCGCGTCGCGCTCGGGTCCTTCGGCCGCGACGATCCACGAGGCCTGCCACTGTCTGGTCAGCAGCTCCGGGGCAATGTTCCGGTCTGCCGGGCGAGGCGGACCGGCGAGCGCGGCCTGCGCGCGCAGTTCCACCGGAAACGCCGAAGCCTCGAGCAGCAGGGCGGAGAAAACGACCAGAGCCGTTCTCATTTTCGGCAGTGGTTTCGACTCGCCCCGGGGCGAGTTCAGAGGAGGTTCTCCAAAGGGAGCCGATGCTAACATCGGTCGCTACCCGGCGCCGCGCTCGAGACGAGCGTCTCGGGGGAGCTCGGAACAGGCGGCAAGGGTCCGATGAGCACCGGAGGGACGCGATGAGCGACAAACCGGCGATGGTTCGGCTGTTCGAGTACGGCGAGTGGGCGAGCCACAGGTTCCTCGACGCGCTCGGCCCGCTGCCGGCCGAGGACTACGTGAGGGACCTGAAGGGCAGCCACGGCGGCATCCACGGCACGCTCGTGCACACTTACGGGGCCGAGCAGATCTGGCACGAGCGTTTCTGCGGCAGCTCGCCCACGTCGCTGCCGAGCGAGGAGCAACTCACCGACCTCGCGGCGCTGTGCGCGCGTTGGACGGCGCTCGAGGCCGAGCGCCGTTCTTGGCTCGATTCGCTCGCCCCCGACGCCGGCGAGCGCGTGATCGAGTACCGCAACTTCAAGGGCGAGCCCTTCTCGTCCCGGCTCTGGCCGCTCGTGCAGCACGTCGCGAACCACGGCAGCTACCACCGCGGCCAGGTCGCGGTGTTCCTGCGCCAGCTCGGCTTGAAGCCGCCCACGACCGACCTCGTGGCCTTCGACCGCGAGCGGCGCTAGACATGCTGGACCCCGCTCTCGCCCGGAGCCTCGAGCGTCTCGAGGTTTCGCGCCGCCGCGCCCTGGGGGCCGTCGACGGCGCTGCGCACGCCGCTCTCAACCGGGCGCCCGCGCCGCGGCGTTGGTCGGCGCTCCAAGTGCTGCACCACGTCGTCACCGCCGAGGCGCTGACGCTTGGCTACGTCCGCAAGAAGATGCAAGCGGGCGCTTCGCTCGGGAAGGCGGGCCCCGCGAGCCGCCTGCGCCTGTTGGCGGTGCAGGTGATTCTCGCGCTCCCGCTTCGGGTCAAGGCTCCCGCGATGGCCGGCGCCGTACCGGACGCAAGCGACCTTCCCGCGCTGCGCGCGCGCTGGGATGGGGTGCGTCGCGAGCTGGACGAGCTGGTCCGGTCGTTTCCCCCCGAGTTGCTGGACCGGCTCGTCTTCCGGCACCCGTACGCCGGCCGCATGACTCTCGCGCATGCGCTCGGGACGCTCGAGGCCCATCTCGACCACCACATCCCGCAGGTCGAACGGGCCTTGTCGCGCCTCGACGCCTGATCCCGGCTCGCCCGGGCTGGCGTGTCGAGATTTCGGACGTGACGGCTCCCCGTCCTTCTATTTATCAATCACTTAGGTCATAGTTTGCACCGGCGACGTGGGAGTGTGCCTGTCTGCCGGCGTGGTCGCGTCACCGGTTCAAGCCCAAATGGCCACCGGCACCTACGTCGGCGACGGCGTCGCCGGCCGTAACATCATTGGGCTGGGTTTCAGGCCCGACGCCGTGCTCGTCAAGGTCGACTACAACGACGGCGTTACGCCGGCCAACGCGTACGCGGTCATGCGGACCTTCACTATGCCAGTGGGCAACAGCAAGCCGCTCCCCGGCTCTTTCACGCTCTCCCCGAACATGATCCAGTCGCTCGACAGCGACGGCTTCACCCTCGGCAACCATCCCTCCGTCAACCTGGGACCGGGAGCGGGCAACTGCGGGACCGGGACCTGCACCTACTATTGGACGGCCTTCAGAGCCAACGCGGATGTCAAGGTCGGCTTCTATACCGGGAACGGCCTGGCCGCGGGAGCCCCTCAGGCGGTCACGGGGGTCGGCTTCTCCCCGGACTACGTGATCACGCTCGGCGCCGCCGCGCCGCGCGGTCCACCGCACCCGCCTCGGGGGCGCCTCGAGCCACCGCTTCAGCTCAGCCGGCCCGCTGCCCGACTCCATCACCTCGCTCGACACAGACGGCTTCACCGTGGTGCGCAGCGTCTCCACCTCGGACAGCCAGAACCACAACGGCGAGATCTACCACTACCTGGCTTGGAACGAGGTGCCGGGCAAGATGCGGCTAGGGTCGTACACCGGCGACGGCAGTGACAACCGGCCCATCGCCGGCGTCAGCTTCCAGCCTGAGTACGTAATCGTGCAGCCGCTAAACTTCGCGCTCAGCCCACACCAGCGCTCGGACAAGATGCCGGTGGGCGCCTCCTCGAACTTCGACTACCGGCTCCTCCAGAACTTCATCCAGGCCCTGCAGGCGGACGGTTTCGAGCTCGGCACAGACGTCGACGTCAACGGTACCGTCATCGAATGTGGTGGCGGTCCGTGCCAGTACACCTGGGCGGCTTTCAACGACACCGCTACCAGCAACTACCGCTCGATCGGGAGCGCCGCCGCCTACAGCACGGGGACGATCACCACCACTCAGGGCTCGCTCGACGTCAGCGGGTCTGGCACGGCCTGGCTCTCGCCCGCCCCGCCCGGGAACCGCGGCCGCGGCGACGTCATCACGATCCCGTGCCCCGACGCGCCGTGCACGGGGGGCGTCCACTACACGATCGCCAGCGTGGGCTCGAACAACACGCTGCGGCTCACGCAGCCTTATGCGGTGGTGGGCGGCCCCCTTCTGACGTACCGCATCCGCCGCCAGTTCGCGAACCTACAGGCGTGGCAAAACTGCATCGACGGGGGGGGCCTGCACGTACTTCCCCGTGGCGAGCCCGAGCCTGGTCGCCGACGATCGACGGGAGGTGGGGATCGCGTACGAGGACAGCGTCTTCGCCCTGACGGCCGAGGTCGTGATCGACAGCTCGGTAACGGACGCCACGCACACGATCACGCTGACAGCCGACGGCGTCAACCGCCACTACGGCACCGCCGGGACGGGCGTCATCGTGGACGGGCAGAACGGGGGCAACGAGATCCTGGTCATGGACCCCAACGTGACCATCGAGTGGCTCGAGCTGATACGCGTGCGGGGCGTGGATGACAACGGCGCGATCCGGGTCCTCGACGCCGGTACCACCAACGTCCTCCTCCAGAACCTGCTGATTCACGACTTCTACGATCCGACTGCACTTATCAAGGTCTCCGGCATCCGGCTTTCCGGAAGCGCGGGCAAGAGCGTCACGGTTCGCAACACCATGATCTGGGACGGGGACAGCAATGGCATCGAGGGCGACGCGGTCGGGGACACGCTGACGATCGAGAACTGCTCGATCGACGACATCCGCGACGCCAGCGGCCCACAGCATGGCATCGATGCCGCCGCCGGCACCATCATCACCGTGCGCAACACCATCGTCACGCGGAGCGGCATCGATTTCTTCCCCGGAACGGGGAGCTTCGCGCCGGCCTCGACGAACAACACCGCCTCGGACGCGTCCGCGCCGGGCGCGAACCCACAGGTCGCGACCGCTGCGTCCCTGTTCGTGAACCCTGGGGTCGACCTGCACCTCAAGGCATTGGCCAATGTCGCTCTGGACGCGGGGGTCAGCCTCTCGCCGAGCTTCAGCTTCGACATCGACGGCCAGCAACGGCCGGCTGGGCTGGCCTGGGACCGCGGCGCCGACGAGCGGGATGCGACGACCGAGGTGAAGCTGCAGTCGTTCTCGGCTTTTGCGGGAGACGCGTCGGTGGCGCTCGAGTGGCGGACGGCGTCGGAGCTGAACAACCTCGGCTTCCATCTCTACCGCGGGCTTGCCGAGGGTGGTCCGTGGACGCGCCTCACCGCGTCGCTCATCCCCGGCCTCGGGTCCTCGGCGGTCGGCCAGGCCTACTCGTTCCGTGAAACCGGGCTCGTGAACGGCATCCGGTACTTCTACCGGCTGGAGGACGTCGACGCGTCTTCGACGACGACCTCGCACGGTCCCGTCTCGGCGGTGCCTCTGGCTGGGTCACCGGGCGGCGCGCCGGGGAGCGAGCCCTCGAGCAGCGGAGCGAGCGCGAAGAAGAAGGGCGCGTCGTCTTTGTCCTGCCCCGACTGGGTGCTGGCGGCCTACGGGTCTTCTGTCGGCTCTGGCTCCTTGGCTTCGCTCGGCTGCACCCGCCACGGCGATCCCGAGGCGGTCTCGCTGGACGTCGTCTCGCGCGATTCGCGACAGGCGACGCTCGAGCTGCGGACGGGGGGCTTCTACGCTCTCCACGAGGCTTCGGGCGGCGTGCGTGTCTTCGTCCCCGGCTTCGACTTCCCGCAGGACGCCCAGGCCGCGGCGCTGCCCTTCCGGCGTGCGCTCATAGACGCGGTCGTCGGCCGCCGGGTGCAGCTCGGCGGGGTGCGCGCCCTCGATCAGCAGGGCTACCCCGGCCTCGTCCCGAGCGCGCTCGGCCAGGCCGAGATGCAGGTCTCGCGCGACGGCACCGTGCGCGCGGGCCGGCGCGCGCTGCGGGCGGCCGCGCCGCAGCGCGTCCCGAGCGAGCTCGTCCGGCTTCTGCCGAGTGTCTTCCAGGGCGAGACCAAGAGCGCGGTCGTGGAAATCTCGCCGCTGCGCTTCGACGGCCGGCGCCGGCAGCTGCTGCTGGCCCGGCGGGTGCGGGTGCGGCTGCTCTTCACCGGTCGCGAGACGGGTGAGAGCGGGCGGGGCCACGTCGGCCGGGCGCCCGGGTCGCGAGAGCCCGTCTCCGGGGAGCTGCTGGCCCGGCTCTACACGAAGGGCCGAGGGCTGCACGCCGTGTCGTTCGATGCGCTCCTCCCGGGGCGAAACCGCGGTCTGGCCGTGTCGGCGCTGCGGCTCGAGCGGCAGGGTCAGGCGCACGGCTTCCACGTGGAGCCCGCTTCCGATTCCTTCGGCCCGGGCGGTGTCCTCTACTTCCACGCCAATACCACGGCTGGCTCGACGGATTTCTCGTCCGAGACGGCCTGGGAGCTGGTGCGCTCCAGGGACGGTGTCGTGATGCCGGTCGTGGCCTCGGGGCCCGGTGGAGCCCCGGTCTCGTCCGCGTCTACGGGTACGGCTGTCTTTGAGGTGAACCGCTTCTACCAGCCGGGGCTGCTCGACGCGGCGGACCCGTGGCTGTGGGAAGGCCTCGCCTCGGGGGCGACACGGACGCAGAGCTTCTCGCTCACCGGAGTGGACACGGCCTCGCCCCGGACGGCCGAGATCGAAGTATTCCTGCAGGGCGCTTCGGAATCGGGCCGTCCCGTCGACCACCACGTGAGCGTTTCGCTGGCTGGAGTGCTCGTGGGCGAGGCGCAGTTTGCGGGGAAGCGGCCGTATCGCATGAGCCTCAGCGTGCCCGCGTCGCTGCTGCGCGAGGGGGCGAACGAGCTCTCGCTCACCAGCGTGGCCGACACCGGCGTCACGTCCTTCGTCTTCCTCGACCGCTTCACGGTCTCTTTCCCGCAGCTGACGTCTGTCGCCGGCGATGTCTTCGAGGGGACGTGGAAGGAAGGCGGCACGGCGACACTCCTGGGGCTCACGGCCCCCGCCGCGCTCCTCGACGTGACGGCGGGCTGGGCTGCTGGCGGCGCCGTGTGGCTCACCGGCTACGAGGCGACGGGCTCGCTGCGCTTCCGGGCCGAGGCGGGACACCGCTACCTCGCCGTCTCGCAGCAGTCGCTGCTCATCCCCCGTGTCGCGACTCCGGCGGCGTCCAGCCTGCGCTCGACCGAGAACCAGGCCGACTACCTGCTGATCGCCCCGCAGGCCTTCCTCGCCTTGGCCGAGCCGCTCCTCGAGCGCCGGCGCGCCCAGGGCCTTGCGGCACGCGCCGTCTCGTTCGAGGAGATCTCGGACGTGTTCGGGCACGGACAGCCTTCCGCGAACGCCATCAAGAGCTTCCTCGCCTTCGCCTTCCACTCCTGGGCGCGCCCCTCGCCGCGCTACGTGCTGCTGCTGGGCGATTCCAGCTACGACCCGCGGAACTTCACCGGCACCGCCCAGGCTTCGCCGCTGCCGGCTCTGTGGACGAAGACGAGCTATCTCTGGACCGTCTCCGACCCGCAGCTCGCCGCCGTCAACGGCGAGGACGCTCTGCCGGACCTGGCGATCGGCCGGCTCCCGGCCACGACCGCGGAACAGGCGCGCACGCTCGTCGACAAGCTGCTCGCCTGGGAGGATTCCGCGCAGGGCCTCTCGGGAGCGGCCGCGCTCGTCGCCGACAACCCCGACCTCGCCGGGGATTTCGACAGCGACATCGACGACATCGCGCAA
>CAZVOI010000228.1:0-7395 GCA_964628275.1 uncultured Acidobacteriota bacterium | reverse complement strand
CCATCCCGACGAATCGGAGCGCGTCTATCGCTCGTTCCCCTACGGACCCTCGGTCGAGATCTTCGCGCTCGACATGCGCAGCTACCGCGGCGCCAATGGGCCCAACCGGCAAGCCTCGATGAGCCCCGACAGCGCCATCCTCGGCGCTCCACAGCTCGCCTGGCTCAAGTCGAGACTCCAGATGTCGCAGGCCACCTGGAAAGTGATCGCCGCCGACATGCCGCTGGGCCTGATCGTGCCCTTCTCGCCACGACCGGAGCTTCCGGCGTGCGCCTCCCGCGAAGGCGTAGCGCCGCTGTGCGAGGCCGTCGCCAACGGCAACGGCCCCGCGCTCGGCCGCGAGCTGGAGATCGCGGATCTACTGCGCTTCATGAAGATTCAGCGCATCCGCAACGTCGTCTGGCTCACCGCCGACGTCCACTACTGCGCCGCGCACCACTACGCTCCCGAGCGAGCCGAGTTCAAGGACTTCAATCCGTTCTGGGAGTTCGTCGCCGGTCCAGCCCATGCGGGCACCTTCGGTCCGAACGGGCTCGACAACACCTTTGGCCCCGAGGTCCGCTTCCTGGGCGTCCCGAAGGACATCAAGCCCAACCGGCCGCCGACGGACGGCTTGCAGTTCTTCGGAACCCTGAAGCTGGACGGCCGCTCCGACGTGCTCACGGTCCGCCTTCACAATCTGAAAGGCGACGCGATCTTCAAAAGGGAGCTGGAGCCGGAGCGCTAGTCAGGCGCCCGAGTAGTAGCCCTTCTTCGTCCGCGCGGTGGCGCCGGGACGCTCGCTGTCCACGCGGATGCTGTGCCAGCCCTTCTTGCCCTCGGGTGGGTCGTAGCCGATCAGGTATCGGTGGCGCAGCGTCATCGCGATCGACTCGACGGCAGCCTTCAGCAAATTATTCGTGGGGACGTCGCTGCCGGGCGTGTAGTGCGCCACGTCCTTCACGACCTCGGCGCGCCCGCCGGTTTCGTCCGCCAGTTCCTTGAGCGCGTTGCCGTCGAACCCGCTGCGTCCCATCCCTCCGGGGCCGCGTCCGCCGCCCGGCATTCCACCGCCACCGCCTTGTCCGCCACCACCCGGGCCACCCATGCCGCCACCCGGAAAGCCGCCGCGGCCCGGAGGGCGGCCGCGCCCTCCGACGCCGACGGGGGGAAAGCCACCGCCGGGCCGCCCGCCCGTCGTCGGGCGGAAGAAGCTCGTCGGCTCGTTGCCGCTGTCGAGACCGATCGAGAAGACCGGCACCTCGGACCGGCGCGCCAGCTCGCGGAGAGCGTCGAACGTAGTGGTGCTGGTCGTATCGACGCCATCGCTGACGATCACCACCGCCTTGCTCTCGGCAGGACCGGGGGCCACGCGGCGGATGGCTTCGGCGGCCGCATCGTAGAGCGCGGTTCCGCCGGAGGGCTCCAGCATGTCCAGCACTCGACCCAGCACCTGCCGATCGGCGGTGAAGTCCTGGAGCACCCGGACGTTGTTGGCGAACGTGATCACGAGGATCTCGTCGGTCGGCTCGAGGACGTCGATGAAGTGTCGCAGCGCCGCTTCCACCTGACGGATCTTGTTGTGCATGCTGCCGCTCACGTCGAGCGCCAGCGCGATCCGCAGCGCGCGGCGCTCGCCGCTGAAGAGCGTGACCTCCTGGCGCTTGCCGTCGTCCTGGATGCGGAAGTCGGCGGCCTTCAAGCCCAGCACGGGCTGGCCTGTTTTGTCGGTGACCGAGACCGGCACTCGCACGGTCTTGGTGGTGGCGGCAAACGTGGGCCCTCGGGTGGCGTCCGGCGGGAGCAGCAGCGGGACTCCAGCCGTCGCCGGAGCCGGCGCGGAATCGGCCGCGGGTCTCTCGCCCGGCGCGGCGCGGCGCAAGGAAACGATCAGCGTCTCGCTGGCGCCGGCGTCACGCAGCGACGCTTCCCGCGTAGCGTCGAGCGTCTCGCCGAAGCCTCGCGTCTGCACCTCCAACAGGATGGTTCGCTCGCTGATGCCGACCTTCAGGAAGCGGATCACGTCGGCGGTGGTGAGAGGGCTTTCGCCCCGGGCGAAGGTCGCGAGGACCAACATCAGGAGAGAGACGATCCTCGAGGCGACCACGCCTCGTCTTGGACGGCCAGGCTCTTGGGTCATGGGTTCCTCATCGACATTCGTCGAGCGTCCTCAGCGGAGACCACTCCGGGTTCGGTCGGGGACAACCCCTCGGGTCACCAGCGCCCGTGTCTCGCCCGGCGCAGCGGCGGAACCCTCCTCGTTTCTGTGACATCGACGTCTGGGAGCGTTTCCTATCCCTTCCTCGTCGGGGCCAGGAGCAGGATGCGTGCCGGAGTTCTTCTTAGAACCGCATCAGGTCGCGGCCCACGACGATCTTGCCCTTGAAGGCACGCGAGGCGCGCTCGAGGAAAATCTGGTCCGATCCGGCCGGGATCAGGTGCGTGAGCACGAGCAGCTTGACGCCCGCTGCCGCCGCCACCTGACCCGCCTCCTCGGCGCTCGTGTGATAGGCCTTGAGCCGCGCCGCGACCTCGGGCGTGTCGGCGCGATCGAAGTGCTCGGGCAGATAGGCTTCGTGCACGAGCACGTCCGCGCCCTTGGCGTGCCGGATCAGGTTCTCCGAGGGCCTCGTGTCCCCGCTCACGACGATGACGCGGCCCTCCGCCTCGAATCGGTAGCCGAAGGCATCCTTGACCGGTCGATGGTCGACGCCGAAGGCGGTGATCTTCATGCCGTCCGCCGCGTAGACGACGCCCTCCTGGACGACTCGGGCATCGACCGTCGCCCCCGCACCCGGGTGTTTCTCCGTCAGGTCGCGCCGTATCGGGATGTCGACCGCGAAGAACGAGAGCATCGCCCGGGCCAGCTCGCGCGTGCCAGGCGGACCGAAGAGCCGCAGCGGCTGGTAGCGGCCGAAGATCCAGGAGGTGTTGAAGAGATCGGGCAGGCCGGAGGTGTGGTCCGAGTGGAGGTGCGTCAGGAACACGGCGCGCAATTGCTTCAGCGGGATCTCGGTCGCCGCCCAGCGCTGCACCACGCCGCGGCCCGCGTCGACCAGGAACACCTGGTCGGCGAAGAGAATCGCGGTGGCGGGGCCCGCCCGCTCCGGGTCCGGCCGCGGATAGCCGGTGCCGAGGAGCAGGACTTCCGGAGGCCGCTGTTGGGCCGCCGCAGGCGACGCGAACCCCTGCAGCAGGACGGCGAGAAGGCAAACGAGCGGCCGGCTCACGCTGGTCTTATATCATTCGGCCCGCATGGCAGGAGGAACGTGATGAAAAAGACGGCAGTCGGGGCTCTTCTGGCCCTCGCGGCGATCGCCACGCTGGGTCTCGCCGGCGCACAAGAGGATCCGCTCGACCCGATCCGGGTTGCGGGCGACACCCACAAGCTCGCCTTCGACAACAAGTTCGTGCGCGTGCTCGACGTCCACCTGCCGCCCGGCAAGGTCGAGCCGCGCCATCGTCATCCGCACGGGATGAGCGTCTACTTCAGCGACTGGCAAGCCAAGGTGACCGTCGACGGCGGCGACCCGGAGCTGCGCTCGCGCAAGGCCGGCACGTTCGCCTGGAGCGAGGCGATCGTGCACACCGTGCAGAACGCGGGGACCACCGAAGGTCACATCCTGCGGATCGAGCTGAAGTTCTGACTCGATACGTCGCGTTCCTGCGCGCGATCAACGTCGGCGGCCACGTGGTCAAGATGGACGCGCTGAAGAAGATCTTCGCGTCGGCGGGCCTCTCGGGCATCGAGACGTTCATCGCCAGCGGCAACGTCCTGTTCGATTCGGCGTCGCAAAGCCCGAAGGCCCTCGAGAAAATGCTCGAAGCCCGCCTTCGCGACGCGCTTGGATACGAAGTCGACACCTTCCTCCGTTCGGCGGCCGAGGTGACCAGGGTCGCGCGCCTCGAACCCTTCGGCGCGAGGCCGCCGGGCGCCTCCCTGTACGTGGGGTTCTTGAAGGCGCCGCTGCCGCCGGCGGCGCGAGCGTTCGTGATGGCGGCCCGAACCGCTACGGACGACTTCTTCGTGAAGGGACGCGAGATCTACTGGCTGTGCAAGACGCGCTCGACCGACTCCGCGTTCGCACCGGCGCGCCTGGAGAAGGCCCATCGATTGAGCGCCACCTTCCGAAACTCGACCACGGTCTCGAAGATCGCCGCGCTCTGCGACCTCACTGCCGCCCCGCTGGCGCGATCCGGCGCACGCCCACGGCCCGCACCAACTCGGCGAGGCTCACGAAGCGCACGCTGAGGCCGGCGTAGCTCCGCGGGTACCCTTCCACCACGTCGGAGGCGACGACGAAGTTCCTCCCGTTCGGGTAGCGGCTTCGGAACGCCCGCAGGCTCGCGGGATCGAAGCCGTCGGCCGACCACTTGCACTCGATCGCCAAAGGGGCGGCGCCTCGGCGGGACAGCACGAAATCTACTTCGTTGCCGTGCTTGCTCCGCCAGTAGTGGACGTCCCGCGAGCCGAGCTGGGCGTGCAGCTCGTTCAACACGAAGTGCTCCCACAACAGGCCGAGGTCCTCGCGCCGGAGCTTGGACCAGCCGCGGTGATAGCAGACGAAGCCTGTGTCGAAACCGTAGACCTTGGGCGCCGCCACGATCTCCGCCGTCCCACCCGCGGCGTACGGCCTGACTACGTGTGCCACGCGAGTGGCCTCGAGCACCGCGAGGTAGTTCGAGATCGTGGGACGGCTGACCTCGCAGGGCGCCGAGTAGCGCGTGGCCTCGAAGATCCCCCCGCTGGCGCCGAGGAGCAGCTCGAAAAAGCGCTGGAAGGAAGCGCGCCGCTCGAGCCGGAACAACTCCAGCACATCCTTGGCCCAGAAAGCGTCCATCCACTCCTGGAAGTCCGCTTCCGGGATCCCTTTGGCACGAAAGAACGGCGGCAGCCCGCCGTGCAGCAAGCGGTGGCGCAGATCCGTGTTCCCGAAGGGCTCGAGCTCGGCCTCGATCATGGGCGTCAGCCACACCTCTACCTTCCGGCCCGTCAGGGTGTCGCGGAAACGCGAGGAAGCCCCGAGCGTGGAGGATCCCGTGGCGACGATCCGCACCTCCGGAAAGTGGTCGGCCGCGATCTTCAGAAGCTCGGAAGGGTTCGGCAGGCGGTGGATTTCGTCGAGCACGACGCGACGGCGTCGCATCTCCCGGAGGAAGGACTCGGGATCCTCGAGACGGCGGCGCACCCGGGGCAGCTCGCAATCGAAGTACTCGGCCTTCGGCAACGATTGGCACAGCACCGTCTTGCCGGCGCGGCGCGCGCCGACCAGCCACACCACCGACCGGCGCCGCCAGGCCTGCAGCACGCGCCGCTGCCAGAACTGCCTCTCGACCATACGCAGGCACGATAGCGTTTGGATGAACCAAACGCAACCTAGACTGCATTTGGCCGAGAGGCTGCCGCTGGGCCGGGCCGACTTCGGGGGCTTCCCCGCGTGGCAGGCCTGGACTCACCTGATCGAGCGCTAGCCCCGGGCGACAGACAGCACTACATGCGACGGCCGGACCGCATCGTGAAACAGAGAGATCTCCGCCGGCCGGTCGTTGACCTCGAAGTGCGGGAAGCTGCTGCTCTGCACGTCGACGCGAATCCGGTGGCCGGCCGCGAAGAGATTGCCGATCGGCTGCGGCTCGAATCGCAGTTCGGCGATTTCGCCGCGAACCACCCACTCCGCGCGTTCGAAACCGTTTCGGTAGCGCGCGCGCAGCAGGCCCTCGGTCAGGTTCATCGCGAACCCCAGCGGCCAGTCGGCGCTCGGCGGGTAGACGTCGAGCAGCTTGACCATGATGTCGATGTCGTGCGCGTCGGCGGCGATGTGGAGGCACGCTTCGATCGGACCGATCACGACGACGGGCGCCGCGAGCGGCTCGGTCTCGAACACGAGGACATCGGCGCGTTCGCGTAACGGTCGCGTGTCATGACACGCCCACAGCTCGTCGCGGCCGCGCTGATCGAAGGCGCCGCCCTGGATCAACTCGAGAAACGCGGGGTTCTGGAGATGCCCGCCGATCGTGGGGACCGGGTCGCGCGGGTCGTGGCGGTAGCGGCTCGGCGAGACGCTCGCCGCGGGCGCTTCGCGGCGGAGCCCACCTCCGCCGTGAAGGAAGAAGCGCTCGGCGCCCGTGTCGGGCAGCGGCCAATCGGTCGCGGTGCGCCAGCGTCCGCCGTGCTCGAGCCGGCCCGCGCCATTCTTTCGCCCGCTGCCCCCGCCCATCACGAACACCCGCACCGACGGCTCGGTCAGCGGCTCGCTTCGCTTCAAGTGCGAATCGAAGAAGCGCAACCGGTCGGCGTGGATGTCGAGCGTCGCTTCGCCGCCGAAGTCGACCTCGCCCGCGAACGTTCGTGCGTACTCGTCGTAGCCGTGGAGCCACGGTCCGATCACGAGCTGCTTCGGCGCCTTGCCTCTCTGGCGGAGCGCGCGCCACTTCTCTACGGTCGCCCAGACGTGATGGCCGTACCACGACGTCTGGCACACGACCGGCAAATCCGGATAGCGATCCACGTGCTCGAGCATGCTGAGCGTTGGCTGCTTCCAGTAGTCCGAGTAGTCCGAGTTCTCGAGCATGTCGAAGAACCAGCGTTCCTCGGCGGGTGCGTGGCGCAGGAACGACCGTCCGCGTCCGAGCGGCCAACGATCGAGCCACGGCTTCAGCCCGTCCAACTCGCGTTCGAAGGCCTCGCGTGCCGCGGGGTCGCGCGCCAGATCCTGGCCCTCGCGGGCCATCCGGATCGCGTACGGCAACAACACGCCGAGCTCGAAGGCGCCGCCGTGGCGCAGCGTGCGATGGAAGTAGCTGTAGCCGCCGTCGGAGAGGTACTGCGCTCGCAGCGACGGCGGCCGGAGCACGGCGAGCGCCTGCTGCGTCGCCGTGGAGTAGGAAAGACCCAGCGTTCCGACGCGGCCGTCGCACCAGGGCTGCGCCGCGATCCACGCCAGCGTGTCGAAGCCGTCGGCGCCTTCCTGCTCCTGGAGGAAGTACCACGGTCCCTCCGACGCGTGGCGGCCGCGCACGTCTTGCGACACGAACGCATAGCCGCGCTCGGCGAAGAAGCGGCCCGCGGTTTCGAGAACCGGCCGGCCCTTGTCGTACGGCGTGCGCTCGAGGAGCGCGGGAAAGCGTGCTTGCGAGGCCGGCCGGTACACGTCGGCGGCGAGCGAGATGCCGTCGCGCATCGGCACGCGCCGGCCGCGCTCGAGGACGAACCCCGCGACGGTCACGAGGCTGGCCCTCGGCGAGCTAGTTCGAAGCCGGCGCTTTCTTCGCGCCGGCTCGCTCCGCCTTCTGCTTCTCGACCATCGCGGCGACGTCGGCGAGCAGCTTCTTGGCGTCGTAGACGATGCCGTCCTTGATCGTGTACTTGATCCCGCCGACCTGCTCAGGCTGCCCTGTCTTGTCGTTCAGCTTCAA
>CAZVOI010000227.1:0-5197 GCA_964628275.1 uncultured Acidobacteriota bacterium | reverse complement strand
GTGACCGCCAACGGCGAGCCGGTCGCCGACCTGACGGTGAGCGACCACTCCTGGGATCCGGTCTCGCACCTGTACCAGTCCTTCATGAAAGACGACGCCGGCGCCTACCTCGCCAACATCGTCATGGAAGGCGGCCAGAGCGAGCACGAGGAAGAGAAAGGCAAGCTGGTGCTGCACGAGCACGCCTTCAACCGCGAGCTGACGATCTCCGATGTCTACGACGTGCCGTTCCGCGAGCTGTGGATGCGCGACGGCCGGCAGACCTTCGATCCCCTGATCGCGCTCGGCTAAGCCCTCTTGGACGACCGCGTCTTCGTCGTCTTCAACCCTTTTTCCGGGAAGGGGCGCGGACAGCGGCTGGTCGAGCCCGTGCTGGCGGCATTGCGCGCCGGCGGGCCTGTAGAGCACGCGCTGACCGTCAAGGCGGGCGACGAGGAAACGCTCGCGCTGCGAGCGATCGAAGCCGGCTTCCGACGGATCGTGGCGGTGGGCGGCGACGGCACCTGGAGCAACGTCGGAAACGGAATCTTGAAGAGCGGCCACGACGACGTGGCGCTGGGCTTGGTCGCCGGGGGCACCGGCTGCGACCTGGCCAAGTCGCTGGGTATCCCGGCCCAGAACGTGGCCGCGGCCGCGCGGGTGGTGCGCGCCGGCGCGGTGCGCCGGATCGACGTGGGCCGAATCGAGGACCGCCATTTCCTGAACATCGCCGGTTTCGGCTTCGACATCGCGGTGATCGAAGACTCTCGGACGGTGCGCTGGCTGAAGGGCGACCTGCTCTACGTTTACTGCGCGCTGCGCCAGCTGCGCCGGTTCGCCGGCTTCGACGTGGAGATACAGGTCGACGGGGGGCCGCCGAGCCGCTCCAAGCTGCTGATGCTGGTGCTGGCGAACGCCAGGGTTTTCGGGGGCGGCTTCCAGGTCGCGCCCGCGGCCGACCTGGAGGACGGACTCCTGGACGGCGTCGTGTTCGCGAACATGCCGCCGCTGCGACGCCTCGCGGTGATGGCGGCGCTGCTCCGGGGCCGCCACGCGGCCGCCCCCGAGGTCACGCTCAGCCGCGGGGCGCGTTTCCGGCTGCGCTTCGATGCTCCGCCGACCTATGAAACGGACGGGGAGTGGCGGCGGGCCAAGACCAACGAGCTCATCGTCGAAACGCGGCCGAGAGCGCTCGACGTGCTGGTTCCCGCCTAGAGGGATGGAAACGCTCCGAAAGGCGCGCTCGGCGCTCGCGCTCCTGCTGGTGATGGGGATCTTTGTTTTTCCGGGAACGCCGGTCTTCTACCTGTTCGTAATGCCCTTGGTGTGGCTCCAGCCGAAACGCAAGCGCTCGCTGACGTCCTGGTTCATGAAGTGGATGTCCTTCGGCTTCACCCGCGGGCTCGCCCTGGGCGGCGCGCGGTTTCGGCTCGGGGGCCGAATCCCGACGGGTGACGGCGGCGCCCTGATCGTGATGAATCATCAGTCGCAGTTCGACATCCCGATGGCGGTGCTGATGGCGGAGCCGTGCGTGCCGACGTTCGTGCCGCGCGCCAAGTACGCCCACTGGGTCCCTTTGGTGTCGCCCTGCATCCGGCTGCTGGAGTGCCCGATCGTCGATCCCAAGCGCGACGCCAGGGGCGCCGTCGAGGAGATGCGCAAAGCCGCGCGGCGCGAAACCCATGGGTTGCTCATCTATCCGGAAGGCCACCGCAGCGTCGACGGCACGATCCGGCCGTTCCGCAGCGCCGGGCTGAAGGCCGTGATGGAGGAACGCCGGATGCCGGTATACCTGGTCGTCAGCGACGGCTACGGCGAGGCCCGCCGTCTCGAGGATTTCGTTTTCAACGTGCACCGGATGCGCTGCCATACCGAGGTGATGGGCCCCTTCGATCCGCCCGAACGTCCCGAAGACTTCGACGCGGCGATCGACGGCTGGCGCCAGCGCATGATCGAGCGCCTCGCCGAGATGCGCGCCCGCCCCGCAGGCGCCGGTGTTTGAGCCGCTGCGCGAGGCGATCCGTGACCTCGCACTCGCCCAGTCTGCCGCGCCGGACGAAGCCGTGAACGCCGCCAGAGAGATCGCGCGGCTCGGCGGCGAGAGCGTTCGATGCGTGCTCTTCTTTGGTTCGCGCAAGACGCGTCCCAGCATGGATCCGTGGAGCGCTTACGACTTCTTCGTGCTGATCGATGGTTACCGGAGCTTCTACCGTTCGCTCTCGAAGCAGCGGGCGCTCGCGCGAAACCCGAGCCTGGTCGCGATCCTGAACGCCTGGCTGCCTCCGAATCAGATCTCGCTGAAGCCTGTCGTCGACGGCGGCGTCGTGCGCGCGAAATGCGCGGTGATCGACCTCGAACGCCTGATCCAGGAGACGTCCAAAGGGCGCAGCGACCAGTTCTGCGCGGGTCGGTTGTTTCAGCCGGTGGCGTTGGTCTTCTCGCGAGACGTCGCGTCGGCCGAGCGGGCGATCGATGCGCTGGTCGGCGCGCATCGCGTCACCCGCGAGTGGCTGCGGCCGTCGCTGCCGCGCGAGTTCGACGCCGAGCTGTTCGCGCGCCAGGCGCTGCTGGTGTCGATGGCGGGCGAGATCCGACCCGAGCCGGGTGGGCGCGCCGAGGCGCTGTACGAGGCCCAGCGCGACTATCATCGGGCGGTGATGCCGCTGCTGCTCGAGGAGTGGCTCCGCGAGGGAGCGCTGGTCGTAGCCGGCGGCGGGTTCTCGTGGACGCGGCCCGTCGACGATGCCGAACGGCACCGGGTCGAGCGGCTGTTCATTCGCTCGAAGCTGCGCGCCACGCTGCGCTGGGCCAAGTACGTCCTGACCTTCGACGACTGGCTCGAGTATCTGGTTCGCAAGGCGCGACGCCACAGCGGGGAGGAGATCGAGCTCTCGGCGCGCGAGCGGCGCTGGCCGCTCGTCTTCTTGTGGCCGCGGGTCTTCCGGTATCTGCGAAGCAAGGGTCGTTGACGCGATGACGCCCCGCGGCTGGCTGTTGGCGGTCGTCGTCAGCGCGCTCGTCTCGATGCTCGTGTACGCCGCGATCGGCCGCAGGCGTGACTCCGATGCACAAGCCAAGGGCACCCACTTCCTGATGGGGGCGGGCGACTTCCTGGTCCACTGGTTCCTGTGGCTGCTGAAGCCGGTCGATGCCCTCGCGGCCGGGCTCGGCCTTTCGCCGGATTTCTTCAATCTCGCGGGCCTCTCGTGCGGCGCCGTGTCGGGACTGGCGATCGCGGCGGGACGTCTGGAATGGGGCGGCGTCGCGATCGCTCTCGGCGGAGTCGCCGACATCATGGACGGTCGCGTGGCCCGGGCACGCGGGCTTTCCAATGACTACGGGAAGTTCATCGACTCGACGCTGGACCGCTTCGTCGAGGTGTTCGCGTTCCTGGGCTTCGTGTACTTCCTGCGGCCGTTCGCGTGGGGTCCACTGGTGGCCGCGGCAGCGCTCGCGGGCTCGCTGCTGGTGAGCTACGCACGCGCCCGGGGTGAGTCGCTCGGCGTGCTGTGCAAGGAAGGGCTGATGCAGCGCGCCGAGCGCCTGGTCCTGACAACCCTGGTGTGCCTGGCCGACGGTCCGATTTGCGAGATGCTCGGCCAACCGCGTGGGTCCGCGGCGCTCTGGACGCTCGCGTTGATCGCCGTCTTGACGCTCTGGACGGCCGCGCACCGCACCTTCTGGATCAGCGCGCGGCTCCGCGAGCGGGATCGCGCCGCAGGCTCGCCGTGAGCGAGGCGAGCCCTTTCCACGACGGCCAGCTCTGGCTGGCGCCGCTGACGCGCGGCGGACACCTCGCCTTTCGCCGGCTGTGCGTGGAGCTGGGCGCCGACGTCACGGTCAGCGAGATGGCTGTCGTGAAGCGGCTGTTGCGCGGGAAGTCGAGCGAATTCGCCTTGCTCAAGAGCCATCCCAGCGAGCCGCTGTTCGGCGTCCAGCTCGCGGACCGCGCGCCCGAGACGCTGGCCGAGGGCGCCCGGCTCGCGGAGAGCCGCGGCGCCCGCTTTGTCGACCTCAACTGCGGCTGCCCGATCCACGAGATCACCAGCCGCGGCCTGGGCGCGAGCTTGATGCGCAAGCCGGGACGTCTGGCGCGCCTGGTCGCGGCGCTGGTGGCGGCGGTTCGCGTGCCGGTGACGGTCAAGCTGCGAACCGGCTGGAGCGCGGACAAGACCAACGTCTCGGAAGTGGCGCGCGCCTGCGAGGAAGCGGGCGCGTCCGCGATCGCGATCCACGGCCGTTCCCGCGAGCAGCGCTACCAGCGCGCGGCGGACTGGGACCTGATCGGCAGAGTCGCGGCCGAGCGCGGCATTCCGGTCGTGGGCAACGGCGACATCCTGACCCACTACGAGGCGCGCGAGCGCATGCAGCGTAGCGGCGTCCGTTCGGTGATGCTGGCCCGCGGTGCTTTGATCAAGCCCTGGCTGTTCCGCGAGATTCGAGAGCGGCGCGATTGGCTCCCGACGGCCGACGAGCGTTTCGAGCTCCTGCTTCGCTTCGTCGGGTATCTGCGCGATCACTTCGGAGACGATGAGCGGGGGCGTCGGCGCGCGCTGACCTTCCTGCCCTGGCACCTCGGTTTCTTCTGCCGTTATCGGCCGCTTCCCGAAGCCGAGCATGGGCAGGCGGCGCTCGAGCACCCGCTGATCCACCAGCGGCAGGCCCTCGGCGACGACTTGCCGCCGCTCGAGGCGCTGCTTCGGGATCCGCGCGAGGAAACCCACGCGGCGTTGGCCGCGCTTCTGATCGAGGCGGGCGCCGATACCGGGCAAGCCTGGGAGCGCGCGTGTCGTCTCAGCGAAGCACGCACGCCGGTTCTCGATGGAGCGATCGCGGAGCTGAACCCCGCCGAAGTCACCGGCTAGCGAGGCTAGTCCGAAGAGCGCTGACCCGGCTTGAACAGCGGAATCGGAAACGGAGTGACGCTGCCCTTCTCGGCCTCGACGATCCGGCTCTGGCCCTGCTTCTCGACCTCGTCGATGCGCACGATCGAGTGCATCGGCAGGAAGAAGCGCTTGACGCCCGCGAACTCGCGCTCCAGGCGCTCCTCGGACGGGTCCACCACGACGCGATTGCTGGCGCCGAAGACCAGCTGCTCGATCTCCACGAAGCCCAACAGGCCGCCCTGGTTGACGCGCTTCGCGAAGACCTCGTAGACCTGCCCCTGGCTCAGGAACGTGATCTTGTAAAGTCGTTTTTCTGTCGGCATCGCCGCCCT
>CAZVOI010000226.1:0-6658 GCA_964628275.1 uncultured Acidobacteriota bacterium | reverse complement strand
CAGCGCTCCCCCTCCCCCGACGTGGGGAGGGGATAGGGGTGGGGGGCTTGGAAAATGACTAGCACTCTGTCGGTCAATTTCACCGGGATCCACTTCGAGAACCCGTTCCTGCTCTCGTCGGCGCCGCCGACGGAGTCGGAGAGCAACATCATGCGGGCCTTCGAGGCCGGCTGGGGCGGCGTCGTCACCAAGACGATCGGCATGCACCCCGTCGTCAACGTCGCGGGTCCCAAGACCAAGTTCCTGCGCGCGAACCCCGAGACCGGCACGCTCTCGATGAACAAGGGCCGCGCGGGCGTATTGCACTCTTCGTGGAACTGGGAGCTGATCTCCGACAAGTCGCTCGACTGGTGGGTGCCGCGCCTCGGCCGGATCAAGAAGGCGTTCCCGAACCGTGTCCTGATCGCCTCGATCATGGCCGGCTCCGGAAGCGACAAGGAGCTGGACCACTGGCGCACCCTGGCCAAGGCCTGCCAGGCCGAGGGCGCCGACGGGCTGGAGCTGAACCTGTCGTGCCCGCACATGGACCGCCCCGACATGGGATCCAACATCGGCAAGGACCAGGCGCAGTGCTCGTTCGTGACCCAGGTGGTCAAGGAAGTCGCCAAGGTGCCGGTGTGGGCCAAGCTGACGCCCGCCTCGGCCGACATGACGGTGGAGGCTGGAGCGGTCTTCCGCGGCGGCGCCGACGCGGTCGTGTCCTCCAACACCTTCCCGTCGCTGCCGCTGATCGATCCCGAGACGCTCGAGTTCGAGATGAACGTGGACGGCCTGGTCTCGAGCGGCGGTCTCGGCGGACCCGCGATCCTGCCGCTCTCGATCGCCAACATGGCCAAGATGACGAAGGCGTTCCCCGACAAGGCGTTCTCGGGCATCGGCGGCATCTCCGACTTCGGCCACGCGCTCAACTACTTCCTGCTCGGCTGCGGCACGGTGCAGGTGTGTACCGCCGCCATGCTCGACCACGCCGTGGGCCCGAGCGTGATCAAGAAGCTGATCGAGGGGATGCGGCAGTTCCTGGAGCGGAACGCGAGCAAGGGCTGGACCAAGCTCGAAGACTTCCGCGGCCTGCGCCGCGACCGCATCGTCGGCCACTCCCAGATCCGCCGGCCGGAGGACAGCGACTACGCGGGCGGCTACGACGCCGAGGGGTATTCGGAGCCCGAGCTGGCAGAATCCAAGAAGAGTTGAAGGCGCGCGCGATGAGCGAGATCGTCGTCTACCAGAAGCCGACCTGATCCACCTGCCGGAAGTCGGTCGACTTCCTGAAGCAGAAGAAGGCCGCCTACCGCGCCGTGGACATCACCAAGACTCCGCCGACCGTCGAAGAGCTTCGCGAGCTGCTTCGCATGCTCGGCGTCCCGCCTCGCGAGATCCTGCGCACGAAGGACCCGGTCTATGCCGAGCTCGGGCTCGACTCGGGCCGGCACAGCGACGCTCAGCTCCTGGCGCTGATGTCGAAGCACCCGGGGCTGATCCAGCGTCCGATCGTCGTTCGCGGCAAGCAGGCCGTCGTCGCGCGGCCGGTCGAGTCGATCAACGCGCTGCTGAAGTAGCGGCACCGGGAGCTCGGTCCTCAGGCGCCGATCGACGGCTTCGCCGCTTGCCGACCGACCGTGATCTGCATCAGGTCTTCGCCCCAGATCACCGTCCCGGCGAAGACCTGCTTCACCTCGTGGACGATCCGCTCGCGGATCCCGGGCTGGTCGAGGAAATGCGTCAACACCAGCGTCTTCACGCCGGCCCGCTCCGCCACCCGCGCGTTGTCGCGATGGTTTCCGACGGCGCTGTGGTAAGCATCGCGGTTCCGTAGCGTTGCAGCGCGGCGACATAGGTGATCACCCCGCACAGGTCAAATCGGAAAAGCTGATCCGCCAATAAGGCGCGCCCTTCTCTTGCTACTTCTTCTCGGGTGACGGGAACGCGCCGAGTTGCTTCATCATGCCCAGATGATCCGCATCCCGCCAGTGGTCGGTCACCTTGCCGTGCGCGACGTGGAAGATGTGGGTCTCCGAGATCGTGTGCTGCTTCCCGGCCGCGGGGATGCCGAAGTAGTCACCGTGGTGCACGACGTGGAGCGTCAGCCGCGCGGCGACTTTGTCACCTTCGGCAAACAGGTCCTCGATCTTGACGCTGGTCTCGGACTTATCGACGGCCGACACCTTCTCCATCACCTGTTTGAGGCTCTCGATGCCGGGGCTCACCCCGGGCCAACTGTGCGGCACGAAGCCGGCGGCGACGACCTCGCCCAGGGCCTCGACTCGCCGCTTCACGAATACCTCGTCGATGAAACGCCGGACGACCGCCTTGCTCTCTTCAGCCGACATGCCTCGACCTCCTCGCTAGCGATGGCTACGCTTGGGATTATGCGGGATGCCCGGCGGCGGAGCGACTACGATCCGACGAGCGGACAGGGAACGGGCGTGAACGGGTGCGCTGGCCAGGCGTGCCCGCATCGGGGCGAGACTGTGACATGACGCCGGCCGAGATCTGGGGCGAGTCTTCATTTCACGAAGCGGTGCGGCGCGGCGACGCGGCTGCGATCGATCGGGCGCTCGCGGCGGGCGCCCCTCTCGCGGCCAAGGACGTGCTCGGCTTCACTCCGCTCCACATCGCCGCGTCCGAGGGCAACGCCGCGATCGTCGAACGGCTGCTCAGCGCCGGCGCCGAGGTCGACGCGCGCGCCAAGCAGGGCTTGACGCCGCTGATGCTCGCTTGCGGGCGCGGTCACGTCGGCGCGGTCGAGTGGCTGCTCATGGCTCGGGCCGATTGGCGCCTGGAGGCGCCGCCCGTTTGGACGCTGCTGTCGTTTCTCGCGTGCGCTCGCTCGCTTCCGGTTCTCGAGCGGCTGATCGAGGCCGGCTTCCGGGTGAAGGAAAAGGAGTTCACGCCTTACTTCCGCCTGGTGCTCGAGTTGACCGGACACCGCGTGAAGTTCATGGTCCACGGTACGAGTCGGGGCATCGCGGGCGACACCGCCTCGGTCTGGGCGGTCGATCGGCCGATGACGGTCCCGGCTTCGCTGTTGGCGCCGATCGCGAGCGACCTGCCGTTCGCCACCCGAACCGTTCAGCAAGCACGAAGCTTCATCTCGAACTACTACGAAGAATTCGAGGCCCGGGCCAAGGAGTTCGACGGCCTGCCCAACCACGAGAAGATCGCGCCGCACCGGCTGTTCGGCTCGTACCTGGAGAAGGTCCACGAGGTCCGCTGCGGCAGGTTGAACGCGACCGAGGAGGCCGAAGGCGTGTCCCGTTCGGTGCTCGGTTCGGCGGTCACCACCGGGGACGCGGTTCTGGTGGTTGCGCTGTTGCGCTCGGCCGGCTGGGACCCTGCACAGGTGACGCGGGAGAGCGCCGACGACACGCTGCGCCTGTTGGATGAGCGTGGCCTGTGGCCGGTGCACGCCGACCCTTTGCGAAAGCTGGCCGGAGCGGGCCTCTAGCCTCGTCAGCGAACCGACGGACTTGCTGCTGCGAAAACCTCAGCCGGCGGCTTGGGCGGCGCGCCTCACCCCAGCAAGGGCGCGCTCGACCTCGGCGTGGGTGTTGTAGAGGTGTGGCGAGAGGCGGATCCCCGGACGATCCGAGCCGCCGCGCGTCGCGCAGACGATCCGGTCTTTCTCGTAGAGCGATTGTTGCAGCTTCTGGGGATCCAGGCTTCCCACCGCGAACGAGACCACGGAATGGCCGCGTTCCGGCTCCAGGCTCGTCCACAGACGCACGCCGCGGATCTCCCGCAGGCCGCGGATCAAAGCCTGGGCCAGCTCGCGCGAGCGGGCTTCGATCGCGCGGCGGCCGAGGCTCGTCTGGAAGCGCAGCGCCTCGGCGAAGCCGAGGATGGCGGTGTCGTCCCGCTGTCCCATCCCCTCGATGACCTTCGAGATGCCGACGGCGCCGGGATACGCGCTGATCACGCTGGCGGAGAGCCGTGGCTGCACGTCGCGCCGCACGTACAGGACGCCGGCCTCTTTCGGCCCGCACATCCACTTGTGGGCGCTTCCCGAATAGAAATCGGGCTGGATCTCGGACAGGTCGACGTCGATCAAGCCGAAGGACTGCGCTCCGTCGATGAGGCTGAGCACACCGCGCTCGCGAGCGGCGCGGCACAGCTCACGGGCGGGCAGCAGGTCTCCGACCGTGCTGGTGAGGTGGGTGAACGCCAACACCCGCAGCCTCGGGGTGATGGCCTTCGAGAACGCCTCGATGAAATAGTCCGGGCCCGGGTGCGGGTTCGGTTGCTCGAGCACGCGCACGCTCCAGCCGAAGCGCTTCGCCTTCTCCTGCCACGCGCGCAGGTTGCTCGGATGGTTGTCCGCGAACAGCAGCACTTCGTCGCCGGCCTTCAGGTCGAGGCCGCTCGAGACGATATTGTTCGACTCACTCGTGTTGCGAGTGATCACGATCTCCTCGGGGAGGACGCGTAAGAAGGCGGCCAGCGCCTTGCGCGTCTCCTCTCGGCCGTCGTGCATCCGTTCCCGATTCGCCGGCGACATGTCGTGATCGAGGTCGCGCGAGTTCATGACCACCTCCACGACCGGCCCGGAGGTAGGGCACAGGTTTGCAGCGTTCATCACGCCGACGTCCGGCGGAACCAGGAACTGGGCCTTGACGTCGGTCCAGAAACGCTCGTCGGGCTTGGCTGGAGTCGGACGCAAGCGGGCGGGAACGAACGCCTCCGCGCCGCGCGCGAAGAGCGCGGCGTAACCGCCAAAGGCAATCAGCCGTGAGAAATCGCGCCGGTTCGTCATCGTTTGCCTCCAGACTTTCTGGGAACGGCCATTCTAGTCAGGTTGACTTTCGCTATCGAGGGCGCGGCCGCGCTCGGGGCCGCCTCCCTGGCCTTCCTGCGCTTCACCAAGGAGCGTGGGGCCCGCCGCTCTCTTGGCGCTCTCCCTGCGGTTGTGCATGACCGTGCCCGGCGTGGTCGCCGTCGCGCGACTCCGCAAGACCACGTCTAGCCGGGGTCCTATGATGGCGTCATACCGCCGTGGCGGAGCGCGGCCTGTACCATCGTGCATTCGGAAGGGAGCGAGACCATTGAACGAGCGCTGCGGGATCAGTCCGACGGCGGGCGTGTTTCGGGCGCTGGCGGCGCTCGCGCTGTTGAGTGCCGCTCAGCCCGGGGAGGCGGACGACCGGGTGACGCCGCCGGCCGCCGGGGAGCGCTTCCGCGTGCAACTGGAGATCAGGTCCCACTTCCGGCACAGCCGCGACGAGCAGGTCCGGGTGCGCTTCCCGTTTCCTCCTGACTTCATCCGCGCCGGCCAGGACGGCGTGTACCTGAAGACGGTGTCGCCGGGATCCTCTTTCGAGGTCTCGAGCTTGGCGCTCTCCGCAGACGCGGAACTCGCACCCTCGATCCGGGCCCACGCCCGTGCCCACGTCCTCGACCTCTACAACCGAAACCCGACCAGCTCCGACGACCTCGTGGCCCTGCACGAGGCGTGGCTGCTCGTCGGGCGCAAGCCGCGCATGCTGGAGCCGATCCCCGGCACCACCATCTACGCCCAGATAGGAAAGGCGCCGCGCTTCACGAAGCAGCTCGAGCGGCGTTTCGAGAGCTACGGGCTCTGGGGGACGGCCGTTGGCCGTTTCGAGGAGATCGGCGTCGAGCTCGGAGGCAGCTTCGGCCGCCACGTGTACTGGCGCGGACTCTTGGCGAACGGCAACCCCCTCTTCTTCCGGGACGCGAACGCCTTGGCCGGGGACAACGGCACGCCCGAGCGCACCGCCCCGGCGCCGGACCCCCAGCTCGAGTCGGGCTTTCCCATCTTCTACGACGCCAAGGCCCAAGACCTCCACTTCGACGGAGGCTTCCAGTACGGCGCCGGCGCGGGCCTGCGTTTCGCCAGCCAAGACCCGGACAAGCCCGCCGCCGTCGACCTCCTCGGCTGGTACTTCCAGCGAGAGATGGCGGACGCGTCGCCGATTCGCGGCACCTTCTACGAAGGCGACCTGGACATGCTGCGTGGGGTGGGGATCCCGCTTCCCTTCGAGGGGCGGGACAAGACCGAATACGGCGCCAACCTGACGGCACGCCACGGCGGCCTGCACCTCTACGGGCAGTACGTCGCCCAGAAGATCGCAGGGCTCGAGCGCCAAGGCTTCGAGGCCGAGGCCAGCTATCGCATCCCGTTGAACGGCCTCTTCGCCTCGGGCGACGAGCCGGTCCTGAACTGGCTCCAGCCGAGCGTGCGCTACTCGGTCATCGACAACCGGTTCCAGGCGCCCCTCACCTTCGTCGCGCCCTCGGTCGCGTGGGACTGGACCAAGCTAGACCTGGGGCTACGCCTCGGGATCCTGCGCAACCTCGACCTCACGGTCGAGTACGCGCGGCACAACATGAAGACGCGCGGCGGCACGCTGCACCCGGACGAGGCCCTCGTGACGGTCTGGGTTTCCTTCTGAGCGCTCTGCCCGGAACCGGCGGGCGCGAGCTGGCGCACCGGCGCGGCCATCGTTCTGGCGGTGCTCGAATCGGGCTTCCGGCTCATTCAGAGTGGCGCGCTGCTGGATTGCCTTTCGCTTTTTGTTCGTGCATAGTCCGGCCGTGCTCGGGAAGCCACTCTCTCTCGAGCCAAGGAGACTTGAATGTCCAATCGCGAGTTCTGCGTCGCTCGGCGCAAGGCCGAGCTGCCGGCGTTCCTCAAGGTCCT
>CAZVOI010000225.1:0-1665 GCA_964628275.1 uncultured Acidobacteriota bacterium | reverse complement strand
GAGTCAATGCCATTCTTCGTTGAAATGTGACGGCCCCGCATGTCAGGCGGCGGCCTGACGCTTCGTGATGCCCATCTCGCGCTGAATCACCGCGCGCAACGCCGGCAGGTGCTTCATCCCGCGCACGCGCCGCAGCCGCGGCTCGATCTCGAGCAGCGCCGTCGCGACCCAGCGCTGCTTCTGCTCGCTGTTCCGATAATGGTCGACGTGATCGGTGAGCCGCCCGACGTGGGCCTGGACCGACTCGATCACGTTGGTGGTCGCGAACGACAGCCGCAGCTCCTCGGCCAACCCCAGACGGTGCAGGGTCAGCGTCTCCTCCAGCCCCTCGTCCAGACTCTTCGCCGCCGACTGGTTCATCAGCGCCAGCTCGCTGCGCGTCCGCTTCAACGCCGCCTTGGCCTGCTCGTAGGTCGGCTGCTGCCAGGCGGCCTGGAGCTTCCTGCGCATCGCCGGCCGCTTCGACTCGGGCAGGTACTTCAACACGTTCTCGCGCTTGTGCCAGCGGCAGCGCTGGATCACCGCCGCACGCCCGAACACCTCGCGCACCCCCCGATGGAATCCCTTGGCGCCGTCCACCACCACCAGCAGCCCCTGCTCGTAGCGCAGCCCGCGTTCCACCAGCGACTTGAGGAACGCCCGGCACACCGTCGTGTTCTCGCTCCCCGTCTGCACCATCCCCAGCATCACCTTCTTGCCCTCCAGCGTGACGCCGATCGCAATCACCATCTCGTCGTCACCGAAACTCTTGCCGTCCATGAACAGCGCCACCAGATCCTGGTCCGAGAGATCCCGTTCCATCAGCGCCTGCAGCTTCGCCGCGCTCGCCCGGATGAACCGCCGCGACACCGTCGAGGCCGACAGCCCGAACACCTCCGGCACCAGCGCCGCCGTCTCCCGATAGTTGCGGCATCCCAGCCCCCGTAGCACCCGACCCATCAGCTGGGCGTCCCCGCCGCGCGGCGCCTGCAATCGCTCGTACACCGGCAGCCGCACCTCCTGATCCGCATGGAGGTCGCGCACCCGCGGCACCCGCACCGGCACCTTCTGGTCCGCCAGGTACACCGAGCCGTGCTCCCGACCCCAGCGGTAGTAGCGGCGATCGCCTGGTCCCCGCTGGTAGCGCGGCCCCGCCAGGGCGGTCACCGCGGCCTTCAACTCGTCTTCCACCGCCTTCAGCCCCAGCGGGATCAGCGCCTGGATCATCTCGACCCGCGTGTCCAGATCCGCCAGCGCTTGCGCAGCCTCGTCCGTCCGCAGAACTTCGAGCTTCCGCTGACGCGCCTTCCGTTCTACCTTGCTCATCGATGGCTCCTTGTTGGGAATGGTCCGATCCACCTCGCAGTGAACCGGCCCATCCTACTTGGAGCCGTCTTCTTTTCAACGAAGGCTAGCACTCACTCCCCGCCGACCCGAGGCTCAACGAGCACACCGCGCGGGCGGGTCGGTCAGCCGTGGCCGGGTACACCACGACTGACGGTCGCTATCACCCGTTTCAAGGATACCTCACCTTCTCGGGCGACTCGCTGATCCTGACGCAGCCTCCGACTCCTTCAATGGGGGTCATTGCGGGCGCGCCGGAGCGCGTCATCGTCCTCCACCGAGACGAGATCCGCTCCCTGAAGCTGACCGAAGGGGTCAGCATCACGCGGAGTGTGTTGGTTG
>CAZVOI010000224.1:0-8522 GCA_964628275.1 uncultured Acidobacteriota bacterium | reverse complement strand
CCGGTGGCCTTCTTCCGCGCCCTGGAGCGCGTGGCGGGAGATGCGGCGGTCTTCGTCGCCGATGGCGGCGACTTCGTCGCGACGGCCTCCTACATCCTGCGACCGCGCGGGCCGCTCAGCTGGCTCGACCCCGGCGCCTTCGGCACGCTCGGTGTCGGCGCCGGCTTCGCGCTCGGCGCCCGGCTCGCGCGCCCGGGTTCGGAGGTGTGGCTGCTGTGGGGCGATGGGGCGAGCGGCTACGGGCTTTCGGAGCTCGACAGCTTCGTGAGGCACGGCGCCCCGGTGATCGCCGTGGTCGGCAACGACGCCGGTTGGACCCAAATCGCACGCGAGCAAGTGAAGCTGCTGCACGACGACGTGGCCACGGTGCTGGCGCGCACCGCCTATCACGACGTCGCCCGCGGCTTCGGCGCGGAGGGCATCGAGGTCAAGCGTGCGGATGAAGTGGAGGATGCCCTGCGGCGCGCCCGCTCGCTCGCCACGAGCGGCAGGCCGGTGCTGGTGAATCTCTGGCTCGACCGAACCAACTTCCGCGAGGGTTCGATCTCGATGTAGGACTACTTCACCCGCTTGGCATCCTCGAGGATCACCGGGTAGACGTAGCCCGCGCCGAAGTCCTTATCGAGGGCGAGTCGTCCACGCACCAGCACGACGTCGCCCTTGGCGAAGACTTCGCTGGTGGTCAGCGTGATGTCGTTGTCCTGTTTCTCCGGCGAACCCGAGCCGTCGCGCAGGTGCATCCAGTTGCGGCCCAGGATCTCGGCATTGAACTTGACGACCTTGCCGCGGATCGCGATCTCGGCGCCGTTGAGGGTCGCCTTGGAAGCGTAGATCTCGGCCGCGGTTCGGCCGTCCTTGCCCGGGGCCTTGTCGACTTTGACATCGCCGACGTCAGCCGCGCCCGAGGCGACGCCCGCATGCGGCGCCTGCACGGCGGCGGCCTCCGGGGTGGCCGGGTGCCCGGGCGGCAGCCCCGCCGCCCCCCCGCGAGCGATCAGGCTGCCGAAGAGAATGCGCTCGAACCGGCGATTCAGCGTCTTGCTCTCGAACCCCTCCATCAAGTTGGCGTTGCCGATCGTGACCTCGGCGCCGACCTCGAGCGATGCCTGGCTGACGGCCGCCCACACCTCGCCGTTAGCCGTCTTCAGCCGCATGTACGTGTAGCCGCCGGCGTCCATCGTCTCGGCGACCGTGCCCGTTACCTGCCCGCTGGTCTGTGGGCCTTCTGACGGTGCGGCGCCGGCCTTGGCGGGCTGCGCCTTTGCCGGACGCTGGCTATTCGCGGCTGGGGCGGCGGCGTTACCGGTACAACCGGCGATGAAAATGGGCAGGACGAGGGCGGCGACTCTCAGCATGATGATCGTGTCTCCTTCGGGCGCATTCTCTAGCACACTCCGCGCCAGCGGTCTTGGCGCGTGTCCCTCAGCGTCGCGCGGTCAGCAGGTAAACGGATCCGGGCGTCGTCTCGAACTCCAGCACGCCCGCTTCCGGTCGCCGCACGCCGACCGTCCTTCCTCGTGACGTGACCGCCAACGGCAGCGCCGTGCGCAGGCGGCAAGGCCTTCCGAGGGAGGAGGCGACCGTCGCCTCTTCGAGCGCTCCTGCCTTCCATCGCAGGCCGACCTCGAATCCGCCGCGAGCGCGAAGACCCCTGACCTGGCCGGCGCTCCACGAGTCGGGCAGCGCGGGCAGGAACGCCAGCTCGTTGTCGTGCGACTGAAGCAGCATCTCGGCAATCGCGGCCGTCATCCCGAACGACCCGTCCACCTGCATGGCTTTCGAGCAGATCGAGAAGAGGCTGGCGGTGGTGTAATTCCGGATCGCGTAGAGGAAGTTGTCGATTGCCCCGGTTGGGTTGCCGAGCCGCGCCCAGCTTGCCGCCTTCCACGCGGAGGCCCAGCCGTTGCCCGGCAGGCCGCGCTGCTCGAGGACCAAGCGCGCCGCGTCGGCGAGCTTTGGAGTCCTGCGAAGCGAGATCTGATGCCCCGGAAAGAGACCGTAGAGGTTGGAGATGTGGCGGTGGCTCTTCTCCCGCTGGCCCCAGTCGTCGAGCCACTCCTGCAGGTCGCCCTTGGCTCCGATCTGCATCGGGGCCAGCCGGGCGCGCGCTTCCAGGACCTTCGCGCGGAACTCCGGGTCCGTCCCGAGGATCGAGGAGGCTTCGGCCACATACCCGAAGAGGTCGTTCAGGATCTGCATGTCGATGGCCGACCCGGCGACCAGCGAGGTCCCGGGGCTGATCGACCCCGTCACCTCGTCGAAGAACGGCTCGTTACCGGGCGCCAGAGGGAAGTTCTCCGGAGAGGTCGAGGGGTTGGTGACGAGCCATCCGTGCTTCGGGTGCGGGACGAGGAAGTCGAGAAAGAACTCGGCGGAGCCCTTCAGCACCGGGTAGTACTCGCGCAGGAAGCCCTCGTCGCCGGTGAACAGGTAGTGCTCCCAGAGGTGGGTGGCGAGCCAGGCGCCCCCCGTCGTGAACCCGCCCCAGCTCGGACCGTCCATCGGAGCGGCGACGCGCCACAGGTCGGTGTTCTGATGCAAAACCCAGCCGCGCGCTGCGTAGTTCTCGCGCGCCACGTCCCGACCCTGGTCGGTCAGCTCCCGGATCATCCGGAATAGCGGCGTGGCGCACTCGCTGAGGTTCGCGACCTCGGCGGGCCGGTAGTTCATCTCGGTGTTGATGTTGGTCGTGTATTTCGAGTCCCACATCGGGTTCTGGTCCTTGTTCCAGATCCCCTGCAGATTGGCGGGCTGGGTTCCCGGCCGCGAAGACGAGATCAACAGGTACCGGCCGAACTGGAACACGAGAGCGGCCAGGTCCGGGTCGTTCGTGCCGTCGAACTTCGCGAGCCGCTCGTCCGTCGGCAGCGCCGAGTTCGGCGTGGATCCGAAGCTCACCGACACGCGACGGAAGAGCCGCTGGTGCTCGCTGACGTGCTCCGCCCGCATCCGCTCGAAGGGCTTGTCTGCGACCGCTCGCATTACCGCGTCCACCCGCGCGGTCGGGTCGGCGCTCACGTCCTTGTAGCTGACGAAGCTGGTCGCCGCCGAGAGGAGCAGCGTCACTTCGTCGGCGTGGCGGATCACCAGACGGTCATCGTCGACCCGCATCTCGCCCCCGCGGGGAGACGCCCGGAGCCGCGACTCGTAGCGGAGCCTACCGGCGACCCCGAGATAGTCCGCCGACTTGCCGCGGACGACGAGGCCGTCACTCCCGTGGCCCTCCATCTGGAAGTAGTCGGTGGCGTAGTTCGAGTGGGCCTGGTTGCGCGCGCCACGGAGCTGCGCAGCAAACGAGATCGCCCGCGGCGCGTCGGCCGAGAGGCGCACCACGATCACCTGATCCACCGGGCTGACGAAGACCTCGCGCCTGAAGCGAACCCCCGCGCGCGTGTACGTCGTCGTGACCACGGCGGTGTCCAGGTCCAGCTCGTGGCGATATCCCCCGACCTCGCCGCTTGCTTCGAGCTTCAGCACCAGGCTGCCGAGCGACTGGTACTTCTGCTGCTCGACGGGGCGGCCCATCAGGTGTCGGCCGAACAGGCGGTGGGCCCGCACCAGTTGACCGTCGAAGATCAGCCGACGGATCTCTGGCAGCGCCTGGAAGCCGCCCGGGACCGTTGTCGAGTACGGGCCCCCCGACCAGTAGCTGTCCTCGTTGAGCTGGATCTCCTCCTCGTCGGTCTTGCCGAAGACCATCGCTCCCAACCGGCCGTTGCCGAGCGGCAGGGCGTTCTCCCACTTGTCCGCCGAGTGCGTGTGCCAAACGAGCGTCGTCGGATTGTGGACAGCCGAGGCCTCCTGCCCCCAGGCTCGAGCAGAGCACGAGAAGCTGATCACGCCTCCAACCAGCAGCACGAACCTGATCCTGCGCAGCCTCGACACGCGGGGATTCTAGGCGCCGGAAGCCCGCGTCAAGCCGTCGCGGCCGCCGCTTTCAGGTATGCGTTGGGGTCATGGTCGATGGCCCCGGTCGGAAGCGAGTGCCAGAGCGGGCCGAGGTCGCGCCGCACCCGGTCCGTGTAGAAGGCGGGCACGGCCGGAGTCTCGCTCTCGAAGAAGCGGCGGACCGTGTGGTCCGATTCGAGCAGGCCGCGCACCACCGTGTCGTGGCGGATACGCCCCAGGCCCTCGGAGGAGACGGCGCGCACGAAGTTGAGCGAGCGCGTGATCAAACCCGTGTTCGCGGCAAGCCGCCGCCCGACTGCGCGCCACGAGAAGGAGTGCCGCCGCAGGTCGATGATGTGGTCGTACAGCTTCGTCCAGCTGTAGTGCCTCGGCCGCACGTTCATCGCGTGGTTGTTGTCGAGGAAGTGGAAGGGAAAGGGCAGCACCCGCGCCGCACGCTGCAGCTCGAGGTTGAGCGGCGCCGCCTGGCCGAACGCGGAGAAAAGCGAATACGCCGGGAACGCCCCCGGCGTTCGGTCCACGAACTGCTTGGTGAGCTCGAAGGGCTCCCGGCCTTCATCCGCGTCGAGACCGAGGACGAAGTTCGTCTGGACGTAGGGGATGTAGCGCAGGACCTGGTTCACGTGTTCGGAAACCTGCTTCACCTTCTCGATCCCGACGGTGCTCCCCGTCTTCGACTTGTTGCCCATCGCATACCAGGACTCGATGCCCGGGAGGATGGCCCGAAAGCCGTTCCTGCGCAGCCGCGCGAGGTGCGGCTCGGTCAGGATCGACAGGCTGCTTTCCGCGGCGAACTCGATCGCCCCGGCGGGGACGACCTCCTCGATGGCGGCCATCGACTCGTCGAAACGCACCCCGAAGTTGGGGTCGTGCCAGCCGACTCGCGGCCGCTGCACGGTTCGGAGCAGGAAGCGCAGGTCCTCCTGGATCTGGTCCTGGCCGAGCGGCTGGTAGTCCACGACCGAGTCGACGCAGAAGCTGCAGGTGTACGGGCAGCCGAGGCTTCCGATCATCGGCACGAGCTTCAGGGCGGGGGCCTGGGCGAGGGTCGGCTGGATGAACTTCCAGCGCTCGCGCACCCCGGGCAGGTAGGGAGGCTGCTTCTTCGCGCCGAGGCGTAGGCCGATCGGCCGGTGGGGCGCGCAGTCGCGCAGCACCTCGCCGACCACGGCCTTGTCCGTGAAGCCGAGGACGTAGTCGAAATAGAGCGCCGCGTCCTGGGGATAGGCGCGGGCGTGGGGCCCACCGATCACGGTCACCGTTCCGCCGACGCGCCAGCGGGCGCTGATCGCCGCCGCCGCCTGGGCCGCGTTCGTGAAGGCCGCCACGAACAGCACGTCGAGGTCGGACGGAAGGCGCCGATCCAGCGGCTCGACGCCCGTGTGGCACACGAACGTCACGTCGTGGCCGGCCTCCTCGCACCACACCGCGATCACTTGCGGCATGATGCTCGCGAAGTTCGGCTTCATGATCCGGTTCCAGAGGCTGGGGCTGGGCGCGTTCCCGACCAGGTCGAGAACTCCGACACGAAGGCGTCGGCTCACAGGCCTCCTCTCAACACGGCAAGCCATGTCGTTGCTTGAGTGCGCCGCTGGCCGCGTGTGATCAACGGGCCTTCGGCGCGTCGTTGTGCGTGATCAGTGGCGGGAGCGTATCACGCGCCAGCGCGACCGCCCATGACACGCGTCCAGGATCGACGAGGCGAATCAGCGGCCGGTACCGTCGGTCTTCGAGGCACGGAAGAGAGAGGCGCCGAAGCCTTACCTCCGGATCGTGCTGCACCCCAAGTAGGGCGGATTGCCCTACTCGAGCACGTTGATCACGACGCGCCGGTTCTTGGCGCGGTCGGCGGGAAGGGCGTTGCCAGCCACCGGTTTCGAGGCGCCGTAGGAGATCACCTCGATCCGACTGAGGGCGATGCCCAGCTTGTCGTGCAGATGGGCCCTCACCGCCATGGCCCGATCCTGGCCGAGTTTCTGGTTGTACGCCTCGGGTCCGGTCGAGTCGGTGTGGCCCTCGATCTCGAAGAAGACGCCGCGGTTCTCCGACACGATCGGGCCCACGGTCTCCTCGACCAGCTTCTTGGCTTCGTCGCTGAGCGAAGCGCGATCGAACGGGAACGTCACCTTGTCGCTCGAGAGCGTCAAGCTGTAGACCAGCTTGCCCCGGGCCGCAGCATGCGCGTCGGCGGCGCGGGCCATGGCTTGCGAAGCCGAGCCCTTGGCGTCGGTCACGCCGGCCTGGGCCTTCCTGTCGACGTCCTCGATGCGGCTCTCGTTGCCGCGGGTTCGCTCCTGCGTCTTCTCGACGTTGGCCGAGAGCGCCTCCACCTTCTTGTTGATCTCGTCGACTTCTCCGCTCACGTACTTCTTGGTGGCACAGCCGGCAGTCAGCATCACGGCAATCGGTATGACGAGTGACCTCATTGACGTCTCCTCATGAAGCGGGGCTTTCGCCCACGGTACAAGACAAGCTATCCCAGCGGGACGTAACCCCGGCGTGCGCGGACGGCGACGCCCTTGCGTGTCGTTCGGACCTCGACGCGGCGGAAGCCGGCCTGGCCCGTGGGAGGTTCGTAACCGAGCCGGTACTGGAACGAAACCTCTCCGGCGATCTGGTCCACGGCGCCCTTCAGCTCGCGGAACTCGCTCGCCGTAAAGGCGACACCTCCGGACATCTCCGCGTACCGGCGCAGCGCGTCGCGCCCCGTAGCCAACGGCGTCCGGGCGGCTTGGCCCGAGAAAAGAGCGGAGGCGGGATTGTCGAGCGGCGAGACGATCGAGATCGCGTAGATGGGGACGTCGATGGCCCGCGAGCGCGCGATGACCTCGTCGGGGCTGTGTCGGCTGGCGGTGTCTATCCCGTCGGTGATCACCACCACCGCACGCCGGCTGTCGCCGGCGCTGGCGAGATCCTCGGTCGCCTGCAACAGCCCATCGTGCAGGGCGGTGGAACCGAAAGGCGTGATCGCGTCCAGGGCGCGCTTGGCCGCCTCGCGGTCGATGCCGAAGGCCTGCAACCGCCGGTAGCGTTCGTCGAAGCTGGCCACGGCGACTTCGTCCCCGGGCTCGAGCACTGCCAGTAGCTGCAGCACGGCCATCCGCACGCTGACCGACTTCAGCTCCAGGCGCATGCTGCCGCTGGCGTCGACCAGCAGCAGCAGTCGCGCTCCCGCCTCGCGGCCTCGCGAGAAACGAAGCAATTTCTGCGGTTGCCCGCCGTCGAAGATTCGTACCTCGTCCGGGCGCAGGTCGCGCACGGGTCGGCCGCGATCGTCCACAGCGGTGGCCGAGAGCACCACCAGGCTCGTTCTGGCGGTGAAGACGGGGATGTCGGCCGGGCAAAGCGGCCCGAACAGGGCTACCGCTACGAGCGCTACGCTCCACCTCACGCGCCGATACTCGTCCAATTCACCGTTTTCCTCGCGTGATCCTCGTCACACTCAGCGCCCCGGTCCGCCGCACGTCAAACGAGAGGGTACCTCGATCGCCAGCCTGAGTGAGCAATCGAAGAACGCGTCGCCCGTGACGCGGGCTTCGTTGACGGGATACTACGCCCCTGAGCGGTGCCAGAGTCAATATCCGGCTTCCTTGTCCATGACACGCGGCCCGGATTGACGCCGCGAAGCGGCGGCTGGTAGCTTCGGTCCTCGCAGACACTGAGGAGGAAGCAGGACATGTCAGTTCGAATTGGAGACGAAGCGCCGAATTTCACGGCCGAGACGACGGACGGGCCGATCGAGTTCCACCCGTGGATCGGCGACGGCTGGGCGGTGCTGTTCTCGCACCCGAAGGATTTCACGCCGGTGTGCACGACCGAGCTCGGCTACCTGGCGAAGCTGCAGCCGGAGTTCCAGAAGCGCAACTGCAAGGTGATCGGTCTCTCGATCGACCCGGTCGACGACCACAAGCGTTGGGCGAAGGACATCGAGGAGACACAGGGCGCGGCCCCGAACTACCCGATCATCGGCGACGCGGACCTGAACGTCGCGAAGCTCTACGACATGATCCACCCCAACGCGGCCGGCGGCAAGCGCAGCGCCGCGGACAACGCCACGATCCGCTCGGTGTTCGTGGTCGGTCCCGACAAGAAGGTCAAGCTGACGCTCACCTACCCGATGAGCACCGGCCGCAACTTCGACGAGGTGCTGCGCGTGCTCGACTCGATCCAGCTCACCGCCAAGCACAAGGTCGCGACACCGGTGAACTGGAAGAACGGCGAGGACGTAATCATCGTGCCGGCGGTCTCGGACGACGAGGCCAAGCAGAAGTATCCGGATGGCTGGAAGGCGCCGAAGCCCTACCTGCGGATCGTGCCGCAGCCGAAGTAGGCTACTTCGGGAACTGACCGAGCGCGACCAAGAGGTCGAGGCGCGCCTGGCGCAGCCGGTCCTCGGCCTGGGCGGCGACGACTTCGATGTTGCGAGCGCTCTGCTGGGCCTGCACGACCTCGATGTTGCTGGTGGCGCCGGCGCGATATGCGATCTCGGTGATGCGCAGCGCTTCATCGGCGCTGTCGGCCGCCTGCCGGCTGTCGGCCACGATCCGCTCGATCCGCGTCACGGCCTCCTGGGCGAGCCGCAGCTCGGAGCGCGCCTCGACCGTCACCGCGTC
>CAZVOI010000223.1:0-1712 GCA_964628275.1 uncultured Acidobacteriota bacterium | reverse complement strand
CTGGCCCGACTACGAGTGGGACCAGCTCACGGAAGTGCTGCTCTACCCCGACGACTTCGACCGCGACTACGCCTTCGGCGGCGACGAGCGCTCGGGCGAGACCCACCCCTGGGGCACCGTGATCCTCTCGGTGCCGTCGCTCCACGAGAGCTTCGCGGTGCCGGACGACGCGTACCACGTCGGGATTCACGAGTTCGCTCACCTGCTCGACGTCGACCAGACGCACTTCGACGGCATCCCCGTGGGCCTCACGGGCGACCGGGCGCGAGCCTGGGTGGAGGTCCGTGAGAAGGAGATGGAGCGCCTGCGTCACGGGCGCTCCGCGTTCGACGACTACGGCGCCCACGACCCGGTGGAGTTCCTCGGCGTGGCGGTCGAGGCCTTCTTCGAGATCCCGCAACTCGTCAGGCGCCGCCACCGCGAGGTGTACGAGATCCTGTCGGGGTACTTCCGGCAGGACCCGGCCGCCTGGGACGACACCCGCCCTCCCGGGAGGTGACCCCGGCTCTGACAATCGGTCACGTCCCGGGAGTTCTGGCCGATCCTTCGGCTCTTGGCTATTTGGCTCTTTGGCTTTTCGGCTCTTCGGCCTGGCCGTGAGCCATCGTCTCCGCGGCCCTTCGGCATTTGGCCTGGCCGTGGGCCGTCGACTTCGCTACGGCTTCGGGAGGGCCGAGGCGATGAACTTGGCCACGTCCTGCTTGAGCTGGGCGAGCTCGCCCTCGTGGATGTACATCATGTGGCCGGCCTCGTAGTAGGCGGTGCTCACGCGGGCGCGCTGCGCCTCGTCGAGCCCCATGTGCGACAGCGTGTACGCGGTCGCGAAGTACGGCGTCGCCAGGTCGTAGAAGCCGTTCGCCACGAACACCCGCATGTCGGGGTTCTTCGAGAACGCGCTGCGGAGCGCCTCGGAGGTGTCGGCGAAGCCGTTCTGCGAGCCGAAGTCCCACGGGCTCCCGATCCCGCCGCCGAGGATGTGGTAGACCGCGTCGGACTTGTAGCCGAGGCTGCGACGCACGTAGTCGGCGAAGGTCGCGGTGTAGGGCGGCCGGATCGCCGTCATCGAGGGATCGAACTCCGGCCGCTCGGTGACGCCGCTCGCATCCGTGCCCTGGAAGCGGCTGTCGAGCCTTCCGACCGTGCGCCGCTCGTGGCGCAGCAGCTCCTTGCAGAAGCGCTGGATCTCGATCCGCAGGTCCGCCTCGTCCAGGTAGATCTCGGAGAGGCCGGTGTAGCGTGCGAGGCGCTTCACGACCGCCTGGCGCTCGGCCGCGCTCATGCGGTCGCCCTGCTGCAGCGCCGCGGGATAGTCGCCACCCGCGAACGCCTCCACTTCGCGCAGGAACTCGGCGAGCGGCTTCGCCTGCAGGTCGGCGGGCAGCTGCTTGTGGTACCAGGCGGTCGCGGCGTAGGTCGGGAGGAAGAGCGCGTACGGCAGGTCGTTGCCGTGCGTGAAGCGCGCCGTCTGGAAGTTGAGGATCGAGGAGACGAGCAGGATGCCGTTGAACGCGATGCCGCGCTCGACCAGGTGGCCCGCGAGGCCGGCCGCGCGCGTGGTGCCGTAGCTCTCGCCCACCAGGAACAGCGGCGAGCCCCAGCGCTCGTGGCGCGTGAGGTAGAGCCGGATGAACTCCCCCACCGACTCGATGTCGCCCTGCACGCCCCAGTACTTCTTGCCGAGCTCGGGCTTCGCGGGCCGGCTGTAGCCGGTG
>CAZVOI010000222.1:0-2224 GCA_964628275.1 uncultured Acidobacteriota bacterium | reverse complement strand
CGGGCGCGGGCAAGACGACGATCCTGCGCTGCCTGGCCGGGCTCGAACGCCCGACCCGCGGCCAGGTGCGCTTCGGTCACGAGATCTGGTTCGACGAGAGCCTGGGGATCGACGTCGCTCCGCAGCAGCGGCGGGTCGGCTTCTTGTTTCAAGACCACGCCCTGTTTCCGCACCTGAGCGTGGCGGACAACATCGGCTTCGGAATCGCGGCGCTGGCGGCGGCAGAGCGTGAGGCGCGTGTGATCGAGCTGCTGCGCTTCGTGCGGCTCGACGGCCTGGGCAACCGGCGGCCCGCTCAGCTTTCCGGCGGCCAGCGGCAACGCGTGGCGCTGGCGCGGGCGCTGGCGCGCGAGCCGCAGCTCTTGCTGCTCGACGAGCCGCTCAACTCGCTCGACGCGCCGACCCGCCAGGAGCTGCGAGGCGAGCTCGGCAGCATGCTGGCCGCGCTGCGCATCCCGACGCTGTTCGTGACCCACGATCGGATCGAGGCCTTGACGCTCGCCGACCGGATGGTGGTGGTGGCGGGCGGGCGCGTGTTGCAGGTCGGACCCGCCGCGGAGGTCGTGAGCCGTCCCGTCGACGCCGAGGTGGCGCGCATCGTGGGAGTCGAGACCGTCGTGCCCGGTCACGTGGTAGCCGCTGCGGAAGACGGCCTGCTGCGTGTCGCGCTGGGCGTCGGGGCCGTCGTGCTCTCGGCGGTCGATCCCGGGAATGTCGCGGACTCGTGTCTCGTGTGCATTCGCGCCGAAGAGGTGATGCTGGAGCGCGGGGTGGTCGGCCAAGTGAGCGCGCGAAACCAGCTCTCCGGCACGATCACGGCCCTCGTCCCCGAGGGCCCGTTGGTCCGCGTCGGCCTCGACTGCGGCTTTCGTCTCGCGGCTCTCGTCACCCGCGCCGCTTGCGCCGAGCTCGAGCTGCAGCTGGGCGCGAGCGTGATCGCGTGCATCAAGAGCCCCGCGGTCCATCTGATCCCGCGCGTCGCCGCCGCAGCGACCGACCCATGACATGACACGAGGCGCTGTTGACTCCCGCCCGGCGCGCGCTAGCATCGGAGCATCTGACGCAACGCTGTTTCATGGAATGAAATATGGCCCGGAGCGCTGCCGCACCCGCCCGACCCAACGGACCTCGCGAGCGTCGGCGCGAGTACCCGAACCGGGTGCTCGATCGAGCCGTCGCGATTCTCGGAGCCTTCGGCCCGAGCCGGCCGGAGCTGCGGCTCGCCGAGTTCACGGGCGTCGGGCTCCACAAGAGCACACTCTTTCGCCTGCTCGAATCGTTGCGCAGCCACCGGCTGGTGGAGCTGGATCCGGAGACCGGGCGCTATCGTCTGGGCCTGCGCCTCTTCCAGCTCGGAATGCTGGCCGTGGAGCGCCTCGAGGTCGGACGCTCGTCCGAGGCGGCGCTCGCGGACCTCGTCGATCGCACCGGTGAGACCGCGCACGTGGGCGTCCTCGACGCGGGCGAGATCGTCTCGATCGCGCGGGCGGAGGGCCGCCACGCTTTGCGGCTGCCCGGCTCGATCGGCCGGCGCAGCCCAGCGTACTGCACCGGGATGGGCAAGGTCCTCCTCGCGCACCTGCCCGCCGAGGCGGTTCGTGACTACCTGGCGCGCACTCCCTTGAAGGCGTTCACGCGGCGCACGCTCACGAATCCCTCCGAGCTCCAGGCGGATCTGCGCGCGGCCAAGCAGCGCGGCTACGCGATCGACGACGAGGAGATCCATCCCGGGATTCGTTGCATCGCCGCTCCCATTCGCGACCACACCGGCGGCGTCGTCGCCGCCGTCAGCGCTGCGGGGCCGACGACACGCCTACCCCGCGAACAGATGCCCAAGGTGGCGGCCGAGGTGATGCGTGCGGCCGCCGAGATCTCCCGGCGGCTCGGACACACGAGCGAAGCGTCTTGACGCGCCCAGCACTTCTACACGACAGCCGCCGCCGTATCCAAGTTTCCGGACCCGAGCGATTGCGTGCAATGAAACGGGCCCCGCAAACCCTGGCTGCGCCTCAACCTGCGCGCTCGTGGAGCGGGTGCCAGGCCGGTATGGCTGTTGCTAAGTCTCTGGATGGAACTCTTAATTTAGGAGGTTGCCCATGACGTATCGGAAAGCGTTCGCGCTCGCTCTGGCGCTCACATTGGCGCTCGCCGGAACCGCGAGCGCCCAACAGGGCACGGCCGAGATCCGAGGCCGAGTCGTCGACCAGGGCGGCGGAGCGCTGCC
>CAZVOI010000221.1:0-1996 GCA_964628275.1 uncultured Acidobacteriota bacterium | reverse complement strand
TGGCCCAGGGGCCGCTCGAGGCCGGGCCCTGCCTCTTCACGGCGGTGCTGCGCGCGGCGAGCGCTCTGCGCCCGGGTCGAGTCACGCGTATGCCGCCGTATCACGTCCTGCAGGCGAGCGTCGAGGGGCAGCCGGGTGCTCTTCGACCGTGTCGGGCTTGTCGAGCTGACCTACACGGTCTCGGAGGTCGCGTGGCCGGCGCCGGGGCGCCTTTCGGGCGCGAACCTGTCCCAGCCACGCAGCGTCGCGTTGTATGCGCTCAGGAAGCTTTCGCAGGCGGTGTCCGCCGTCAATTCTCGGAAGTGGGGCAACCGATACTTCTACGTCGGCACCACTGCTTAGCCCCTGCGTCAGGAGGCAGGACGTTGACTTCCAGCTCGGGGTTCCCGGCCGACGTGAACGCGACCTGGAAGATCTCCTTCAAGACGAAGCTCGGGGGGCACTACTCCCTCGACCGTTGAACCTGTCCTGGAAGTCGGCGACGACTTGGAGGATGTCCTCGAACTCGGGCGGCTCGCCGAAGAACATGGCTTCGCGCATGGCTTCGTAGTCGCGGCGCCAGTAGGGAAGTTGGTCCTCCGAAGAGCCTTCTGTGCTCGGCGACGCGCTCGAACAGGCCGCCGTCCGCAGCGGCGCGCTCCGCGATGCCGGCGCCGATGAGGCACCACAAGTCGTAGTAGTGCCGAGACAGCCGGGGCTTCGGGCCGTCGCGGCCGGCACAGTAGGTCTCTTCGTGGAGGAGCATCGCCTTCTCCCAGAAGGTGCGCTCGGGTGCGACGGCTCGGAGGACGAACTCACTACCAGGAAGCTCTCCCGGCAGCGCTTCAGCGAGATACGGCCGGATGGTCGGCCTGAGGGATGGCTCGGTATCCGACCGCGCGCCGAGTTCGACTTTGACGACTCGTCGCAGGTAGCCGCCGAGAGGGAACGTGGTGGGGTACCGCAGCAGGAGTGTCTGGCCGTCGACGTCGTCGGGGTCCTCGGACAGCTCCCAGTCAGCGGGCGCAGGCAGATGCGTCCGACACCGCGCTTCCAGTGCCATTCGCAGGGGCCCTTTCACGAGAGCGCGGCAGGCCTCCAGGACAGCCTCCAGACGACGCGCACGCTCGCGGTTGCTCGTGGCCTTCTCGGGAGTGCTGTCTCCGGTGAAACCCAGATACTCCCGGTCCACAACTACGTCCAGGTCTTCGGAGAACCTCTCGATCAGCTTCCAGCCCTTCGAGAGAGACGTGCCTCCCTTGAAGGTGTGGTAGCCCAAGCCGAGCACCCGCTTCCTCGCACAATCGACGCTGTTCGCCGGCGGGCAGTGTGAGGAAGCGGTTCATGGGATCACGGCTTCGCCGGCCGCTACCTGTCGCATCACGTCCCCGATCCAGGCCGGCGCGAAGCGGATGTCGGCGAGTAACTGCCTGCGGTCCTCGCCGGTGAGTCGCTTCCGAAGCGTGGCGATCAGCCGATCGTTGACGTTGCGGCGGGCATGCCAGCGTAGGGCCTGGATCACCGTGCCACTGATGCGGCCGGCGGTTGCCATGTTTCGCGGCGTGGTCTTCTTGAGCGCCACGGTGCGCTTGCCGATTTGCACGGTGCGGGTGCGCCCGTCGGTCAGGTAAACCGCCCGGGCCGGCACCTGGTCGGAGATGCCGAGCAGGTTGGCGGCATGTGCGCCCGATGGCTGAATCCGAGAGGCGTCTCGGCCCGCGAGCGCTCGGGCCACGTCGTCCGTCGAGGGGGCTAGCGGGCCGAGCCGGGGATGGAGGCGGGGGTAGTCGTAGACCCCCCGGGCTAACTTGCGAATCCGTCCCGCTCGGGCGCCGCGAGAGAGTGCCTGGTCGATGGAGGCGCGGGAGCCCAAATCGAGGAAGTCGGCGGCCGTGATCACGGCCCCGCGTCCCTTGCGCTCGATCCGTGCAAGCACCTGAGAGTCAATCGATTGAGCGTGTCGACCCATGGCAGATTTGTCAGAAAAAGATATGCGTTCTTCTGACGAAAAACAAGC
>CAZVOI010000220.1:0-5812 GCA_964628275.1 uncultured Acidobacteriota bacterium | reverse complement strand
GGTCGTCGAGCACGGCGCGCAGGTCGACGACGAGGCTGGTGAGCGTCGACTCGGAGACGAATGTCTTCGGCCAGAGGCGGTCGCGGATCCGCTCTTTCGATACCGCGCGCGGGCGCTGGCTCAGGAGCAGGTCGAGGAGATCGAAGGCCTTCGGCACCAAACGCAACTCTTCTCGCCCGCGCCAAAGCTGGCGGCTGTCCCGATCCAACGCGAACTCACCGAAATGGACTCGCATTCCACGCGGCCAGGAAAAAGCCAGGAAATGACCAGGGACTTGCCGATGTTAGGCGCGCAGTTTGGTTGAAGCAAGACGAGAGCGCTTGGCCAAGCGGCTCCGCGGAAGGAGTCGCTCATGCGGTGCATCCCCTGTTTCGAGGCGAGGCCCTGGTCGAACGTAGTAGCCGGATGCGTACTTTCCTGCATGCTCGGCGGAGCGGGCCCGGTTGCGGCCCGAGAGGCCACCGGTCAGAACCTGACCCTGCCCGGCAATCGGGACTTCATCCTGCAGATCGACGAGGGCGATCGTTGGGCCCGGCTCGCCGTCCACTCGGCCATCGAGGGCGCCTTCCGCCGGCTGGCCTCTCCCGAGTGCGGGCAGATCTTCACCGACTTCGCCGACGGCAACGGCCGGACGCTGCAGGAGAACCTCGACGCGACCGGCGAGACGGCGCAGGATTACCTCGGCCTTCTGCGATACGCCAGTGGCGCCGGTCACGCTCCCTGTCGGCGCCCGGGCATACTGGCATTCACGGCGCCGGGCGTGCGGATCGTCTATGTGTGCGGCGCTTTCCGGGAGAAATTCCTCACGCTGCGCCTCAGTGAGCGCCAGGACCTGGAGGTCGCCCTCCTCCACGAAGTGCTGCACACTCTTGGGCTGCGAGAGAACCCGCCCACGCCTGTGCAGATCACGGATCAAGTCCGCCGGCGATGTGACGGTCGCTGACCTGGGGACGGACAGGCTAGTCGAGACGCCTGAAGATCAGCAGCCCGGCGCTGCGGTCGTCTTTGTTGACTCGGAGGTAGCGCGGGTTCTTGACCAGGAACAGCCGCAGCGGGCTCTGCGGCGCGATCGCGATGTAGTCGAAGGACACCGCGCGCTCCAGCGCCGCGAGCTCCGGGTAGTCGCGGGGCAGCGACCAGATGATCTCCGTTGGATAACTGAGCAGGCCGTACTGGAAGAGCCGGCCGGCGATTCGGCGCGGTCCCGCGCGACCAACCGCCGCGACGACGTCGCGCGAGCAGCGAGAGTCGTCCTCGAGGTTCTGGCTCTTGTAGCGCCAAAAGAGGTAGAGCTGGCGCGCGCTCGAATCCAGGCAGAGCATCACTAGCAACGCCGCCGCGGCTGCGCGTGCTTTGGCTCCGAGCGAGCGTAAAGCGCCAGCGGTCAGGATGGCCAGCAGCGGAACGAACGCCATGTAGGCGCGGACACCGCCCCAGACGCCGCCGCGCACGCGGACGACGTAAAGGAAGAGCACCGCCACGCTCAGGCCGGAGAGCGACGCAAACGTGCCCCATGCGGCTCGGCGCGCTACGGGCGGCAGGCGCCGCGCCGACGCCACGCCCAGGGCAGCGAGCAGCAACATGACGAACAGCACGCGGTCTTCAGTGTTTTCGATCGGATTCGCGCTGACGACGTCGTCGATGTTCTGGCGCGCGTTCTTGGCGAGGGCCGCGGCCAGGGTCGCGATCGGGCTGTTCGAGCGGTGCGCGTCCTCGAGCACGCTCGGGTAGATCGCGTTCGGGTGCACGGCGCGGTCGCGCGCCAGCGGCGCCGCGACGAACACCAGCGCGCCCAGCGCTCCGGGCAGGAAGGATCGCCAGAAGCTGCGGCGTGGCAGCAGGGCGAAATGAACCGGTAGCGCGACCAGCAGCGTCTCCCGGACGATTGCGCCTAGACCGAAAATGGCCCCGGCCAGGAAGGCGCCCCAGCCGCCGGTGGCGCGCGCCGACAGATACACGGCCAAGAGCAGCGCGAAGGTCGTGAGCAGCTCGGGATACACGATGAACAGATACCCCGCCGTGGGCGGCGCGATCGCGAACAGCGCGGCGGCCAGGATCGCGCCCTCCTCGCTAAGCAGCAGGCGTCGCGCGAGGGCGTGCACCAGCAGGATCGACGTCAGGAACAGCGCGACGTTCAGCGCCGCCGCTGCCTGCAGCGTCGTGCCGAGCGCCTTCACCAGCGGGGCCAGCGCCAGGATGTAGCCCGGCATGTGTACGTCGCGGTGCGGGTAGCCGCGGACCAGCAGGCTGTTGGTCAGGTAGTACTGGGTGTCGAGCGAGCCGCGCTCGACGATGTTGCGCGCTCCGGCGAGATAGATGTACTCGTCGGGCCAGGCCAGCTCGTGCAGCGCGCGGGGCCAGGCGGCGAGCGCGACCAGCACGCCGAGACCGACGAGCAGCGCGCGGGAGAGGCTCAAGCGCGTTCTAGCGCGGCAGGCCGGGCACCAGCAGCCGCAGCGGGCCCTCTTCTGTGTCGAGCTCGACGTCGGTCGAGTTGATCGCCTTGATGGTCGCGTCGGCGAGCTTGTCGCCAGCACGATACGCCAGGAGTCGTCCGGTCGGCGCGTAGGTGAACACCACGAAGCCGCTGCCGTTCGAGCCGACGCCCGCCATCTCGAAGTCCATCACGTTCAGGTCTTGCGCGCGTAGCGCCAGGCGGCGCTCGAGCGGCGCGCTGGCGACGGGGAACACGGCATCCTCGAGCGAGGCCGGACGCCGAACCACGCGGCGCGCCTCCTCGAGGCGTTCCAGCAACCCGGCGGCGTCGAGCAGCGCCGCGCGCGCCTCCAGCAGCAGCGCGTCGCTCGCCCACAGGCTCACCCGGCCCAGGCCGCCCTGCGGCCCGAGCGCCGCGAGCGTCGGCTCGATGTCGGTCATCACGGCCAGGATCTCGCGCACGCCCTCGCGCTTCAGCTCGAAGCTGGCGCGCTTCGCGGACACATCGTCGGGCTGATCCGGCGCAGGCGGGCCCACCCGCGGCCGGCCGGGCGGCGCGCTTTCTAGCGAAACGCGCACCAGCGTCATGCCTTCGCTGATGCGCAGCCCGGACTTGCGCAGCGCCTGCAGCAGGTCGTCGAGAGTCGCGCCCGAAACGTCCAGGTTCACGCGCCCGGCCACGTCGCCGTCGACCAGGAAGCCGCGCTTGGTGAGCTGGTGTAGCGCGTAGAAGACGTCGGCCAGGTCCACGTCGCGGAGCCGCAACGTCAGGCCGCCGCGCGCCGCGCCTGGTTTGCCGGGAGGGGCGGGCAGAGTGATCGTGGAACCGCGAAAGCCGTCGCGGTCGACCTTGCAAGGCGAGTCGTCCTGCCGGAACGGGTCTTCCGAGGGAAGCGGCAGCTCGGCATCCGGGCCGACGATCGGGCTCGTGCCCTTGGCCTCGAAGCGCCGGCAGGCGCCCTGTCGCGCCATCAGGAAGTCGGAGAGTCGGAAGAAGCCGCGCTCGAAGCGAGCCCCCAGATCGCGGCTGGGCGCTTCGCCGATGGTGAGGCCCCTCACCAGGAAGTCATCACCGAGCGACGCCTCGGTGAACACTACCGGCCGCTCGCGCGCGATCGCCGCCAGCTCCGCCAGGAACAGGCGCGGGTTGCGGCGGGTTCGGCGCAACGTCGCGACCGAATCCGATTTCGCGAACAGCAGGTTGTGGTCGCGGACGTAGGCCTCGAGCTGCGGCCGTGTCGCCGCGCCGGGCGGCCGAGCCACCGCAGGCGCCGCGGGCAGCGGCGCTTTCAGGACGCGGAACGGAAACCGAACCGTGCACGTCAGACGAACCAGGCCCTCGGGCGTGGCTTTGAGCGCGAGCGACTCGACATCCACGGGCCGCGACAGTTGGGCGATCCGCTGGAAGAACAGGTTCACGTCGGGAAAGCGGCCGGTCGCCTGCGCGTCCAGCGCGACGGATCCGACCCGGCCCGATTCCAGCGCGGGACGTGACGCCGCATCGAACTGCTGCAGGTGCGCGGCCTCCGCGATCTCGCGCAGCGTCGCGATGTCGCCGCTCGGATTCGGACCGTCGGGCAGCAACCGGCGCAGCGTCTCGAGCCGACGGTCGAGGAGCGCGCGCTCCTCCGCGAAGGGACGCGCGGCAGGCGCCGCGAGAAACAGCAGCGCCGCGAGGATCAAACTCTAGTCGTCGTCGTCGAAGCCGCGCCCGCGTCGACGCTCGACGCGCCTTGGTCCCTTTTCCTTGCCGAAGGGCTTGGCCGCGCGTGCGTCGGCTTGGCCGCGGCCCGGGGCGCTGCCGCCGCCGAAACGCTTCTGGCGCCTGCCGTCGCGATTCTCACCGAACGTCGGCGCGTCGGTCGCCGCGGGAGGCCGGTAGCCTTCACCACTCGCGGGCCGGAACGGACGCGGTCCACTGGGTCTGGGCCCCGCCCCTGCCGGACGCGGCGGGCGATCTTCGGCCTCGCTCACGCGCAACGGGCGGCCTTTGAGCGAGGTGCCGTTCAAGGCCGTGACGCACTTCGGGACGCTCTCTTCACTCTCGAACTCGATGAACGCGAAGCCGCGCGGCCGGCCCGTCTCACGGTCGGTCGGGACCTTCGCGTCTAACACTTTACCGGAGGCCGAGAACGCTTCGATCAACTCTTCACGCGTGACGTCGAAGCTCAGGTTGCCAACGAAGACTTTTTTCGAAATGGGCCCTTTCTCCCTTGAAATAGCCCCTTTTTCGAGGCGCGAGGGACTGTAGCAGAAAGACGTTTGCCTTGCCAAAGAAAGCCGCTAGCGGCTAAGGTCGAGCCTCCCTTGAGCCGCCGCACGCTTCTTTTCGCCACGCTCGTCGCCCTGGGCGCGGCGATCCTGGCCCGGCCTCTGGGGACGGGACCGGTCCGACTGGAGCTGGGCGCGTTCGACGCCCCCTTCCGTTCCGGGGATTGGGGCCGCGCCGACCGCGCCGACATCGACCCCCAGGCGACGACCGACGGTGTCACGTCCTTCTACTTCCGGCCGAGCCCGGCCAACGGCTCGTTTCATCTGCCGGTCGTGGCTGCGGGTGACGTGCGGCTGGCGCTCCGAGCGTCGGCACGGGTCCGGAGCGGCGTCGGCGTCTTCGTGAGCGGTGAGCGCGTGGGCGAAATGCTGGTGCGCCCCGGGCCTTGGGACGTCTACACGCTGACGATCCCACGCGCGGCGCTTCGAGGCGCGGCGCTCGACCTCGGGATGGCGCTGCGCCCGCTGCCGCTCGTGAAAGGGGCCCACACCGACGATCCGCGGATCCTGGTCGACAGCGTGTCGGTCGAGAGTGCGGAGGGCCTCTGGCTCGCGCCGCGGGCGCTCGCGCTGGTGGCGAGCGTGCCGCTCCTGGTCTTCGGCTTCGCGTGGTTGCTGGGAGCGCCGGCCAAAGCACTCTTGGCCGCGACCGTCGCCGGCATCGCTGTCGTCGCCTCGACCCACGCCGCGCCGCTCGCCACGCTCGCCGCGATGCCGCGGCTGCTGCCGCTGTCGCTGGGCGCGGGTCTCCTTGCTCACCGGTCGCTGCGCCGTTGGACAGCGCCGGTCGAGGCGTCGACGCTGGCGTGGCTGGTCGCGATCGCGACGCTCGGACACGGCTCGCTGGTCTTCTTCCCCAATCACAACCCGCCCGACGTCGAGATCCATGCCCGGCGAACCTTGGACCTCGGGAGCGTGCCCTTCGACTATCAGGCGATGCTGCGTTACGGCTCGCAGCTCCCGACCGCCTCACAGGACCAGGGGGCCGCGACCGCAGCCCTGGGCGAGAAAATGCTGATCCCCTACTCGCCGCTACCCTACGTCTTCTATTACGCGCTCCACCGGCTCGGCTTCGATCTGGATTGGGCGATGACGGCGTGGAACG
>CAZVOI010000219.1:0-3523 GCA_964628275.1 uncultured Acidobacteriota bacterium | reverse complement strand
CTAGCGGACCCGCAGCTCGTACGGAAGGCGTGCCAGCGGTCCGCGCGAGGCCTGAGTCATGATCCGCAGCAGGCCCAGCAAATCGGCGGGGAGCCGCGACTCCAGGGTGCCTTCTTCCTGACGCTCGATCAGGGTTTCCAGGATGCCCTTGCGCGCCGGGAGCACGATCAGCGCCACGTCTTGGCCCTTGGCCAGCCCGGCGCGCTCCTTGGCGACAGCGATCGCGTCGAAGAGTCCGCCCAGACGATCCACCAGGCCGTGCTTCAAGGCCTCGGCGCCGGTCCAGACGCGCCCTTGAGCCACCGCGTCGATCTCGTCGAAGGTCTTCTTGCGGCCCTTGGCCGCCCGCTCCACGAAGTCCTTGTAGAAGGAGACGTTCATGCTGCGAACCCGCACGCGCTCTTCGTCGGTCCAAGCGCGGTAGCTGGTGTAGATCTGGGCGTGCCGGCCGCGCGAAACGAACTCCTTGGTCACACCCAGCTTGTCGTAGAGCCCGCGCAGGTTGAACTTGCCGCTGAAGACGCCGATGCTGCCGGTGAGCGTTCCCGGCTCGGCCAGGATCACGTCGCTGCCCATCGCCACGTAGTAGCCGCCGGAAGCGGCGTAGTCCCCCATCGAGACCACCACCGGCTTCGCCTGGCGGGTCAGCGAAACCTCCCGCCACATCACGTCGGCCGCGGGCCCGAAGCCCCCGGGGCTATCGACGCGGAACACGACGGCCCGAACACCGGCATCCTCGCGCGCCTGCCGAAACGCCGAGGCCACCGTATCGGAGCCGACGTACTGGCCACCGAGAGGGTCGTTCTGACTGGAGCCCGGGACGATGTCACCGACGGCGTAGATCAGCGCCAGCTTGGGACGCGAGTCGAAGAAGGGCCGGGCCAGCTTGAGGTAGCGAGCGGGTGTGGTGCGCGCGGCGCCGCGCCACTCCTTGTCCAGCTCATCGCGGTACTTGAGGCCATCCACCAGGCCCTCGCGCTGCGCTTCCACCGCCTCGAAGGGACCTCGGTCCACGATCGCGCGGACCTGGGCCTCGGTCTTGCCGCGGCCCTTCGCGATTCCGGCCACGTATTCCGCGAACAAGCTGTCGACCAGCGCGTCCATCTGTTCACGGTGCGGTTCGGTGAAACTGGATTCGGTGAAGGTATTCGGCGCGTTCTTGTACTTGCCGACGCCCTCGAATTGCGCCTCCACTCCCAGCTTGCCGAGCGAGCCCTTCAGGAACGTGACCTCCGCCGAAAGCCCGGAGACGTCCAGGATGGCGCTGGGGAGCGCGTAGATCTTGGAGCAGGCGGTCGCCAGGTAGTACTCCTTGTTGCCGCAGAACTCCACGTGGGCGTAAGCGGGCTTCCCCGAGCGCCGGAAGCGCTCGATCGCCGAGCGCAGCTCCTGGACCTTCCCCCAGCCTGCGTCGCTCAACATGCCGACGCGAACCACCAGACCCGACACGCCAGGGTCCGCGGCCGCGCGGTCGAAGCTCTCGATCAGCGTCCGCAGCGAGGCGGGTCGCCGTTCGAGCAACGACCCGAAATCGGCCGAGGGCTGTTCCGGGATGCTGCCCTCGAGATCCGCGAACAGCACCGTCTTCGACCCGAACCCGGAGCCGCCGCCGGAGCCGCCGCGCAGCGCCAGCGCGATCACGCCCACCGCCGCGGCGCCGATCGCGATGGCGGCGACCGACGCGACCAGAATCCAGGCGGTCCGCTTCCTCACGGGGATTTCGGTGGGCCCGAGCTAACCGGCGAACTCGAGCCGGTCGGCGCGGCGCCGGGCTTCCGTGGCGTAGCCCCCCTGCGGGAACTCGTCGCTGAGCCGCTTGTAGGCCGCTCGTGCGTCGCCGAACTTGCGCGCGGCCTCGTAGACCTCTCCGAGCTGCAAGAGCGCGTAGTCCCGGGGCAGCGGGAACGTCGCATCGGTCGCGAGCTTGTTGAACGCCTCGGCGGCCTTGTCGTGCTGGCCTTGCTTCTTGAGGCGCTCAGCCAGCGCGAGCCGGGCGAGAGCGCTCTCCAACCCGCCACCGGGCCGGGCCGCGAGCTCCTCCAGGATCTTCTGGCCGGCGGCGCCGTCCTCGCTCTCGATCCGGCAGAGGGCGCTGAAGTAGCGCGCGCGCAACGCCACCGGGTTCGAGCCGAAGCGGCGCTCGACGCCGTCGAACGCGGCGGTCGCCTTCTTGTACTTCTCGGCCGCCGTCTCGAAGATCTGCAGCGTCGTGGGCTGCGCCCCCGGCGGCAACTCGCCGCGCACCGGCGCCGCGAAGATCTCGAGCGCCGCGCCGAACGCCTGCTCCGCCTCGCGGGTCTGGTTCGTGCGCCAGGCCGAGAGCCCCCAAGCACTCGCCAGGATCAGCAGCGCCGCGACAACACCGATCAGGACGGACTGGCGGTTCGCCAACACCCAGGCGCCGAAGTGCTCGACCCCGCTGATGACTTCGTCTTCCTTGATTTGTTTCTTGAGCTCTCTCTTCACTGCTTCTCTCGATGGGCTTTCTCGAGCGACTTTCTCGGTTGGTGCGCCTGGAGGGACTCGAACCCCCAACCTTGAGCTTAGGATGCTCCTGCTCTATCCGGTTGAGCTACAGGCGCTCTCTAGACTTCTCGGCGAAAAGTCTAGCACCTAGAAGGCAATCAGGCTGCGTACCTCGTAGCCCTCGAGCTTGGCGCGTCCTGGCAGGAACGTCAGCTCGACCAGGAACGCGTACATCGCCACTGACGCGCCCAGGCCTTCCACGAGCTCGGCCACGGCCTTGGCAGTACCCCCGGTCGCAATTACGTCGTCCACGATCAGCACGCGCTCGCCCTTGCGGAGCGCGTCTTCATGGATCTCCAGGGAATCCTGCCCGTACTCCAGCGCATAGCTCGCGCGCACGGTCTTGGCGGGCAGCTTGCCAGGCTTGCGGACCGGGATGAAGCCCGTCCCCAGCCGCGATGCCACCACGCTCCCCAGGATGAAGCCGCGGCTCTCGATGGCCACGACCTGGTCGACCGGGCGCTCGCGGCACAGCTCCACGAACAGATCGATCGTTTCCCGGTAGCCCTCGGCATCCTTCAGCAAGGTGGTGATGTCCTTGAAGACGATCCCCGGCTTCGGAAAATCCGGGACGTCGCGGATCTTTCGCTTGAGCGCTTCGACACGCAACGGATCAATCGACATCTCTTCTCCCCCGATGACGACCCTGGGTCAGCGAATCTGAAAGCCCGTGTCGCCGCGCTCCTCGATCGGCACTCGATCCAGGTGCTCGACACTCCCGAACGACGGCCCAGTCCGGAGCCTCTCTTCGAACTGCGCTAGAACGGCCTCCCCCGCCTCGGCCACGATCTCGACGTTGCCGTCAGGAAGATTCCGGACGAAGCCCGTGACCCCGAGATCCTCGGCGATCTTCAGTGCGAAGTAGCGGAAACCGACGCCCTGGACCCGGCCACGAGCGAGGTAGCGAAACGCCGGCATGCGATCGCGGACTCTAACCTCGATCCGATCTCGCGATCGAGTCCGGGCACTCGCGGAGGCCCTCCGATCCTTGACAGCG
>CAZVOI010000218.1:0-2572 GCA_964628275.1 uncultured Acidobacteriota bacterium | reverse complement strand
CGTGGTTTTGGGGCACGCGATGGCGATCCTGTCGCCCGGCACGCGGCGTCAGGCACTGCGACACGGCGCACGTCGGCCTCGGCTTCGGCACGCGTCGCCGACGCCGACCTACGCGGCCTTGCGGGCGATATACGGCAGGTGATGTTCGGGGTCGAGGTAGCGGATCTCGAACGGCGGAGGAGGGATTCCGGTCCCCTCGCCGCGCCGGCCGCGCGGGGGCGCGAGCGCTTCGAGATGGACGGGTTTCTTGCGGCGGTAGACCTCGACGGGCGTGGCTCCCGCGAGACCCTGATGCGGCCTCAGCCATGCGTAGTAGTCGAAGGCGAGGCTCAGTCGTCGTTCGAGGTCGCCTCGAAGCAGCGGCGGTTTCGAGCGCAGGCGGGCGATCGTCTTGAGGGCCCGAAAGAAGCGCTCGATGATGGCGATCGACCCGCTGCGGCCGATGGCACCGTAGCGATGGCGGACGCCGAGCCGGACGAGCGCGCGTTTGAAAGCTCTCGACGTGAACTGCGCGCCCTGGTCGGAGACGGAGTGTCGCGGCGGACCGAAGCGGCGTGCGGTGGCGCCGAACAAGCGGGCGACCTCCCGACCGCTCGGTTCGGCGAAGAAGACCCGCGCGGCGAGCGGCATTCGCGAGAAGACGTCGAGGACGACGACGAGCTTGAAGCAGAAGAGCCGCAGGAAGCCGGGGATCTCGGTCAGATCCAGCATCCACACGTGGTGCGGATAGCGGGCGCGTACGGCGCGAGCCGTACCTGGGTGCGTCACTGGATCGGGCGGCAGGACGGTCGGCTTCTCCTTGCGGATCCGCTGAATCGTCCTGCGAGCAAGTTTCCAGCCCGCGCGGGCGAGATGCGCGGCGAGCGAGCGGTCGCCCGGGAAGCCGGCGAGTGTGAGGGTCTGGACGAGGTGGCGGACGCTGTCGTGGTAGCGGCGCACGGGCGGGACGGGCTTGACGAGCGATCCCACGGTCTGGCGCTCGGGCGTCCCAAGCGCCTCCTGCTGCCAGCGCAGGATCGTGGCTGTCGAAACCCGGAAGGTCAGGGCCGTCTCGTTTGCCGACAGGGCGAGCAGCGTCTTGATCCTGAGAATCCGGAAACGTGCCTCGGGCGTGAAGTGGGGTCGCTGGCGCTCGGGGATCTTGTCCCAACGAGAGGCCAGGATCTCGAGGGCCTCGCCGCAGGAGCGCCACGTGCAGCGTCTGCTCCCGGATCTGTGCGAAGCGGTCGAGGGCAGCGTCGCCCGAGTCGCGGTACTGGCGGATGCGCTCGGCGAGGGCGAGTCCAAGGAGGTGTGTGGCCTTCATCAGGGCTCGGAGCGCGAGGCCGTCGAGCATGCGCCTCTTCATGGCGACTCGGAGCAGGCGGTCGAGGTAAGCGGAGGACGTGTCGGCACCCGCCTCTCGCGTGGTGAGATCACGCGCGGCAGCGCGAGGCCAGCGAGTGTTCGCATCGGAGCGGGAAGGTAGAATAGGTTCTGTCATGGCTACGGCAGCGAAGTCGGTCTACTCCCACATCACCAAAGACCCCGAGGTCTGCGGTGGCAAGGCCTGCATCGACGGGACACGGATCCGGGTCATGGACATCGTCTCGCTCAACCGCCAGGGGTACGCTCCCGAGAAGATGCTCGAGGCCTATCCTTCGCTGAACCTCGCGCAGGTCTACGCCGCGCTGTCCTACTCCTACGAGTATCCCGAGGAGATCGAGGCCTCCTTCGAGGAAGATCGCTCCTGGGAGGCCGACCACCAGCGCGCCAAAGCCGAGTATCTGAACCGCAAGCCGGGCCGGTAGTGGCCGGGCGCTTCCCCGTCCTCACGGATGCCTGCGTCAACGAACATCTCGTCCAGGCGCTTCGGGACCGAGGCTGGGACGTCGCACGGGCGATCGACCTCTATCCCGAGAAGACCAAGGACGAGGTCCTCTTCGCGCGCGCCGCAGCCGACGATCGCGTCTTCGTCACCAACGACCGACCCGCCGAGGCGATTGCCATCCAGTGGCTGCACGAAGGGCGTCGCTTCCGTGGCATGGTCGCCTGGCCCGTCGAGACCTACGAGCATCGCTCGATCGGCGATCTCGTCGAGGACCTTGAGGCTCTGGCGAAGGAAGAGGACCTCTTCGCCTATCCCGTCAGGCACCTGAAGACCCGCTAAACATGCCATCGCTGCGCAGTCCGCTCTGCCAGCTCACAACACGGCTTCTCATAGCCGCGCTCGTCTTCGTCTCCCTGCCCGCCGACCTGCTCGCCACGCCTGAGCTCCCGACGCGCCTCCTGACGTCGCTGCCCGCCCCGCCCCCGGCGCTTGCTCGGGGGGACCCGCTACGTGGACCCATCCATGCCGACGGCCTCGGCTCCATCCGACGCCTCACCGACGAAGCCGGCACGATCACCGACGGCGACACCTACTCCGCCTTCGGCGAACTCCTCGCACACACAGGCACGGACACGCAGCCTTACGCCTTCACCGGCGAACCCCTCGATCCCAACTCGGGCTTCCAGTACCACAGAGCCAGGTGGATGGATCCGAGGGCGGGGCGGTTCGCGGGGATGGATCCGTTTGAGGGACTTGAATCCG
>CAZVOI010000217.1:0-1886 GCA_964628275.1 uncultured Acidobacteriota bacterium | reverse complement strand
GAGAACGCGCTGCCGCTCGGCAACGGGCGGCTGGGAGCGATGGTCTTCGGCAGGACCGACGAGGAGGAGATCCAGCTCAACGAGGAGACGCTCTGGTCGGGAGGGCCGTACTCGACCACCGTCCGGGGCGGCTACGAAGCGTTGCCCGAGATCCGTCGGCTGATCTTCGACGGTCAACTGATAGGGGCCCACCGCTTGTTCGGCCGGCACCTGATGGGCCACCCCGTCGAGCAGCAGAAGTACCAGTCCCTCGGCAGCCTGATCCTGAAGCTGGAGGGCAGCGGCGAGGTGAGCGACTACCGCCACGAGCTCGATCTGGACACGGCCGTGGCGACGACGAGCTACACGCGCGGAGGCGTCCGCTTCGAGCGCGAGGCGTTCGTGAGCCCGGTCGACCAGGTCCTCGTGGTGCGCCTTTCGGCTGACTCGCCGGGGGCGATCTCGTTCGCGGCGCAGCTTCGCGGCGCGCGCAACCAGGCCCACTCGAACTACGCCACCGACTACTTCCAGATGGACGGTGTCGGGAACGACGGCCTGGTCGTCCGTGGCAAGTCGGCGGACTATCTCGGCGTCGCCGGAAAGCTCCGCTACGTGTCGCGGCTGCGGGCGTCTCCTCGCGGAGGCGAGATGCGGGTCGACGACGACCGCCTCGTCGTCCGCCAGGCCGACGAGGTGACACTGCGGCTCGCGGCCGCGACCAACTTCGTCAGCTACAAGGACGTGAGCGCCGACGCGGCCGCGCGCGTGGAGGCGGTGATGCGGGCGGCCGCGGCCAAGCCCTTCGAGGCTATGCGTGCGGAGCACGTCCGCGAGCACCAGCGGCTCTTCCGCCGCGTGTCCGTGAAGCTCGGCACGACGCCGAACTCCGCGCTGCCGACGGACGAGCGGCTCGCGAAGTTCGACGGGACGAACGACCCGGACCTGGCGGCACTCGTGTTCCAGTTCGGCCGCTACCTGCTGATCTCGTCGTCGCGGCCGGGCACCCAGCCCGCCAACCTCCAGGGGATCTGGAACAAGGACCAGAACCCGATGTGGGACTCGAAATACACCACCAACATCAATACGCAGATGAACTACTGGCCCGCCGAGGTGGCTAACCTCAGCGAGTGCGCCGAGCCGCTTTTCCAGATGATCCGAGAGCTGACCGACCAGGGTCGGGACGTGGCGCGCGAGAACTACGGCGCGCGCGGCTGGGTGCTGCATCAGAACACCGACCTGTGGCGCGTCGCCGCGCCGATGGACGGCCCGAACTGGGGCGGCTTCACGACCGGAGGCGCCTGGCTCGCCACCCACCTCTGGGAGCACTACCTGTTCACCGGCGACCTGGCCTTCCTGCGCGAGCACTACCCGGTCCTGAAAGGCTCCGCGGAGTTCTTCCTCGACTTCCTCGTTCCGCATCCGAAGCACGGGTGGCTCGTCACCAACCCCTCGACCTCTCCGGAGAACTTCCCGCTGGCGCCGGGCAACGACGCCTTCTTCGACGAGGTGACAGGCTCGATCAGCCACGGGACCGCGCTCGTGGCCGGCTCGGCGATCGACACGCAGATCCTGAACGACCTCTTCGGCTACGTGACCGAGGCCGCCTCGGTGCTCGCCACTGACCCGGAATTCCGCGCGAGGGTCCTGGAGGCCCGCGCCCGCCTCGCACCGATGCAGGTCGGGGCGAAGGGCGATCTGCAGGAGTGGCTCGACGACTGGGGCCAGCGAGAAAAGAGCCACCGCCACATCTCGAGCCTGTACGGCCTGTATCCGGGAGCTCAGATCTCGCCGCGCCGGACGCCGAAGCTCGCCGACGCCGCCCGTGTGGTCCTCGAGCAGCGCGGCCTGCCGGGCAACGGCTGGGCGTCCGCGTGGAAGGCGGCCAGCTGGGCGCGTCTCGGCAACGC
>CAZVOI010000216.1:0-10579 GCA_964628275.1 uncultured Acidobacteriota bacterium | reverse complement strand
CGCATCGTTCGGCCAGCCACGAATGGCCTTGAGCGCCGGGCAACTTGCGATCCTGGGCGATGGCGACCGCGTCGTGGCCGAGGGCGGCAAGGGCGGCGGGCGGTTCTTGCTGATCGCCGGCCGGCCGCTCGGCGAACCGATCGCGCGCTACGGCCCGTTCGTGATGAACACGCGCGAAGAGGTCCAGCAAGCTTTCGAGGACTTCCGCGCGGGCCGTTTCTAGACGAGCAGAAAGCGGCGCAACATCTCGGCGCCGATCGGCTCCATCTCGAGGAACAACATTCCGTACTCGCCCGAAGCCGCTTGCCGAATGACGCGGGCCCGGCCATCGATTTCTCCGGTCGACGTCGCGAAACCGGGCAGCTCCAGCCGAAAGCGCAGCTCGCTCGATACGCTCAGGGCCGACGCGGTCTGAACCAGCATGCCCGTGGAAGACACGTTCAGCGCGCGGCCGCGGATCGCCGCGTCACCCGCTTCGCCGACGACACGCAGATCCACGTCGATCCGCGCGTCCTTCCGCGTCGGCACATGCAAGAGCGCCTCGACCCGCGCATCCCACTCCGGTCCGGGCGGCAGCCGCAGCACGGCGTTGGCGCCGGCGTCGAGCAGCCCCAACTCGTCGGACGACATCTCGCCGGCCGCCACGATCAGGATCGACGCGTCACGCGAGGCCTCGCGTACCCGCAGTTGCCGAACCAGGAACTCCGACAGCTGAAGGTCCCGGTCCACGACGATCAGCCGCGGTTTCAGGACCCCAGCCTGAGCCAGCGCTTCGGTGGGATTCCGAGCCACCGCCCGATCGAGGTCGTTCCGCCAGACCGGGCTCGCGTGGAGCTCACGCTCGACGCTCTCGCTCGCACAGATCAGGATGCCGGGCAATCGAGCGCGACTCTAACAAAGAAGGGCTGCGGCTCCGTCGCAGAACCCGCGCTACCGTGCGCTCAAGGCCCCGTTCAGATGGATCCGTACTGCCTGGGGCTCGACCACGATCTCGCGGACCTCGAACGCCTGTAGTCCGAACGTCAACCCCGAAGCGCCAGCCTCGCCGAGCGACCGCTCGATCATGGCGCGCAGCGGCAAGCGCAGCCGCTTCTCGAGCTGGCCTTGGAGCAACCCGCCGACGGCCTTGTAGTAAGCCGAGTTCGGGGCGTCGAGTTCGATGTCGGCGAGGTAGAGATCGCCGGCTGCGAAGCTCGGCACGCCCGACACGCGCAGCGTGGTCGTGTCAGAAGGTCCCACGCAGCGGCCGGCGACGCTGACACCGGCCTTGCCCGCGAACACGAAGTGCGCCACCAGGCGGGCCGCGTCCACGCTCAGCTTTGGCTCCTGAACGAACGCATAGCGGCAGGCCTCGGCCGACCGGCCCTCGATGTAGAGGCGCCCGCCGTCCTTGAGCAGCGCGGCGGTGACGAGGCGCTCGATCGCCGGCAGACCGACGCGGATCTCGATTGCGCGGACCGGGCTCGGGACAGCCAAGGCGATCGTCAGCGCCAAGGAAAGTCGCATCGCTAAGGCCGCCGGATCTCGGCCTGGATCGGCCAGCGGGGTGTGGCGACGCCGGGCGCGGGATGACCCCAGCAGTCGCCCCCGAAGCTCGGGCGCAGGAACTTGATAGCCAGCCGCTGCGCGAGGTTCATCGCCGGCAGGAAAGAGTGGAAGCCCGCCAGCTTGGCGAGCGCCTTGTCCTTGATCTCCCAGAACGAGAAGTCGTCGGGTGACACGCACACAAGCTCCTCTCGGTCGAGAAAGGGCGGGCAAGCCCCGGGGAACGGCACCGTCCCGTCGCCGGTAGCGCCGGTGTACGGATTCGGGTAGTCGTCCTTTGGATCGGAGTGGTCGAAACAGGGCTGCTGATTCTTGCCCGTTCGCGGCCACAGGATGATGTCCGTGGAGAGCTGCGTCTTGGAGCCGACGCCCACGACCGCCAGCCACTCCACCGGCAGCGCGCCTTTCTTCAGCTTGGCAACGCTCTTGCGCAAGCGCCGGAGGCCGTCGAGGTAGCTCTGGAAGAGCGCGCGCGGCTCGGCTCGCGCGCTCTGGAGCCGCACGCACTCGGTGATCGTCCGCAGGATCGAGGGCTGCCACGCGTCGATGTCGAAAAGGTCCACCGCCAGTCCGGCGCTCGAGGTGACGGCGCCCGAGTAGGTCGGCAGGAGCTGGTAGAGAGCCGGGATCGTGCGCGCCGTCTCGCGCTCGCGATCGCGCGGCGGGTCGTCGGTGAAGCTGCCCAGGCCGGTCGTCATCTTCTTGACCGCTTCGAGCGATCCCAGGAAGGGCGTCGCCAGCGACACGACACGTCGGACCTTCTTCCCGCCGTAGCGGCTCACGTAGTCCGCCATCACCAGTCCGCCCATCGAGTGGCCCACCAGGTCTACCCGCCGGTCCGGCTGGTCGCGGTAGTGCGGCAGCAGCCAGGTCCGCGCGATCACCTCGTCGATGAAGGCGTCGAGCTGATCCGCGCTGCGCTGGCAGTCCTGGCGCCAGTCGTAGCCGAACGGAAACACCGGCGTCGGCTTGTCGTGCTTCTCGCTCAAGTCGTGACGTAACGCCTCGATCAGGTCCTTGTGGGCGATCGCGAGCGGCCCTGTCGGCTGGACCCGCGACGGCTCGACGGCCTCGTACAGCACGTTGTCGGGGTGCAGCGCGATCCGTTCGAAGTCCTTGTGCTGGATCGCCGACCAGCGTTCGTCGGACGGGATCGGGTAGAAGTCCTCGAGCCCGCTGGCCTGGATGCCGGGTACCACGATGACCGGGTTCTGCATAGCGGCACTCTACGGCTGGATCCGTATCGGAGAAACACGGCGCAACGGCTACGGGCGCAGCGTAGCGGTCCGGACGCGTGACGGCCCCCCGGGCTCGGTCCACGCGAATACGACCTCGGCGCCGACCCGCGCCATACGCGGGAAGCCGCTGGCGCGGGCCGCGGTCGTCGCCGCCACCAGGATCGCGTCGCCCTTGACGCCGTCCGGCGCCACGCGACGCGCCAGAACGCGCGCAGCGTCTCCGCTTCCCTCGAGCCAGCTCACGAGAGCAGCCCCCGACGGAAGCAGCGACACGGCCACGCGTCCCTGCGGTTTGCCTTCGTCGACCCGGATCGGGGTTCCGAAGCCGATCCCGCCATCGGAGGAAACGGCGACCAGCACACGCGGGCCCTTGGCCGCGCTGAACCACGCCAGCGCCACCTGCTTGCCGGCGCCATCGAGGGCCGGCCCGTTGACCGGGCATCCGTCGATCGTCCAGCCGTCCGCGCTCACGTCGCGCGGCGGCGACCAGCGCTTCTCCGCGAAACGAACCGACGAAATATCTCGGGTCTCCTTGTCGGAGCGATCGCGATAGACAACCAGCACCCCGGCTTTGGTTCGAAGCGCAGCAGTCTGGCAACAATCACAGACCCGCGGATCGAGCACGACCTCGGGACCCATCTGCCCGCCGGCGCCCACGCTCGCGAACATCAGCGCGGTCTGGCCTCCCCGACCTCCTGCGTTTCGGCCGTCGAGCCACACGGCGCCGACTCCGTCTCCCCAGGGCAAGAGCGAAACGAAGCCGTGCTCGCTCGGCGTACCGTCACGATGCGGCACGACGGCCTTCGACCAGGTCTTGCCCGCATCGGCGGAGCGCGCGAGCTGGGCATCGTAGGCGTACTTGGAGTCGCCGCTCTTGAAGAGCCAGTGCGCCCACAGCGAGCCGTCCGGGTGCGCGATGACCGACGGGAAGTCCGCCCAGTTCACGAACCAGCCGCGGCCGCGCGCGACCTCTCCCGCCGCTGACCACGGCTCCCCCGACCGACGAGTGGCGAAGCGCAAAGCGTGACTCTCGTCACCGAGCTCTTCCGTCCAGCTCAGGACGAAGCGTCCGTCAGCCGACACCGAGAGGTTGGGTTCGGCGCTGTTGGCGCCGGCCGGAGAGACGAGCTGCACGACCTGCGCGAGGATGAAGACTGCGAGCATTTGCGCGACTCGCCTAGCGGATCGTCTTCGGCGCCTTCTGGCCCTCGGGGATCAGCGTCACGAACTTCAAGGGATCGCGAATCTTCTTGAAGTCGGCCTGCGCCTTCGCGATCAGCGCCGGATCGCGGTAGAGCTCGACCGCCGTTCCGGCGAGCGCCTTGGCCGCGACCAGCATGGCTTTCTCTCCGATCGTCGTCCCGGTGCAGGCCACGACCTGCCAACTGTGGAACGGGGCGCCGAAGGTGAAGGACGCCACCGTCAACTGCCCCACCGGCACGAACCAACTGATGTCGCCGACGTCGGTGGACGCGACGCCCTGCGTGGGCTCCGCGGGCATCGGCTCGACCGTCTCCGAGAGCGCTTGCTCGAGCTTCCGTCCGAGCGGCTCCTGCGTCTGCCTCGCGAACGCCTTTTCGTCGTCGCTGAACTTCGGCGCGCCGACCCACTCCAGGTTCTTCTGGATCAGCTCGCTCAGCGCTCGGTTCGGCAGCACCTCGTGCATGTCGGCGTCGACCCGAATCTCTTCGAGTGTCGTACGCGTCATCAGCGCGGCGCCCTGGGCGATCTGCTTCAGCCACTCGTAGTGGAGCTCGACGTCGGCGTGCTTGTTGGCGCGCAGGTAGTACCAGACCTCGGCCACCGGCGGCACCACGTTCGGCTGGCCGCCACCGTTCGTGATCACGTAGTGGATCCGCGTGTCTTCCTTCACATGCTCGCGCATGTAGTTGGCGCCCACGTTCATCAGCTCGACCGCGTCGAGCGCGCTCTTGCCGTCGTACGGCGCGGCCGAGGCGTGCGCCGGCAGTCCCTTGAAGCGGAACTTCACCGAGACGTTCGCCTTGCTGTAGTCGTAGGCCGAGGTGGTGCGGTCGGCGGCGTGCCAGGTGAGGATCACGTCGGCGTCCTTGAACATCCCTTCGCGAAGCATGTAGGTCTTGCCGATGCCAGTCTCCTCGGCGGGAGTTCCATAGAGCCGAACCGTTCCCTTGATCAGGCCTGCCTCGATCGCCTGCTTCACCGCGATCGCCGCGCCGTTCGAGGCCGTTCCGAAGATGCTGTGGCCGCACGCGTGCCCGGCGTCGACACCCGGACGCTCGCTGCGCGTCGGCACGGTGTCTTGTGACGTGCCCGGGAGCGCATCGTACTCGGCCAGGATCCCGATCATGGGACGGCCGCTGCCGTAGCTCGCGACGAACGCGGTCGGCATGCCTGCCACGCCGGCTTGGATCTCGAACCCGTTCGCGCGCAGCAGATCGACGTGCTCCTTGGCCGATCTCGTCTCGGCAAGCCCGACCTCGGCGTAGTCCCAGACGGCCTTGTTGACGCGCTTCAGCGTGTCGGTGTTTTGATCGATCCAGGCCATCGCGGCTTGCTTGGCCGGATCGGGCTTGGCCGGCGCCGCGGCTGCAAGCAGTAGAACGCTCGTGATCAGTTTCATGGGGCCTCCCGAGGGCGGACTCTATGTCGGAGATTGACCGGGTTCACAGGTCGGGCTAGCCTAGCTGCGTTTTTCCGTTAGGGGTGTCCGGCGTGGCGCCGGGCTGAGATCACACCCTCTAACCTGCTCTGGGTCATGCCAGCGAAGGGAAACGGAATGAGAAAGCTTCGCTTTTTCTCTCCATTCGTCATCTCGAGCTTTTTGGTCGCGGCGCGCGCATCGGCGCAGCAGCCGTCGCCTTCTCCCACGGCGTCGCCGCAGGTGCCGAGGCTCGCGGAGGAGATCACCGTCTCGGCCTCCGTCGCCGGCGAGCGGGACGCGGCCAGCTTCGCCAGTCTCGACCGCGACGCGGTCCAGAACCGCAACCGCGGCCAGGACCTCGCCATGCTGCTGGCCGAGACGCCGAACGCCTACGCGTATAGCGACGCCGGCAACGGCGTCGGGTACTCCTACCTGAGCCTGCGCGGCTTCGACCAGCGCCGCATCGCCGTCTACGTGAACGGCGTGCCGCTCAACGAGCCCGAGAGCCAGCAGGTCTATTTCATCGATATCGCGGATCTCGCATCGGGACTCTCCGAGATCCAGGTGCAGCGCGGCACCGGCACGTCGCTCTACGGCTCGCCTTCGGTGGGCGGCAGCGTGAATCTGGAGACCGGGGCGCTCGCGCCGGTCCACTCCGGCGAGGCGGTACTCGGCGCGGCTTCGTTCGGTACTTTCCGCGGCTCGATGCAATACGCTTTCCCGTTCGACGCCGGGCGTTCGGTGCTGAGCGCGCGCGTTGCGCACGTTCGGAGCGACGGCTATCGCGAGCCCGCCTTCACGCGCCATTCGCTGGTGGATCTCGGCTACCAGAAGACCGGTGGCCGCTCGGTGCTGCGGGTCAAGCTGTTCGGCGGGCCCGAGGAGACGCAGCTCGCCTACCTGGGGGTGCCGATCGCGAACCTGCGCGGCGAAATCAGCGGCGATCCCGACGTGGACCGGCGCCAGAACCCGCTCCGCGAAGGCGAGACCGACAGCTTCTTCCAGCCGCAGCTTCAGGTCCTGCATGACCTGAAGCTCGAGAACGGCCTGCTCTTGAAGAACACGCTGTACGCGATCGCGGGCGACGGCTACTTCAGGCAATATCGGCCGAGCCTCAGCTATGACCCGCTCGGCCCTGAGCCGCCGACCGCGGCCTTTCCCGAGAAACGAATCCTCCAGGCGTGGCGACGGCGCGAGATCTCGCAGCTGCGCATGGGCTGGGTGCCGTCGCTCGCGTTCGAGTCCGGCAAGAGCCGGCTGGTGGCCGGGCTCGAGCTGCTCCACCACGGCGGCCGCCACTTCGGGTCGGTCAGCGAGGGCTTCGACTGCGCGAGCGGCACGACCGCGGCGACTTGCCTCAGCTCCGGCCAGCGCCTCACGGCGCCGCTGCCGCTCTACGACTACATCGACCGCAAGACGACGCTCGCGGCGTTCGTGCGCGAGACGTGGTCGGCGACTCCCCGGCTGCGCCTCTCCGCGGAGCTCCAGGCCAGGCACCACGCGTTCCGGATGCGCGAGGACGTGGTGCGCGGCTACTCGTGGGACAGCGACTACGGCTTCGTGACGCCGCGGCTGGGCGTGAGCTACGACGCGAGTCCTCGCATCAACCTTTACGGCACGCTGTCGACCGCGCGCAGCGAGCCGCGCTTCGACGACATCTGGAACCCGCAGGACGTCTTCCAGAATCCGGTCGTCCTGTTCGATCGCTACGACCCCTTGGCGCGCCGGCTCAGCGACGCCAAGGCCAGTCTCGAGCGACTCCAGGCCGCCGAGGCCGGTGTGAGCGTCAAGGGCGGGAACGCGAGCCTGCGCGCCAACGGATACTGGATGGATTTTCGCGACGAGCTGGTGTTCGCGGGCGGCATCGACGAGGACGGGCTGCCGATTACCGACAACGCAGCGCGCTCGCTGCATCGGGGCGTGGAGCTCGAGGTCTCGTTGCGCCTGCCGGGCGGGGTGGCGCTCCTCGCCAACGGCTCCGCCAGCCAGGATCGTCTCGAGGACTACGTGCTGCGGTTTGGCCCGAACGCCGCCGATGTCGTCGATTACTCGGGCAATCGGGTCGCGCTCTTCCCGGGACGCCTGGCGCGAGCACGCGTCTCGCGTGCCTTCGGACCAGTGACCGCCGGGTTCGGCCTGCGTCACGTGGGACGCATCTTCCTCGACAACAGCGAGAACGAGCGGAAGGACCCCGCGGCACGGGAAGCGCCGGGCTACGTGCCCAGGACGATCGAGCCCTTCACGCTGGCGGAAGCAGAGCTACGGCTCGACCTCCGGCGCTGGTTGAAGCGCGGCGCGCGCACCACGCTTCTGACCCTATCCGCCGACAACCTGTTCGACGATCGCTACGAGGCGTCGGGCTACGTGGACGACCAGCCCTACTTCGTGCCGGCCGCGACGCGCAACATCTATCTGGGACTGCGAATTGGCTTCTAGCGAAGCCGCGTTGACGCCAAGGCCCATTGACCCCAGGATAGAGCCTCTCTCGGGGAGTTGATACATGCGGGTTCGCGGCTGGACGGTAGCGATCGTTGGGCTGGCCATGCTTGCCGGATGCAAACGTCGCGAGGCCGCGCCTGGAGAAGGCGCCGCCTCGCCTGCGGCTCAGGCTGCGCCGGCACAGACGGTTCCGCCGACGCCTCAGGCCATGCCGACGCCGCCCCCGGCGCCTATCGGAGCGGTTTCCGAGATACGCACCGTCGCCGGGATGGCGCCAGCCCAGGTGATCGCGATGCTGCCCGGCCGCAAGGAAACGAGTGCCGCCTCGGACCAAGATTGCGCCAGCGACGAACAGGCATCCTTGCACTGCGTCGATCTGGTGGTCGCCGGGCTCCCGAAGGGGAAGTCGGTCCCCTCGGTCCTGGCGTACGCCAAGAAGAAGGGCGATCGCATGTTCCAGGGGCCGTGCCGGGAGGCCGGTGACGCCGTCGATTGTGCCACCGTGCTGGGCGCGAAGCTCGGAGCGCCGTCGGTTCGTCTCGCGGGCCGCAAACCGCGCCTCGAGTTCACCGGCAACTCCGTCCTGGTCCGCTGGCGCGCGATGAACTTCGCCAGCGAGGACATGGACGTGAAGCTGGTCGTGTTCTTCTGACGAGCGGCTGGTTCGACGGCTAGCGGCGGCGCAGCCTTCGCCAGAGGCGCGTCCCCAGCGACGGTACCTCGAGCGCCTGCTCGATGCCCGGGAGCAGCGTCTTGGCGGCGGCGAAACCGAGCACCTCCGACGGGATCCGACGTTCCTGTCGTCCGTGTCGACCTCCGCTGCGGGGTTGAACGCAGCATTGTAGGAGCAGCTCGAGGGCGAATCTGGAGGGGTAGACTCCGCCCGCCATGACCACCCTCCCGAAGAGCCGCGCCGTTCTCTTCCTGATCGCGCTCCTCACGGCGCCCGGCGCCTGGGCCGCGGGTTTTGCGCCCGGCGTCCCCACGCCGGAGTCGGTGCTCGGCAAGAAGCCGGGCGACGACTTCTACCTGGCGAGCTACGACGAGTCACGTGGCTACTTCCGCAAGCTGGCCCAGGCCTCCGACCGCGTCAAGCTGATCACGGTCGGCAAGACGACGCGCGGGCTCGACTGGGAGATCGCCATCCTCTCCTCGCCCGAGAACCTCCAGAGCTTGGCGCGCTTCAAGGAAATCTCGCAGAAGCTCGCCGACGGCCGCGGTCTCGACGACGTGGCCGCGCGCGCGTTGGCGCGCGAGGGCCGGGCGGTGGTGCACCTGGACGGCGGTCTCCACTCGACCGAGGTGGCGGGCGCGCAACACTCGATCAACCTCGCCTACAGGCTCGCCGCGTCGCTGGACGACCCCGAGGTGGACGCGATCCTGAAGAACGTGGTCGTGATGCTGTGGCCGACGCTGAACCCCGACGGCCAGAACCAGGTCACGGCCTGGTACCGCAGGAATCTCGGCACGCCCTACGAGGTGAGCCCGCTGCCGGATCTGTATCAGGAGTACGTCGGGCACGACAACAACCGCGACGGCTACATGAACAACATGCTCGAGTCGCAGCTGGTGACGCGCACCGAGCTCGAGTGGGCGCCGCAGATCTTCTACTGCCACCATCAGACGGCGCCATTCCCGACCCGCATCTTCATCCCGCCGTTCGTGGAGCCGATCTCGTCGAACATCCATCCGCTGATGGCGCGCTGGCTGAACGTGATCGGGATGGACATCGCCGCCTATCTGGACGCGCGCGGCATGCCCGGCGCCGTGCACCGCGTCGGCTTCGACAACTGGTATCCGGGGTTCCTCGACTACACCCACATCTTCCGGAACAGCATCGCGTTCTTCACCGAGACCGCGCTGTATCGCTACGCCACGCCGCGCTTCTACACCGTCGACGAGTTCCCGCAGGAGCAGCGTGGGCTGCGCGCGCAGGTCTTCTACAGCAGCCCCTGGAAGGGCGGCTGGTGGCGGCTCAAGGATGCCGTCGACTACATGCAGGGCGCCTCGATGGTGGTGCTCGACACCGCCGCCAAGTTCCGCGAAGACCTGCTCTACAACCGCTACCAGGCCGCACGCGACAACGTGGCGCGCTTCCGCAAGGAGCCGCCCTACGCGTACGTCATCCCACAGCGCCAGCACGACCTCCCCACCGCCGCGACGCTCGTCCAGAAGTTGATCCTCAACGGCATCGAGGTCCACGAAGCGACCAGGCCGTTCACCGCCAACGGCCGTGAACATCCCGCGGGAACCTGGGTGGTGCTGATGGATCAGCCGTACTCGCCTCTGGTCAAGGAGCTGTTCGAGCCGCAGCAGTATCCCGAGCTGCGCGAGTCGCCGACCGGGCCGCCGCTTCGGCCCTACGACGTAACCGGCTGGACGCTGCCGATGCAGATGGGCGTGAGCGCCGCGCCGGTGCTGGAGCCGCTGCGTCCGGAGCTGCGTTCAGGCCTGCGCCGCATCGAAACCTTCGCGCCTCCGCCGGGACGTGTGGACGGCGCCGGAGCGTCATACGTGCTGAGTCGCCGGCCAAACGCCAGCTTCAAGGCCGTGCAGCAGCTCTTTGCATCAGGCGCTCAGGTGGCGTTCTCCACGAGCGAAGTCGAGACCTCCGAAGGCCGCGAGACTGGCGCGATCGTGGTGTCTGGCGTCGATCGCGAGGCCGTTGCAAGGGTCGCGAGACAGAACGGAATCGTCGCCAAGGCGGCGGCTCCGGCCGGACTCGTGTCCGTCA
>CAZVOI010000215.1:0-10249 GCA_964628275.1 uncultured Acidobacteriota bacterium | reverse complement strand
CGTTCTTTCCCAAGGACCCGCCGGTTCGCGCAACCGTCAAGGCCGGCCTGATGGGCGCTCAGTACGTGGTCGAGATCACGATGCTCGCGGTCAAGGGCGCGCGCCCGGCGATCACGCCGGCGAATGCCGACGGCACGCCCGGCACGCCCAACCCGAACCTGTCGAGCGCGATCCGCGCCGGCGACCGGCTCTGGCTCTCGGGCATGCTCGGCAACACGCCGGCCACCAAGGACGACGTCGCCGCGCAGACGAAGGAAACCCTGGCACGGCTGCAACGAGCGGCGCAGGCCGCCGGGTTCGACTGGACGCAGATGAAAGAGGCCGTCGTCTACATCACCGACATGAAGAACCGCGCGGCCGTCGAGAAGGTCTGGCGCGAGGCATTCCCGAACGGGTTGCCCGCGGGCGTCCAGGTCGAGAGCGGGCTGGTGGCGCCGGACGGCCTGGTCGAGATCATGCTGAGCGGCGCGAGGTAGCGCGACGAGACGCTGGGCTATCGGGCTGGCTGGTCTGCTCGGCGCGGCCGGCTCGATTCAGGCCGCCGTGGTCGCGCCGCGCCGGCCCAACATCATCCTGATCCAAGCCGACGACCTGGGCTACGGCGACCTGAGCTGCTACGGCCAGCGGCGTTTCGCGACGCCGAACATCGACCGGCTGGCCGCGGAAGGCACGCGCTTCACCCAGTACTATTCGGGCAGCACCGTCTGCGCGCCGTCGCGCGCGTCGCTGATGACCGGCCTCCATACCGGCCACGCGCCGATTCGCGGCAATGGCGACCACCCGCTGCGGCCCGAGGACCTGACAGTCGCCGAGCTGCTGCGCGGCGCCGGCTACGCGACGGCGGTCGTCGGCAAGTGGGGCCTGGGCACGGTGGACACCACCGGGCGGCCGGATCGCCAGGGCTTCGACGAGTCGTTCGGCTTTCTCGACCACACCCACGCGCACCGGCAGTACACCGATCATCTCTGGAAGAACGGCGAGGCGGTGCCGGTCGACCTCGAGAAGGACTACGTCAACGACCTGTTCGCGGCCAGCGCTCTGGAGTTCATCGGCCGCAACGCGGAGCGGCCGTTCTTCCTGTACCTGGCCTTCACCGTGCCGCACGCCGAGCTGCGCGCGCCCGACGAGGCCGTGGCGCCGCACCGCGGCCGGTTCGCGGAGAGCCCGTTCACGAACAGCCGGGCCGACGCGACACCGGCGCATGCGCCTTCGCGCGTGCGCCGGGCCTCGATCGGCTATCGCTCGCAGCCCGAGCCGCGGGCCAGCTTCGCGGGAATGGTCACGCGCATGGACCAGCACGTGGGCCAGCTGATGGCGCGGCTGCGCGAGCAGGGGCTCGACCGCGAGACGCTGGTGCTGTTCACCAGCGACAACGGCCCGCACCGCGAGGCCGGCGCCGACCCCGACTTCTTCGACAGCAACGGTCCGTTGCGCGGGATCAAGCGGGACCTCTACGAGGGCGGCATCCGCGTGCCGATGATCGCGCGCTGGCCCGGCCGGGTGAAAGCGGGCACTGTCAGCGCGCAGGTCTGGGCGCACTGGGACTTCCTGGCCACGGCGGCCGCGGCGGCGGGCGTCCCGGCTCCCGCCGGCGGCGACGGCATCTCGATGCTGCCGGCGCTCTTCGGCAAGCGGCCGCGGCAGCACGAGTTCCTCTACTGGGAGTTCCACGAGCGCGGCTTCGAGCAGGCGGTGCGGATGGGCGACTGGAAGGCGGTGCGTCACGCACCCGAGGGGCGCCTCGAGCTGTACGAGCTGCAGCGGGATCCCGGCGAGCAGCGCGACGTGGCGGCCCAGCAGCCGGCGGTCGTTCGGAAGATCGAGGGCTACTTGAAGACGGCCCGCACTCCCTCCGAGCTCTGGCCGCCGCCGCCTCGCTAGCGCAGCGCCAGGGCGAACGCGACTGCGCCGCCGATCGCGAGCGCCGGCAGGAAGCGGCGGATCAGGATGACCGGTGACAGGCCGACCAGGCCGGAGCTGTACACGACGACCGCCGAGACCGGCGACAGCGTCCGCCCGAAGGCGCCGCCCAAGCAGGCCAGCGCGGCCAACTCGACGGTTTCCGGTCCGGGCTCGAGCTGGTTCAGGAACGTCTGCGCGAAGGCGAGGATCGGACCGGAGCCGGAGCCCGAGAGCGCGGAGAGCGCCAGCGGGAACGCCGCAGAGAGCAGCGTCAGAGCGCCGGTGGCCTTGGCCGCGGCCAAGAGCGCCTCGGCCACCCCGATCGCGGCGATGCCGGCGCCGAAGACCTGCGCGGTGATGGTGAGCGAGATGATGCTGCCGTAGGCCTGGCCCATTCCCTCGAAAAAACTCCTGGTCAGCGTCTGGATCTCGCGATACGCGACCACGACAGCCAGGAGAGCGCCGATCAGCATCGCTCGCACCACCGGCAGCGCGTTGGCGAGCGGCTTCCAGTCGTCGCCTGGCGGCGGGTCCTTGAGCCAGGCGAGCGAGCCGAGACCGCCGTACGAGAGCAGCAACAAGGCGATCGGCACCACCGGTATCAGCGCCTTCGCGATGTTGAGTCGGAACGCGCCCTTCTCGATCGGCGCGTGCACCAGCGCAGCCGCGTCGCTCGGGCCGGTCCCGGCCCGATTGAGCAGCGTGAACGCGAGGGCGGCCGTGAGCGCGCCGGCGATGCTCGCGGGGATGACCCGCGCCGACAGCTCCGGAGCCGACAGGCTCACGACGCCGGCGATCGCCTGAACATCCTGGGCGCCGGGGTTCAACAGGTCGCCGCCGAAGGACGCGCCCAGGATCAGAGCCGCGCCGGCCACCGCCGCCGAGTAGCCGCTCGCCATCAAGAGCGGCACCAGGATCGGGCCGAGCGCGGCGGCGGTGCTGGTCTGGCTCGGCACCGCCATGTTGACGAGATACGCGACCAGGATTCCTCCCGGCAGCACTACGAAGCGGAACCGGCGCACCGGCGCGAGCAGCAGGTGCACCAGGTGCTTGTCGCAGCCGGTCGCGTTCATGATCGCGGCAAAGCCCATCGCGGCGCAGATCGGCGCCACCATCCCGGTGATCATGCCCTTGGTGAACGTGTCAGCGACCGCCAGCGGCTTGCCGGCGAGGAGCGCCATCGCGAAGCCCGCCGAAAGCAGCACGAAGCGCACCTCGACGCGGCGCACCATCGCGAAGACCGCGCCGGCGATGATGACGAGAGCCAGGATCAGCATCGGGGCGGAGCGAGCGCCAGCAATCTATGCCATTCTCACCGCCGCATGAGCGCGGCCTTCGAGCGCGTCCTCGGCCGGATCGACCTCTTGCTGTTCTCGGTCTGCGCGATCCTGTCGATCGACATGCTGGCATCGGCGGCCAGCCTGGGCGCGTCGTGGTTCTCATGGTGGGCGATCACGCTCGTCGTCTTCTTCGTGCCCTACGGCCTGATCACCGCGGAGCTGGGCGCGGCCTGGCCCGGAGAAGGCGGCGTCTACGTCTGGGTTCGCGAGGCGTTTGGGCCGTTCCTGGGCTCGCTCGCGGCCTGGTTCTACTGGATCAACAACGCGTATTGGATCCCGTCCCTGTTCATGGTGTTCGCGGCCACCTTCCACGCGATCGTGTTGAAGGGACGGGTGCCGGCCTGGCTCGACTCGGGACCGGGGGCGATCGGCCTCGATACCGGGATCGCGATCGCGGTGACGTGGCTGTCGGTCGCGATCGGAGTGTTGCGGCTTTCGGTGTCCAAGTGGGTGCCGAACCTGGGCGCCGTGGTGAAGCTCGCGATCTTCGTGGTCCTGGGAACACTGGGGCTATTGGGCCTCGCGGCCGGCCGGCCGCCCGCCAACGAGATCTCGTTCGCGACGGTGCTGCCGCGCTTCAGCGACTCGCTGGTGTTCCTGCCGGTGCTGCTCTACAACGTGCTCGGCTTCGAGCTGATGAGCTCGGCCGGCGACGAGATGAAGGATCCGCAGCGCGACGTGCCGCGGGTGGTGCTGTTGACCGGCCTCCTGATCGCGGCCGTCTACGCGCTCGGCATCCTCGGCATCCTGCTGGCGGTTCCGCTGCAGAGGCTCTCGCTGGTGACCGGCACCTGGGACGCGCTCCAGGTTCTCGGCGCGGCGTGGGGGACGGCAGGCGACACGCTGGTGCTGTTTCTGGGATTGGGCTTTCTCTACGCCTGCATCGCCAACATCGTGACCTGGAGCCTGGGCGTGAACCGCGTCGCGGCCAGCGCCGCCCTGCAAGGGGCGTTGCCCGCGTTCCTCGCGAAGCAGCATCCTCGCCACGGCACGCCGCACGTCGCGTTCATCGTAATGGGGACGATCGCGACGCTGCTGCTGCTCGGCAACGCGATGCTGTCGAGCGACGCCGGCAACGTGTTCTGGATGCTGTTCAAGCTCTCCGGCCTGTGCTTCCTGTTCTCGTATCTCCTCGCGTTCCCGGCGTTCTTGAAGCTCCGGCTTGCGCAGCCCGATGTGCCGCGCCCGTACCGGGTTCCCGGCGGCAACACGCTGGCCGCGCTGCTCTCGGGCGTCTGCTTCGCGCTGATCGCGGTCGCCTGCGTGCTGTTCTTCCAGCCTTCACAAGGAGCCGGCGCCGCGCAGGCGTCGCGCGAGACGCTACTGCTCGGCGCCGAAACCGCGGCCACGATCGCGGTCGGCCTGGTGTTCGCCGCGCGCGCCCGGGGCTCCATGGCCTCCTCGGAAGGACGGGAGTAGACTCCAGTCTGGTCGTACTAGAACGGAGTTGACTCCCGAATGGTTTCGATAGATCGCGCGCTTCGCATCGTGCTTCCGAAGCGGCAATCCGCCTTTCTGTGGGGCCCGAGGAAGACCGGCAAGAGCACGTTCCTTCGGGACGCGTTCCCGGAGAGCCTTACATTCGATCTGCTCCAGACCGATCTGATGTTGGAGTTCTCGCGGCGCCCGGCGCTGCTGCGCGAACGGCTGCTGGCCGCTGATCCGAGACAATTGGCGCATCCAGTGATCCTCGACGAAGTGCAGAAGGTCCCGGCGCTGCTCGACGAGGTTCATTGGCTGATCGAGAATCGGGGGCTGAGCTTCATCCTGTGCGGGTCGAGCGCCCGGAAGCTCAAGCGAGGGCGGACCAATCTGCTCGGGGGGCGTGCCTGGCGCTACGAGATGCGCCCGCTCGTCTCGGCAGAGGTTGGCGAGATCGACCTGCTGCGGGCTCTCAACCGCGGTCTGATCCCGGCCCACTACTTGAACGGCGAGTACAAGCGGTCGCTGGCCGCATACGTCGTGGATTACTTGAAGGAGGAGGTCTTCGACGAAGGGCTGACCCGCAATGTGGCTGCCTTTTCCCGTTTCTTCGATGCGGTCGGCTTCTCCCATGGCGACCTGACCAACTACGCCAACATCGCGCGTGACTGCGGCGTGGATGCGAAGACCGTGAAGGAGTACTACCAGATCCTCGTCGACACGTTGCTCGGAGTCTTCGTCGAGCCCTGGAAGAGGAGGCAGGAGCGGCAGGTGATCGGCAAAGCCTCGAAGTTCTACATGTTCGACGTGGGCGTGGCCGGGGCCATCGCGCGGCGTCACATCGTGGAGGAAAGGGGAGAGCAGTTCGGGCGAGCGCTCGAGCATCTCGTCCTGATGGAGATCCTGGCGCACCGGTCCTACCGTGATCTCGGGTACGCAGTCCACTTCTGGAGAACCAAGACGGGGCTCGAAGTCGATTTCGTGCTCGGAGACGGCGAGGTGGTGGTCGAGGTCAAGGGGACGTCGCGAGTCGACCCCGGCGACTTCCGATCGCTGCGGGCCTTCATGGCGGACAACCGGCCGCGGCGAGCGCTGCTGGTATGCAACGAGCGCGCGCCCCGCGTTCACCAGGGCATCGACGTGCTTCCTTGGCGAGAGTTCCTTGCTCGTCTCTGGGCGGGCAGAGTGATCGCCTGACCTCGAAAGGGTCAGGGCTCGAGCATGGCCGGCCACTCGGGCTGTAGACCCTTGATTCCAGGCTGGCGGCGTGGCAGCAGAACTTGTTCATGGCCGAACGTCGCCCCTGTCCGCCGAGCGCCATCCGCTGGTGCGGGCGGCGCAACTCACTTGCCGATATGGTATAGTTTCTATATTATAATGGACTTCGAGTTCGACCCTGTGAAGTCGGCCGCCAACCAGGCCAAGCACGGGATCGATTTTGTCGAGGCGCAGGCTTTGTGGAATGACCCTGACCGCCTCGAGATTCCGGCGCGAAGCGTGGGCGAGCCACGAGCACAGGTGATCGGCATGATCGAGAGTCGGGTGTGGTCGGCGTTCGTGACGTCTCGCGACGAGCGCGTGAGACTTATTTCAGTGAGGCGGGCCCGCGATGAAGAAAAAGCGCGCTACATCGGTCGGTAAGAGTCTGCCGGCCGCGTCCCTGGACGCGCTGCACGATGCCGGCGTCGATCTGTCCGCGCACATGGATCTGGCCGGCGCGAAGCGGCCTGGCCGAGACGTGCAGCGCGTGAACGTGGACTTTCCGGTGGCGCTCCTGCTGGAGATCGATCGTCAGGCTCGGCGGCTCGGCGTCACCCGTCAGGCGTTCATCAAGATCCGAATTGCCGACAGCTTGCAGCGTTCCTGACCGATAGGAGCCGGCCGCCGTCCCGCCGGGCTATTCAGGAAGTGCTAGCATCCGCTCGCGACACCCGACATGCACTCGAGACCGGTCGAGCGGTGGCGGCCCGCCCGCCGCCTGGCGGGCGCCCTGCTGCTGATCGTTGCCGCGGATCTCTCGCCAGCTGCGAGCCGCGCGACCACGCAGGCCCAGGACTTCGAGCGCGAGATTCAGCCGATCCTGCGGCGTAGCTGCATCGCCTGCCACGGTCCGGCGCTGGCGCAAGGCGGCTTGAGCCTCGCGTCGCGCGAGTCGGCGCTGCGCGGCGGCAGCTCCGGGCCCGCGCTGGTGCCGGGGAATGCGGCCGCCAGCCTGATCGTCGAGCGTCTGTCGGACGCACCGGGGCGGCCGCGCATGCCGATCGGGCTGCCCACTTTGGCCAAGGCCGAGAGCGCCGCGCTCCGCACCTGGATCGACGCGGGCGCCGCCTGGCCCGGCGCCGCCCCGAGCCCCGACTTCGTGAGTGACATCCAGCCGATCTTGAGGTCGCGCTGCACGCCCTGCCACGGGCCGGAGCTGCAGCAGAGCCAGTTGCGCCTGGACTCCCACGCGGCTGCGCTCCGTGGAGGGCTGTCGGGGGCCGTGATCGTGCCGGGGGCGGGCTTGGAGAGCCTGCTGCTCCGGCGCCTGACGGGGCAAACCCAGCCGCGGATGCCGTTCCAGCAGGAGCCGCTGCCGGCGGCCGAGATCGCCCGGATCCAGGCCTGGATCGACGCCGGAGCTCTTGGGCCGGAGATCGAAGACGCGCGCCTCGAGAACGACAGGAAGCACTGGGCCTACGTGAAGCCGGTGCGGCGCGAGCCGCCCGCAGTGAACGACGTCTCCTGGGCGAAGAACCCGATCGATCGCCTCGTGCTGGCGCGGCTCTCGGCGGAGGGCCTGGCTCCCGCCCCCGAGGCCGAGAAGGCGACGCTGCTGCGGCGCGTCAGCCTCGACCTCGTCGGCCTGCCGCCGACGCTCGCGGAGCTCGACGCCTTCCTCGCCGACACGAGCCCGACCGCCTACGAGAAGGCGGTGGATCGGCTGCTGGCTTCGCCCCGCTACGGCGAGCGCTGGGCGCGCCCGTGGTTGGACCTGGCGCGCTACGCCGACACCAACGGCTACGAGCGCGACCGCCGCCGCTCGGCGTACAAGTACCGGGACTGGGTGATCGCTGCGTTGAACGCAGATATGCCATTCCGGCAGTTCACGGTCGAACAGCTCGCCGGTGACATGCTGCCGGAGCCGAGTGTCGACCAGCGCATCGCCACCGGCTTCCACCGCAACACGCTGCTCAATCAAGAGGGTGGCATCGACGTCGAGGAGGCGCGCTGGGAGACGCTGGTCGATCGCGTGAGCACGACCGCTTCGACCTGGCTCGGCACGACACTCGCCTGCGCGCAGTGCCACAACCACAAGTTCGATCCGTTCTCGCAGCGCGACTACTACCGGCTGCTGGCGTATTTCGACAACGTCGAGTACCGGGTCCAGGGCGAGGGGCCGAAGGTGATGGACCGCTGGATCGTCGAGCCCGAGCTGGATCTGACGACGCCGGCGCAGGCGGCGGAGCTTCAGCGGATCGACGCGGAGACCGCGGCCGTCGAGGGGAAGCTGCGAGGCAAAGACGCCGAACTGGAGGCGGCCCAGGCCGAGTGGGAAGAGGAGCGCCGCGCGCCGCCGCCCGCATGGACGGCGCTGCGACCGGAGTCGCTGGCCGCCCAAGCCGGCACGACCTTGACGACCCAGCCGGACGCCTCCGTGCTCGCCAGCGGCGCGCTGCCCGATGCGGAGGCCTTCAGCGTGGTGGCGGCGCCTGCCGGGACGATCAGCGCGCTGCGGCTGGAGGCGTTCGCCGATCCGCCTGGAGCGCCGGTGGGCCGCGCCGACGGCGGCAACTTCTTCCTGAGCCGGATCAGCGTGGTCGCGCGGGACGCGGCCGGCGTGGAGACGCCGGTCGCGTTGCGTCGCGCTGAAGCCGACCTGGTGGAGCCCGGCTGGAGCGTGTCGGACGCGCTCGACGACGACCCGGCGACGGGGTGGGCGGTCGGCTCCGAGACCGACCGGTCGCACGCCGCCGTGTTCGAGATGCGCGAGCCGATCGCCGTCGGAGACCGGCGCCTGGTGATCCGGCTGGAGCAGGGCGCGCGGCTGCGGAGCCACCAGTTGCGGCGTTTCCGGCTAGCGGTGACGTCGAGCGATCGGCCTTTCGGCGGCCTGCCGCTGTCCGAGTCGCTGCAGGCCGTCCTCGATCTGAAGCCCGTCTCGCGCACGCCCGAGCAGAGCCGGCGGCTCGGCGACTACTTCCGCGCCGTGACGCCGCGGCTCGAATCGGAACGGCGCCGGCTGCGGGCGCTGCGCCGCGAGCGGTCGGACCTCAAGCTGGAGACCGCGCTGGTGATGCGGGAACGGCCTGGCTTCGCGCGGCCCAGCACACCCTTGCGCGCCCGCGGCAGCTTCATGTCGCCCGCCGAGACGGTCTACGCCGGCGTGCCGGCAGCCCTGCACGCGCTGCCGGACGAGGCTCCCACGAACCGGCTCGGCCTCGCCCTGTGGCTCGCCTCCGACGAGAACCCGCTGACGCCCCGCGTGGTCGTCAACCGCGCATGGGAGGCGTTTTTCGGGACGGGCATCGTCTCGACCAGCGAGGACTTCGGTACCCAGGGCGAACGGCCCTCGCACCCCGAGCTGCTCGACTGGCTGGCGACGGAATTCTCGAGTAGCGGAACGCGCTTCAAGTCGCTGCACCGCCTGATCGTGACCTCGGCGACCTATCGGCAGTCGTCGCGCGTCACCCGCGAGCTGACCGAGAGGGACCCGAACAACCGCTGGCTCGCGCGCGGGCCGCGTCATCGCCTGGAGGCCGAGGCGCTGCGCGACGTGGTGCTCGCGGCGAGCGGCCTCTTGAGCCGGAAGATCGGTGGGCCAAGCGTGTTCCCGGACCAGCCCGAGGGCGTCTGGGACATGCCCTACTCCGACGACAAGTGGACGCGGAGCGACGGCGAAGACCGTTACCGGCGGAGCCTCTACACCTTCATCCGGCGGACGGCGCCCTACCCGATGCTCGCGACCTTCGACGCGCCCAGCCGCGAGCAATGCACCGTGCGCCGGGTCCGCACCAACACGCCGCTGCAGGCGCTGGTCACGCTCAACGATCCCGCGTTCTTCGCCGCCGCGCGCGCCCTCGCGGGACGCGTCCTGAAGGAAGCCGACCGCACGGCGGCCGAGCGCGCCGACCACGCCTTCCGGCTGTGCACCTCGCGGCGGCCGACCGCGGCGGAGCGAGGCCGGCTTCTGGCGTTCCAGGCCCAGCAGCTCGAACGCTTCCGGCACGATCCGGGCGCGGCACGGCAGGTCGTGGGGAGCGAGGGCGCGGCGGGCGGCGCGCTTGCCGGGCATGCGGCCTGGACGATGCTCGCGAACGTCGTCCTGAACCTGGACGAGACGCTGGTGAAGGAGTAGGCCCGTGAGACATCACCGTGAGGCGCTGCGGCTCCGCACCCGGCGCCACTTCTTCCGCCAGACAGGCTTCGGCATCGGCGCGATGGCTCTCGGCGGCCTGCTGCGTGAGGATGTGTTCGCGGCCGCCGCGCCGAAAGCCAAGAACATCATCTTCTTGTTCATGGCGGGCGCGCCCTCGCAGCTCGACCTGTTCGACCACAAGCCCAAGCTGAACCAGTTCGACGGCAAGCCGATCCCCGACGACCTC
>CAZVOI010000214.1:0-2844 GCA_964628275.1 uncultured Acidobacteriota bacterium | reverse complement strand
CAGCGCGTGACGCCTCGTCATCGGGGCGCTCGCGCACCCCTCGCAGGGCCACGAGCGTCTGCTCGAGCGGCCTCCGGCGGGCTACTTTCGGGTTTTTCATGCGCGGCCGCCGACGCTCGCGGCCAGGGCGCGCAGGTTCATCGGAGGATTGTAGCGTCCTCGCTTCGGGCCGAGAGCTGGCACACAATACCGCCCCATGTCCTCCTCCCCCGGCGCACCCCGGCTCACCCCTGTCGAGTGGCTGATCTGCTTCGTCGCCGCGCTCGGCTTCGCCTTCGACATCTACGAGCTGCTGATGCTGCCGCTGATCGTGCGGCCGGCCTTGCTCGAGCTTTTGGGCGTGGCGCCGGGCAGCCCCGAGTTCAACGCCTGGGTGGGCTGGCTGTTCTGGGTGCCGGCGCTCGCGGGAGGGGTGTTCGGCCTGCTCGGCGGGTACCTGACCGACCTCTTCGGCCGGCGGCGCGTGCTGGTATGGAGCATCCTGCTCTACGCCTTCTCGGCGCTGGCCGCGGCCTACTCGACCTCGGTCGAGATGCTGCTGTTCTTCCGCTGCACGACGTTCATCGGCGTTTGCGTCGAGTTCGTGGCGGCGGTCGCGTGGCTGGCCGAGCTGTTCCCCGACCCGCGCCGGCGCGAGTCGGTGCTCGGCTGGACGCAGGCCTTCTCGTCGATCGGCGGCCTGATGGTCACGGGCGCCTACTACCTGGCAGTCCACTACGCCGACTCGCTGCCCGAGATCCAGGGCGGCCACCAGGCCTGGCGCTACACGCTCGCGTCGGGTGTCATCCCGGCGCTGCCGCTGATCGTGATCCGGCCGTTCCTGCCGGAGTCGCCGGCCTGGCACCAGAAGAAGCAGGCGGGCACGCTCAAGCGCCCGAGCCTCGCCGCGATCTTCGCGGGCGACCTCCGCCGCACGACCATCGTGACGACGATCATGTTCGCATGCAGCTACGGCGCGGCCTTCGGTGCGATCCAGCACATGCCGCGGATCGTGCCGGGGCTCGCCGAGGTGCGCGAGCTGGCGCGGCCCGCCCAGGAGAAGGTCGTGAGCGCCGTGCAGGGCTGGCAGGAAGTCGGCGGCCTCGCCGGCCGCGTGCTGCTGGCCTTCCTGGCCGTACGCATCGTGGGCCGCCGGAAGCTGCTGCGCGTGTTTCAGGTGCCCGGCCTGGTGCTGCTGCCGCTCGTCTTCTGGTTCGCCGCCAGCTCCAGCGTCGCCACCGTCCAGTGGGGCATCTTCCTGTGCGGGCTCTTGACCGTGGCCCAGTTCAGCTTCTGGGGCAACTACCTGCCGCGCATGTACCCGACTCACCTGCGCGGGACGGGCGAGAGCTTCGCCGCGAACGTGGGGGGCCGCATGATCGGCACCTCCGCGGCGCTGGTCACCACCACGCTCGTGGCCTACATGCCGGGGGCCTCGCCTGCGGAGAAGCTCGCCTGGTCCGCGGCGCTCGTGGGCCTCGTGGCGTACGTCGTGGGCTTCGCCGCGAGCTTCTTCCTGCCCGAGCCGAAGCAGCAGGAACTGCCGGACTGAAGCACCGCCCCGGGGGGCCCGGGGGGCGCGGCGGTAGAGCGCCCCCCGGAAACCCGTCGGTCCGTTCGCTTAGCCCTTCTTCAGCGGATCGTCATCGCCGGGTCATGGCTCGGCCCGGAACGGCCTGGCGTGACTCCGGCAAGGTCACGTTTGAACGGTCGTTTGGCCACTCCTCTTAAAGTAATACCTTAAGTCGGATATTGTCCAAGCGCGACTGCAACTTCGGGCCGCCTGGGGCAGTACTGGTCTTCGAGGGGCGCTGCCGTCCTGGCGCTCGGTAAGCAGAATTTGTGTACTGATAGCCTCCCGTTCCCGTTGCCGGGCTTGCTGGTCGGAGACACGGCGGCAGGCGAGCCCGTACGATCCCCGTCAGCCGTGGCGACCACACTCTCCGACGACGCCCTGATCGAGCGGGTCGCGCGCGGCGACGCGGACGCGTTCAGCGTGCTGTACCGGCGCTACGAGCGGCCGGTCTTCTTCGTGCTGCTGCGGCTCGGGGGGCAGCGGGCGCTCGCCGAAGAATGGTTGCAGGAGGCCTTCACCCGCGTGTGGCTGGCGGCGGGCGCTCACGACCCCGCGCGCGGCCAGGTGAAGCCGTGGATCTACGCGATCGCGCTCAACACGGCACGGAGCGAGCTCGGCCGCAAACGTCACCGGACGCTTCACGTCTCGATCGACGCTGGGGAGCTGGAGCTTCAGGACGCCGCGGGCGGCGAGGCGTCGCTGCACGCGCGGCTCGACGGTGAGACGCGGGCGAGCGCGCTCAGCGCGGCCCTGCTGGAGCTGCCGGACTACATGCGCGAGGTCGTGGTGCTGCGCTGCAGCCGCGAGCTGTCGTTCGCCGAGATCGCCGAGGTGACGGGGGCCCCCCAGGGGACTCTGAAGTCGCGCTTCCACCGCGCCGTGCTGGCGCTCAGGGCCCGGATCGAGCTCAAAGAAAGAGGAGAGGGGTGACGCACCCCTCCCCCGGCGCCCTGCTCGAGCTGCACTTCGGCGAGGCGCCCGCCCGCGAGCGGGAGACGCTTGCCGCGCACGTGCGTGGCTGCCAGGCCTGCGCGGCGTTCGCGCAGGAGCTCCGCCGGCTGGAGCGCGCGGTCGCGAGCGGCCTGGACGACGCCCCGCCGCGCGACGGCCTGGAGCGCGTGCTCGCGCGGGTGGCCGCGGTGCGGCCGGCGCGGGCGCGCCGCGCCGAGTGGGCGGTCGCCGCGATTCCGAGCGCTCTCGCCCTGCTGGCGGGAGCCTGGGCGGTCCGCTCCGGGGGCGAGCGGCTGGCGACGCTCGGCATCGTGCCGGGCGCGTCCTTCGGCCCCGTC
>CAZVOI010000213.1:0-2804 GCA_964628275.1 uncultured Acidobacteriota bacterium | reverse complement strand
GGGAGTCACTTGCGGGTCGGCGGGTCGAGGCGACGCGGGCGCAGCGCTCGTGCGAGCGGCGGGCGGGTGGGGCGTTTCCTTCGCTGCCGCCGCTGCCGCGGGAGTGGGCGCCGGGGCGGGTGCGAGCGTCGCCGGCGGGCCGGACCGAGTGGCGCGTTGCTGCGACCTCTCGCCCCACAGCCACAGGCCCAGCGTCGCCGCGATCGCCGCCAGCAGCCCGAGCACGCCCAGGCCCGGCCACAGCCCAAGACGCGAGGCCGGCCGCCGAGCGGTGGGAGCGGACGCGATCGTGACGAGCGCCGCGGGCGCCAGCGCGGGCAGCATCGTCAGCGTCGACGTGGCAGCGGGCGCGGAGGCGGCCGGCCCGAGCCCGACGGCGAGCGCCTCGGCGAAGGCGCCCGCCGAGCGCCAACGGTCCTCGGGCTTCTTGGCGGTGGCCTTCAACAGGGCGCGCAGCAGCGGCTCCGGGACGATGTCGGGCGATGGCAGCGGCAGCGGCTCCTGGACGTGCTTCATCAGCACCGCGACCGGAGTGTCGGCCGCGAACGGCACGCGGCCCGTGAACATCTCGTAGGCCATGATGCCGAGCGCGTAGACGTCGGCAGGCGGCCCGACCTTGAGCGCCGTGGCCTGCTCCGGGGCCATGTAGTGCGGCGTCCCCGTGATGATCCCGCTCGCGGTGAGCCCGCCCGAGGATTCGTACATCTTGGCGAGGCCGAAGTCGGCCAGGTAGACGCGGCCGGCGTCGTCGAGCAGCACGTTCTGGGGCTTGACGTCGCGGTGCACCATGCCCCTGCCGTGCGCGTAGTCGAGCGCGTCGGCGACGCCGCGCAGGATCGCGACCGCTCGTGCGCGGGCAAGCCGCTCGCGCTTGAGCAGGTCGGCGAGCGAACCGGTCTTGATCAGCCGCATCGCCATCCACGGGATGCCTTCGGCCTCCTCGATGTCGTAGGCGAAGATCGGCACGATGTTCGGGTGCTCGAGCTTCGCGAGCGCCTGAGCTTCGCGCCGGAAGCGCTCCGCGAAGGTGGGATCGTGCAGGAACTCGCGCGGCAGCACCTTGAGCGCGACGTAGCGGTCGAGCTTGGCCTCGTAGGCCTCGTAGACGGTCGCCATCCCGCCGCGGCCGAGCGGCGCGACGATGCGGTAGGGACCGGCGTTCGAACCGGGAACCAGAGCCACGCGCCCCACCCTCCAAGGCACGAAGCCTACCATCCGGGCTCAACGGCGCCGGAGGGCTGCCGGTTTGAGCCGCGGCGGGTACTGTGATAACCGTGTCATGGGGCGTGCCCCCGAAATGGCCAGGATCCTGCTCGTCGAAGACAACGACATGAACCGCGACATGCTGTCGCGACGGCTCCAGCGCAGGGGCCACGAGGTACTGATGGCCGCCGACGGGATGCAGGCGATCCTGATGGCGGAGAGCGAGGCGCCGGACCTGATCCTGCTCGACATGAGCCTGCCGCTGATCGACGGCTGGGAGGCGGCGCGGCGGCTCAAGGCCTCGCCGAACACGGCGCGAGTCCCGATCGTGGCGCTCACCGCCCACGCGATGGCGGGCGATCGCGAGAAGGCGCTCGCCGCCGGCTGCGACGAGTACGCCACCAAGCCGGTGGACTTCCCGCTGCTCACCGCCAAGATCGACGCAATCCTGGCAAAGCGGCCATGAGTAGTCTGTAGCCCAACCCTACGGCAGCGGCAGTCGCGGGTCGAACGGGAACGGCAGCGGCGTTCCGACGACTACGCGGGCGAAGTCAGGATGCCTGGGATTCAGCACGTAGTTGAACTCCATGGGGACGACGACGCTCGGGACTCTGAGCGCCGCGCTGGTGCCCGACAGAACCCAGGCATCGCCGATCGACCGAGTCGAGGCCGGCGCGGGGTCGTTGCGCCAATCCCTCGGCAGGACGCTGTCCTCCAGGGCGGTGATCAGGGAGTCGTCAATCTGCACTCGCACCGCGGCAAACGCGGGAAGGACGCCGCTCGGGAGGTGCACGAGCGTCTCGACCAGCGCGAGCGACAGTGTTGCTGAGGTGTAGACGACCGCCGTTCCAGCACTGTTCCAGCGTCCGCCGGAGCGCCTCGCCCCTTCCCCGTCCCAAGCCGTCGACAAGTACCTGGCCTTGGTGAGGCGCCAGGCGCTCGGCACTAGCTGAGAACTCCCTGCTCGAGCCGGTCTATCAAAGCACCGACTTCCAGCGAGCCCAGGTCGGTCCTCGCGAGTGCGATCGGTCGTTCCCCGCCGAGCGCCTTCGCCGGCGTGAAGAACCACGTCCGCGTAGCCGAGGCGTCGCCTTCGAAGAGGCCGAGAGCCTTTGCGAAAAGCCTCGACACCCGAAGCAGGCGATCGGACTCATCTGGCGCCAGCCGTCCGTGCAGCTTGCGCCGATGCAGAGTTCGCAGCGTGATTGAAACGACCTCGGCGAGATCGTTAGTGGAAAACTGCGTGACCTTCTGAAAGTGTGCGAGCGATTGGAATCTGAGTCCGCGCTCCACGCCCTTGACCACGTCGAGCGGGTTCGTCCAGCGCAACCCCAGCAGCGACGCATAAAGCGGAATGGCGGAGGGTTCGGCAGGCGGCCTCAACTCGACGATCTCGTGCATGACCGAGCCTTGAGCCATATGGCATCGTACGTTCAGCCACATGGCAAGTCAAGGACCGCTCAGCGCTTGCGGCCGGACTCGAGGGCGCGGCGCAGCTCCGAGGACAGCTCCTCGCGCGAGAACGAGCCCTTGTGGAGTACGCGGCGCACCTGGCCGTTGAGGCGGCGGCGGTCCTCCTCGGTGATCTCCTTGGCGGTCAC
>CAZVOI010000212.1:0-4627 GCA_964628275.1 uncultured Acidobacteriota bacterium | reverse complement strand
TGCCAGCCCGGGCCGATGCCGAGCCGGTCGCGAGTCGGCTTGCTGATGACCACCTGCCCCTTTGGTCCTACACGGTTCGACATAGTCCAACTCCGTGGAGAAAGTATAACCTGGCTTCGGGAGGGCGATCTCACTGCGGGGGAAGCCCGCATCGGGACCGAGGCGAGGGAGAGCACAAAAAAGGGAGCCCGAAGGCTCCCCGTGCGATTCGAACGCCGGCGCGGAAAACTAGAACGTCAGCTTCAGCCCAAGCTGGAAGGCGCGCTGGTCGTAGCCCCCCGTTCCAGGGAACGGGTTCGGCAGCGACGCGGCCAGGTTGCCGGCCGCGTCGGTCGTGACGGCGCGGACCACGCCCGACACGTTCGAGGTGCATGTCGCGTACTCGGAGGCCACCGAGCAGCCGCGGTTCAGCAGGTTCTTGGCCTCGACGAACAGCTCGCCCCGCATCCGCTGCCTGAGCTTCACGAAGCGCACGTAGCGTGCGTCGAGGTTGATGACGGTGCCGAGGCGGCCGATGTTGCGGTCGAAGCTCAGCGGCCGGTCGCTGATGATGGCGTCCTGGTTCAGGTCCAGGTTCGAGCGGATGTTGAACGGCAGCCCGCTGTTCGCGATCACGATGAAGCCGAGCTGGTTGTTGTTCGCCAGCATCGTGCCGAAGCCCGAACCCTCGAACTTGGGCTGGATCACCGAGCTGAATACGAACGTGTGGGTCTGGCTGAACGGAACGACACCCTTGTCGCGCGCCAGGTTCGAGGGATCCGAGATGCGGTCGTCACCGCTACCGACGACGTATGTGCCGGTGAGCGGTGCGTTGTCAGTTCCCTTGGCGTACGTGTAGCTCGCCTGGAACTGGAAGCCGCGGCTCATGCGCTTGTTGACCTGGGCCGTGAAGGCGTTGTAGCTGCCCTCGGCGATCGACTGGAAGACGTCGGTCTGGTTGAAGGCGGGGTTCACACGCGTCGCCGCTGAGACGGCGGTCGAGTAGATCGGGCGGCCATCGCCGAGCGTGCGGCCGGTCGGGATCAGGTTGGTGTTGACCAGCACCGGCATGTTGCGGCCCAGCGAGTTCACGTAGCCGATCGAGGCCGAGAGGTCCTTGGTAAGGGCGCGCTCGAGCTGGACGTTGGTCAGGATCGAATACTGCGTCGCGAAGTCGGCCGCGATCGCGACCGTACTCTGCGTCGGCAGCGCGAAGCCGGGGGGCAGGCTGGCCAGCGTCGACGGAAACGCCGGCGCTCCGGCGGAGGTGGGTGAAAGTGTCGTGGTGAAGCTCTTCGGTTCGCCGTTCCGCAGGATCGCGTCTTCGTAGAAGTTCAAGAGCGGCGGCTCGTACATCACGCCCGACGACGCGCGCAGCACGGTGCGCGCCTCCTTGTCGATCGACCACGAGAAGCCGACGCGGGGCGCGAAGTTGTTCTTGTCGATCTTGAAGCTCGCCGACAGCGGGTTGGCCGCGAACGGCCGCGAGTCGGGGACCTTGAAGTAGTCGTAGCGGAGCCCGTAGAGCAGCTTGAAGCTCGAGCTGATCTTGAAGTCGTCCTGGATGAAGAACCCGAAGAAGCTCGAGTTGTAGTTGACGGTGGGGTCGCCCAGATCCTGAACGAGGTTGGTGTAGGAGCGGGTGTTGCTACCGTTCTTCGCGGCCAGGTACGCGTCCACGCTCGGGAAGGTGTAGATCGAGCGCAACGTGTTGACGCGCTCGTCCTTCACGAACTGCAGGTCCGCGCCGATCTTGATGTTGTGGCGGCCGCTGATCCAGGAGTAGTTGTCGATCACCTGGAAGATGTTCTGGTGGAAATCGAAGTTGGCGCTCTGTGCGCCGTCGAGCGGGGCGCCGAAGCTGGCGACACCCGTGACGTTGACAGCGGGTCCCGTGCCGGCGTCCTCGCTGGCGAGACGCGACTGGTGGCGGCGCGCATACTGCACGCGCAGCTCGTTGAGCCGGGTCGAGCCGAAGCTCGAGATGAGCTGAGCGGAAGTCGAGTCCATCTTGTCCGCGAAGTCCGTCGCGCGCTCGACCGTGTTCAGGGCGCCGCCGATGTTGTAGGGTGAGCTGTTCTTGAAGAAGAAGTAGCGGCCCGACAGCTTGCTGGTCTGGCTCAACTGGTGATCGATCTTGCCGAGCAGGAAGTTGACCGACTGCTTGGCAGGGATCACCCGCGAGGCAGGGATCGCGGTCGAGCTCAAGCCGAGCCGCTGGGCGTTGGCGTCCGTCACCGTGATCACGCGGTCGGCCGACAGGTCGCGGTCCACGAACTCATAACCGGCGTAGAAGTGGGTCTTGTCCTTCTGGATCGGTCCGCCCAGCGTCGCCGTGTAGTTGTTCACGTGCGTGTCCGGCTTCGCCGCCGTCGGCGATAGGAAGAACGGCCGCTCCGAGAAGTCCTTGCGGCGGAACCGGAAGCTCGCTGACCCGGCCAACTGGTTGGCGCCGGAGGGCGTGATCGCGTTGTAGACCATGCCCGTCGTCTGGCCGAACTCGGGCGCGAAGCCGCTGGTGATGACCTTGACCTCGCGCACCATGATCTCGGAAGCCGGCAGCATGCGCAGCCCGGCGCGGTCCTTCTGGGTGTTGGTGTTGCCGTCGATCTGGTAGTTGGTGTGCATCTGGGTGCCGTTGGCGTTGATGCGCGGCACGCCGAACTCGTTGTTCTCGTAGCCCGTCACGTTCGCCTGCAGGAACGCGAAGTTGTAGGGGTTGCGCGACACCAGCGGCAGGTTCTTGATCTCGGTTTCACTGATCGTGCGGCCCAGGTCGATCTTGCCGGGCTCCGCCACGGGGGACTCGCCGCTGACCGAGATGACTTCCTGGACGCCGCCGACCTCCATCGTGAAGTTCAGCACCGCGGTCTGGCCGGCCGACAGCTTGATGCCGGTGCGCTCGATCGCCTTGAAGCCGCTGAGCTCGGCGCGCACCCGATAGTTGCCCAGCGACAGCAGCAGCGCGCGGTACTCACCCGCGGGGTTGGTGGTGAGGCTGCGCGAGGCGCCGGTGTCCAGGTTCGTGACGCTGACGGTCACTCCGGGGAGCACGGCGCCGGTCGTGTCTTTGGCCGCGCCCTCGATCGCGCCGTTGATGGCGTTGGACTGTGCGGACGCTAAAGGGGCGATCGTGATGAGAGCTGCGGCGGAAAGCGCCAGAAGTCGGCGGAAGGACATGGTCAGGCCTCCGATGGTTTTGAGGGAACCGGGCATGGGCTTTGGGTAAAGCGCGACAGAAACCTGCGAAAGAACGGGCCCCCGGAGAGATCAGTATCCGCCTCGCGGTGGACGCCGTCAACTACCCGAGGCGTTGGCTACGCGCGTTTGCGCACGCCTCCAGGCTGCAGGCCGAGAATCTCGAGTAGCTCGAGCAGGCCGCACATGACGATCCCGGGTCGGATTCGCTCCGGCCGGCCGGTCCAATGGACGACGTAACCGCTCTTCAAGCCGAGATCCTGCATGCACGTCTCGAGGCTGCGCGTGTCTGGCGGCGACGCGCCGAGCTTGACCTCGATCGGAACGAGTTTCCCCCGCAGCGAGAGCAACAGGTCCACCTCGACTCCGCCGTGGGTGCGGAAGAAGAAGCCCTGTGCGGTGGCATCGACCAGCCGAGCGTGAGCGACGATCTGCTCGATACAGAAGCCCTCGAAACTGGGTCCCGCCTTGGGATGGGCCAAGAGCGCGCTCCGCGAAAAGGGCACTCCCAGCAGCGAATGAAGGATGCCGGTATCGCGCACGTAGAGCTTGGGGCTCTTGACCAGCCGTTTGCCGATGTTGGCGTAGTAGGGCGGGAGACGCCGCACCAGGAAGATGCCTTCGAAGATGTCGACGATGTGGGAAACCGAATGGTAGTTGACGCCCAGCGACGCGCCCAACTCGCTGAGGTTGAGCAGTCCACCGTGGACGTGCGCGAGCATCGTCAGGAGGTTCCTGAGCCGCAGTGCCGAGATCCGGAAGCCGAGTTGTGGGATGTCCTGCTCCAGGGACGTGCGGAGGTAGGAGGGGTACCAGTCCTCGGGTTTCGCGCGAGGCCGGCTCCAGTGCACTCGCGGGAACCCGCCCTTGACCCAGAGCCCGGGCCCATCCTCTTCGAAAACCGAGATGCCCCCGAGCTCGAAGAGCCCGACACGGCCGGTCAGCGATTCCGAGATCCCCGAGAGCAGGTTCGGCGAAGCCGAGCCCAGCACCACGGCTCTGCGCCGAGGGTCGCGATCGAGAAAGGAGCGCAGCGCCGGAAATAGCGCCGGCAAGCGTTGAGCCTCGTCGAGCACCACTTTGCGATGTTCGGAGAGCGCGAACAACGGATCGCGCTCCAGGCGTATGTAGTCGCCCGGGTCCTCGAGGTCGAAGTGCTTCCAGTCGGGGAACGTTAGCCGCGCGAGGGTCGACTTCCCAGCTTGGCGGGGGCCCAGCACCGCGAGCGCCGGAAACTGCCCCAGCAGTTGGCGCAATCGAGGCGAGGCGGATCGGGCGCGTTCCATCCGTGACAATTAGAGCATAGACATCTAATCTTCACAAGGCGGTCGGCTGGTTCAGCCGAGCGTGCGCTCGTAGAGCCGTTCGTATTGGCTGACCACGCGGTCGGCGCCGAACAGCGCCGTCGCGCGGCGCCGCCCGGCCAGGCCCATCTCCTTGCCGCGCTCGT
>CAZVOI010000211.1:0-31243 GCA_964628275.1 uncultured Acidobacteriota bacterium | reverse complement strand
GTCTCGGAGTGGGTACGGCGCTCGTTGCACCAGGCGCGGCGGGGGGTGTCGACACGGGAGCCCGAGCGGAAGCTCGAGGTCTTGCGCGCCGCGCTCGAGCACTCCGCGCCCGCACCGGACATCGATCAGATGCTCGCCGAGATCGAGAGAGGATACCTGTCCGGCCCTAGCGCGTGATCTTTCTCGATTCCAACATCCCGATGTATCTCATCGGCGGCCCGCACCCGCACAAGGAGGACACGCGACGCCTACTGTCGGGGGCGATCGCGGCAAGGGAGAGGCTGGTGACCGACGCCGAGGTGCTTCAGGAAATCCTCCATCGCTACGCCGCGATCCGGAGCCGGGAGTTCATCCAGCCCGCCTTCTCCAGCCTGCTCGGCTTGGTGGACGAGGTGTTCCCGGTGGGCCGCAGCGAGGTGGAGAGGGCCAAAGACGTCCTGCTCGGGTCGCAGCGCCTATCAGCCCGGGATGCGCTTCATGTCGCCGTCATGCAGAGAAACCGCGTGGCGCGAATCATGACCTTCGACACGGGCTTCGACGGCGTTCCCGGGATCACCAGGGTGACTGCCGAAGCAGGGTCCGGCCCAGGAAACGACCCGCCCTGAACCCCGCCGCGGACCCAAGGCGGAGGGAGTGCCCCGCTCCCGGAACACGTTGACGCCGGGATTCCGGATGGCTCTTGTCGGAAACGGGCGATGACTGCAGGCATACATCGAAGACGCTTTGTTATGCCGCACGGAGTATGATAAAACCGGCGAAGTTATGCGAACCACGCTTGACCTTCCGGAGCCCTTGGTTCTCGAGGCCCAACAGATCCTGGGCTTCAAGTCGAAAACCGATACCGTGATCCAGTCCTTGCGAGAGCTGGTGCGGCGGAGCCGGCTCGATCAGTTGAGAGCGTCGTTGGGGCAGGTTCAACTGGATATCGATATCCCCAAGTCGCGGAGGCGGCCGAAGCGTTGATCGCTGTCGACACGTCCGTGTGGGTGCAGGCCCTTCGGTCGCGCGAGTCCCAGGAGGCATCCCACCTCGACCGCCTGCTCGATCAGGACGCCGTCCTGCTTCCGATTCCAGTGAAGATCGAGTTGCTTTCGGGCTCGTCGAAGCACGGTCTGCCGAAGCTGGCCAAACTCTTGTCAGCCCTGCCGGTTCTCGAGCCCAGGGCGTCCACGTGGACGCTGATGCTGAAGTGGACCGAAGCGGCCCGGAACAAATCCCAACGGTTCGGCTTCGGGGATCTCCTGATTGGGGCGATCGCCGCGGAGGCGGGCGCCGAAGTCTGGTCTCTGGACGAGGACTTCCGTCGGATGCAACGCCTCGGCTTTCTCGCCACGCATCAGCCTTGAGCGATCGCTCCGAACTGTAGCGTTCGCCAGAACGTTGTGCCCGTATCGCCGTGATGCTCTACCGGTGAGGAGACGTCATGAGGAATAGGCAGTTGGACCCGATCCCCCCCGGCGAGATCCTGATGGAGGAGTTCATGCGCCCCCTGGGCATCAGCGTCACCGCACTGGCGCGGGGCATCGCCGTGCCGGCGAACCGGGTCAGCCAGATCGTGAGCGGCAAGCGGGCCCTTTCGGCGGACACCGCGCTCCGGCTCGGGAAGTACTTCGGGGTGTCGCCCGAGATCTGGCTCGATCTGCAATCCGACCACGAACTCCGCCTCGCCCGACGCACGACCTGGAGGCGCATCGAGGCCCAGGTCCGCACGCACGTCGCCTGACGATCCCCGCAGATCCAGAAGAGCTCCCGCAGCTCCAGGTCGAGCAGGTCCATCCACGGCGGAGAGTTGAGTCACAGCGGGACCTGCTCCTCCGCCTGACCCCGGGAGCGTTCGACGACGACAGGGCTTGGTGGGGGCTCGCCCTGGCGCGAGCGGCGGCCCGGCGCGGAGAAGCAGCGAAGGTCCGAGAGTTCGCCGAGGAGGCGCGGAAGGCTCTGGCGGCCCAGGTCGCGGCGGCTCCGGAGGACCCCCAGCGCCGCGCCTTCCTGGGTCTCGTGCTCGCGTATCTGGGCCGGACGGACGAGGCCGTGAAGCAGGCGGAGCGAGGCGCGGCCCTCGCTCGAATCGCGAAGGACATGCGCGCCGGCGCGAACTGCCAGAATCAGCTCGTGCGGATCCACATCCTCGCTCGAGATAACCCGAGGGCGCTGGATGCGCTCGAGCTACTCCTGAAGATGCCCTACCACGTCACGCCCGGCTGGCTGCGCGTCGACTCGGACTTGGACCCCCTCCGCGGTGAACCGCGCTTCGAGAAACTGGCCCGCGTCACCACCAGGTGATCGGCGTCACCCGGGCGCGGAGCGTGTTTGACGGGCTGCGGGCTTGTCCCTAGCCTGCGTTCGTGGCTCGCGAGGAGGTTGTCGCCGAGGTCACGGCGCTGCTTCAGGATTGGAAGCTGGACGTGCGCGCGCGGGAGCAGGTGTTCGAGCTCCTGTACGACGACCTGAAGCGCCGCGCCGCGCGGCAACTCAGGGGCGAGCGGTCGGGCCACACCTTGTCCCCGACGGCGCTCGTGAACGAGGGCTATCTGCGCCTCGCCAGCCAGAACGGGCCGTGGCGCAACCGGGAACAGTTCCTGGCCGTGGCCTCGCGCATGATGCGGCGCGTCCTGGTCGATTACGCGCGCGCCCGACAGGCCAACAAGCGGGCGAGCCCGCTGAGGGTGGAGCTGACCGCGGACTTGGCGGCGGACCGGCGCTCCCCGGACGTCGACCTGCTCGGCCTCGACGAGGCCCTGGAGACCCTCAGCCGAGACGACCCGCGCTCGGCACGCTTGGTCGAGCTGCGTTTCTTCGGCGGGCTCACCCAGGACGAGGCGGCCACGGTGCTGTCGGTCTCGGCCGCCACCGCCGCGCGGGACTGGACCTTCGCCCGGGCATGGTTGTTCCGGAGGCTGCGCGACGCCTCCGGCGGCGCGAGCTGACCTCCCTTCCCCACCCTTGGCGAAGATGCGGGCGATTTTTCGTCGAGCTGATGAGGTGCTTCGCACCGGATTCGCGCGTACTCTTACTGAACGGCAAGTCGCCGTCAGGAGGGTGCTATGAACGAGACATGGAGACCCGACGCTCGCAGGATAGTCGGGCGCGTCTTTGCCTTGGCGGCGTGTGCCGCTCTCGGCAGTTCGTCGGCTGCGGCCGACGACGGCCACCACCGAAGGCCCGTGAACCTCTTTGCCGTCGTGGACAGCGCCGGCTCGCTCGTCAGTGGCAGCGGGGTCTCGCGTGTCGACCACCTCGCGACCGGGCAGTACGAAGTGACGTTCACCCGCAACGTGGAGCGCTGCGCCTACATTGCGACCACCGCCAACGCCTACAGCCAGGCCCTTCAGGCCTACACGGCGGGCGGCCACCTGAGCGGCCAGGGTGTTTACGTCGAGACCAAGAATCAGGGCGGCGGCCTGACGAACGGCCCGTTCCACCTCGTCGTCTCCTGCGGCGGCTCCGGCACGGCCTTCGCCGTGGTCGGATACTCGGCTGACCTGGTCCGCTCCTCGCAGGGCGTCACCCTGAACCCGCTGGGATACGGGCGCTACGAGGTGAGGTTCCCGAGGAGGTTCCACGAGAGCGTGGCCTCGTGCGCCTACCTCGCGACCGTGGGAGATCCCGAGAACGCGCTCGTCTTCAATCCGTCCGGGGTCTACACGGGCAGTGGTCCCGACACTCGCAGCGTCTACATCGAGACCAAGAACCCGGGGGGCGGTCTCCAGGACGGCGTCCCATTCCACCTGGCGGTGGTTTGCCGCTCAGCCCCGAAGACGCGGGTGGCGGTCGTCGCGTCCAACGGCTTTCGCGATCGAGGCTCGGCATCTACCACGTCGTTCAGGAGCGCTCCCGGCAAGTACGCGCTGGTGACGACCAAGAACGTCTCCGGGTGCGCTACGGTCGCCACTCGGGGCTCCGTCGACCAGGCGGTGCCCTACTACCCCGCCACGGTGGAGATCGTCCCGGGCCCCGCTCCGAATACGGTTGGTGTCGAGATGCGCAACCTTCTTTTGTTCGGCGACACTCCCCTCGACGACGCGTTCCACGCGGCGATCGTTTGCAAATGAGAGTTGGTCCATTTGCGGGGAGGGGCGGCGATGAGCCAAGGCGGGTGAGTTAAGCGCGATCCGAATGCCGCGGGCGCGCAGCCACCGGAAGACGTCCTCCGCTCCCGGCACAGCCGCAACGCCCAGCGCCGCGTACGGGCGGCGAGTTGACGCCGAAAGGAAGCGTAGGCGGCGTCCGCGCGATCGCGGTTCCCCGCCAGCAGGCGCGCGATGGCGTCGCGTTTCGAAGCGCCGCGAAGCGCCCGCGAGTGTCTCCGCGTCGACCGTCACACCGTACTCCGCCAGCGTCGCGATGAAGGCGGCCGGCACCTGCGCGGGCCGATTCCCGAGGACTCGGCCCGGCTCGGCTTCCATCAATCCACGATGAAGAGCTTCGCGCCGGCTCGCGTCGACGAACGGTGCGGCTCGGCATCGTCCGCCACCTGGTAGCTCATCCCGGGCGTGAGGTGAAAGCGGCGACCGTCCGCGAGCTCGGTGTCGAGCTCCCCTTCGAGACAGAGGATCACGTGGCCCTTGCGGCACCAATGGTCCGCCTGGTAACCGGGCGAGTACTCCACCATCCGCACCCGCAATGCGCCGAACAGTCTCGTTCGCCAGAGGGCTGAGCCCGTTTCGCCCGCGCGCTCTTCGGGTTCCACCTCCCGCCAGTCGGTGATGCCGAACGGAATCTCGCCGAGCTTCACCTGGCCATCATGGGCCCGAGCGAGGCATTCCGCTCTTCGGATCGAGCCGTGCGCGGGCTCGTTTCATCAGCTCGAGATGCCCGGGCAGGCGCGAGCGGATCGCCTCGGCTGTCGACTCGGGGTAGGTATGGCTCGTGAGGCTCCTGTCCTCGAGCATGCCGAACCAGCGCGGGTCGTCTTCCAGGATGCCGAGCTCGAACGCCGCGCGCAGTCCGTCCGCGCAGGAGCTTCATCCCACGGCGCTCTGGGAGGGCCACCTGCCGCTCGCCGGCGAGGACGGGAAGGCCTTGCGCTACGCGTGCTGGGGCAAGCGAGGCCGCGTGCTCCGGATCGGCTTCTCGATCCCGCGAGAGATCTCGGCGTTGCGCCTGGTGCTCGACACGGGGAACGGCTGCTACAGCCAGATCGACGCGATGGGGCTGGTCGCCGCGGGCGGCTGAGAAGCGGCCGGCATCACTTCTTCAGGATCCCCAGATAGGCCGACCACGGCCCGACGGCGTCCGCGTAGCGCTTGGCCATCACCCGCGCGATTTGTGCCAGGTGGTTGAGGTCGTGGACGACCCAGGTGCTGAGCAGTTGACCGAGCGTCACCGCTCCCAGCTCGGGATGGCGTCCAGGCAGGGCGAGCTTGGCGGGCGTGAGACCGAGGCTATCGAGCATGACGAGGTTCTCGGCGCGCAGCGCGGCGAATCGAGCGAGGAGTTCCGCGAGAGACGCACCGCTGTTCGCTTCGAGCTGCGCGAACCGGTCGAAGGGTTCGAAGGGCCGCGAGTCGCCGTGCTCGAGAATGATCCGCGCCCGTGGGATCCAATCGGTTCGCTCGCCGTGGATCAGGTGGCCGATTACGTCGAAGACGCTCCAGGTGCAGGGTCCTTCGTTTTCCCGCACCCACGGATCGGGCAGATCGCGGAGCAGGGTCGCCAGTGTGGCCGGAGTACGCGCCAGGATCGCGCGTGAAGACGCGAGATCGAAATCCATCGGGACCCCTTACTGGAGGCGCGCGCCCCGCTCGACGAGCAGCGCTCGCAAGACCGAACGGTGACAGCGCGATTCGTCGTCACAGTAACAGCCGACCGCGAAGTTGGCAGTGTGCGAGAGCGCGGCCAGCAGATCCAGCAGCCGGCTGGGGTCGGGCCGCTTCATCTCGGCGCGATACCGCTTGACGAACGTCTGCCATCCGCCGCTGGTCTGGGCGCGCAGCGCCGCCTTCACCAGTGGTTCGCTCGGCGCCAGCATCGGCAGCCACACGTCGTAGAAATCGCGCGCGGCGAAATCGGCCTTCGGCACGCCGCGCGGCGGCCTTCGAACGCTGCCGATGCGCACGCCCTCGCGCGGGCTGCGCTTGCTGCCAAGCTGGATGACGCGGACCGCCACAGGCTCTGCGCTGCTCGCGCTACGGCTTCGGCTCGCTCTGATCCTTCGTCGCGGTCGCGGCCTTCACGAGGGCTTTGATCCGCTCCAGGTCTGCGTCCTTGATCTCCACGAACTCGAGCCCGCATCCGGGCGGCACGTTGCTTGCCCGGCTCCCGGCTCCCTTGGCGAGCGACGGCGGGTTCCGCCAGACGACCTTCGCCTCGGTGGAGATCGGCTCGCTGTTGTCGGGGAGCGAGAACGAGAGACGCAAGCGAGCCCCCGGTTCGGGAACAGGGTCGACCACCAGGAACAGGCCGCGCGCGCTGACGTTCCAGATCGTCGCGCGCAGCTGCGGTTGGTTCTCGATGGCGCAGGGTTCCCCACTGGCAATCCGGGGCGGGGCGTCGATCATCGGCCGGTCGGGCATAACGCCCTAGAGCATAGCCGCGTCGTGGGCCGCACTCAAAAGGTGAATCGGTCTAGACTCGGCCCGAGCGAGGAGAGCATGGCCAAGCCAAGGCGTTACGGAGTGTCCCGGCGCAGGTTCCTGACGACCGCCGGCCGTGGAGCGATCGGCTCCTCGCTGCTCGTCGGGTTCCCCGCGATCGTGCCGGTGTCGGTCTTTGGCCAGAACGCACCGAGCAACCGGATCAACGTCGGCGCGATCGGCACGGGCCGCATCTCTCGCGGTCATGACTTGCCTGGCATCTGGAAACACGAGCTGGCTCGGATCATGGCCGTGTGCGACCTCGACAGCCGCCGCGTCGAGGACGCGAAGACGCTGGTCAACGGCTACTACGCCAAGAAGACTGGAAAGCCCCACACCGGCGTCACCGGCTACTCCGACTACCACGAGCTGCTAGCGAACAAGGACGTCGACGCGGTCGTGATCAGCACCCCCGACCACTGGCATACGCTGATCGCGATCGACGCGGTTCAGGCCGGCAAGGACGTCTACCTGCAGAAGCCGGCGTCGCTCACGATCACGGAGGGCCGCGCGCTCAGCAACGCGGTGACCAAGAGCAAGCGCATCTTCCAGATCGGCAGCCAGCAGCGGTCCACGCCGCAGTTCCGCTACGCCGCCGAGCTCGTGCGCAATGGCCGGATCGGCAAGCTGCAGACGGTGAAGGTCGGCTTGCCCGGCGACCCGTCGGGCGAGGTCGAGCCGGAGATGCCCGTCCCGAAGAATTTCAACTACGACATGTGGCTCGGCTCCACTCCCAACGTCTACTACACCGAGAAGCGCGTGCACCCGCAGGTCGGCTACGACCGCCCCGGCTGGCTGCGCTGCGAGCAGTTCGGGGCCGGCATGATCACGGGTTGGGGAGCGCACCACCTCGACAGCGCGCATTGGGGCATGGACACCGAGCGCACCGGCCCGGTCGAGGTCTGGGGTACGGCGGAATTCCCGACCCAGGGCCTATGGAATGTGCATGGCCCGTTCGAGACCCACGCGCGCTATGCCAACGGCGTCGAGATGATCGTGAGTGGCGAGTTCCCGAACGGCATCCGCTTCGAGGGCACCGAGGGCTGGATCTTCGTGTCGCGGGGCAACGAACAGGTGACCGCCAGCGACCCCGTCGCCAAGCTGAAGGACAGCACGGCGCTCGCCGCCAGCGATCCGAAGATCATCACATCGCTGATCGGGCCGAACGAGATCAACCTCTACAAGAGCACAGACCATCACGGCAACTGGCTCGAGTGCGTGCGCTCGCGCAAAGAACCGATCGCGCCCGTGGAAGTGGCGCACCGTGCTTGTTCCGCATGCCTCCTCCACCACATCGCGATGAAGTCGAAGCGCAAGCTCCACTGGGATCCGGTCAAGGAGCGCTTCAAGAACGACGACGCGGCCAACGCGCTGCTGTCTCGGCCGCAACGCAAGCCGTACGTGGTCTAAGACCGGTCCGGCGCGGAACATACCGAGGCCGGCCGTCGTCTAACAGGCGATAACCATGTTCGCCGAAGGTCTCGGCCGTGACGTCCGCATCGGCCTGCGGGTGCTGCTGAAGGAGCGGGCCTTCTGCGCGCTGGCCGTGATCGTGCTCGCCCTGGGCATCGGCGGCGTCACCACGATGTTCAGCGTAGTGAACGGCGTGATGCTGCGCGGTTTCTCGTTCCCCAACGCCGATCGACTGATCAGCGTCAACTTCGTGGACCCGACGAGCGCCACGTTCTTCGGATTGAACGGCCAGGTCTCCGCGATGGACTACGAGGAGCTGCGGCCGCAGCAGAAATCGTTCGAGCTTCTGGCGGCCTACTTGAACGGGTCGACCGTCAACGTCACGGTCGACGGTCAGCCGCGGCGCTATACCGGCGCGTACGTCACCGAGGACTTCCTGCGCGTGCTGGGCGTCCAGCCGATCCTGGGACGCGACATCACGGGCGCCGACAACAGACCGGGGGCCGAGAAGGTGGCGATCATCGGTCATGGAATCTGGCAGCGCGACTTCGCCGGCGCCTCGGACATCCTGGGCAAGGGCGTTCGCATCAACGGCACCCCGGCCACGGTGATCGGGGTTATGCCGAAGGGCTTCGCATTTCCGACCAACGAGGAGCTGTGGATCCCGCTCTACAGCGAGTTCCCAGTCAGGCCGCGCAACGACCCGCGCAACATCAGCCCCGCCGTCCTCGGCGCGCTCCGCCGCGACGTGTCGCTCGATCAAGCCAACGCCGAGTTCGCCAGCTTCGCGAAGCGGTTCGCGGCCGCGTATCCCGACACCAACAAGGCGTTCAACGCTTCGGAGGTCCAACCCCTGATCGCGACCTTCACCCCGCGGCCGCTGCGCGGCACGCTCTTGACGATGCTGGGCTTCTGCGTCGGCGTGCTGCTGATCGCGTGCGTGAATGTGATGAACATGCAGTTCGCGCGCGCGGCGCTGCGCGCGAAAGAGCTCGCGGTGCGTTCCTCGCTCGGCGCCACGCGCGCGCGGCTGCTGCGCCAGATGCTCACCGAGAGCCTGCTGCTGGCCGGTATCGGGGCCGGCTTGGGAGTCGGCCTCGCCGCGCTGTCGGTCGAGTGGCTGTCCGCGAGCGTCCGCAACCTCGCCAACCCGCCGCCCTCGTGGATCACGTTCGACATCGACGCGCCGGTGCTGGCGTTCACGGTGCTGGCGATGCTGGTGGCGGCCGTCGTGTCGGGGCTGCTGCCGGCCTGGATGTCGTCGCGTTCGGGTGTCGTCGAATCCTTGAAGGAGGGCGGCCGCGGCAACACCAGCCGCAGCATCGGCCTCGTGACGCGCGGCCTGGTGGTGTTCCAGATCGGCGTGACCTGCGTGCTGCTGATCGGGGCGCTCTTGCAGGCGCGCTCGATCCTGAACCAGCAGGCGATCGACTACGGCTACGACACGGCCGGCATCATGTCGGCGCGGATGGGGCTGATGGATGGCGACTATCCCACGCCCGCAACGCGCCAGCAGTTCTACGACCGCGTGCTGCGCGAGCTGGGCGCGCACTCGGAGTTCGCAGCCGTGGCGTTGACGAGCCGCTTCCAGATGGTGTTCTCCGGCAGCGGCCCGATCGAGATCGACGGCAAGACCTACAAGACCAAGCGCGACCGTCCGAACGCCAACTTCGAGCAGGTGACGGGCGGCTTCTTCGCCGTCACCGGTCAGAGGATCCTCGAAGGCCGCAGCTTCACCGAGGACGACCTCGACGCCAAGCTGCCGGTGGCGATCGTCAACGCCGCCTTTGCCAGGAAGCACTTCGGCAATGACAGCGCGGTCGGCCGCCGCTTCCGAACCGTCGACGCCAACACCGAGCAGCCGGGTCCTTGGCGCAGCATCGTCGGCGTCGCCAGCACGATCCGCATGCTCGGGCCCTTCAACAACCCGAACGTCGACGACACCGGCTTCTACGTCCCGTTCTACTCGACGGTCAATGGTCCACTGCAAGCGGCGCCGTTCGTGGGTCAGTTCGCGACCGTGATCGTGAAGCCGCGCGGCGGCCCGCGCGCCGACACCCTCGGGCCTGCGCTGCGGCGCGAGGTGAACAAGGTCGACCCGAACCTGCCGCTCTACTTCGTTGGCACGCCGAAGCAGAATCTCGACGGCTTCGTCGCGCAGAACCGCGTGATCGTCACGATGTTCTCGATCGTCGCGATCGTCGCGGTGGTGCTCGCCGCGGTCGGCATCTACGGTGTGATGTCGTTCTCGGTGAACCAACGGACGCAGGAGTTCGGCGTGCGGATGGCGCTCGGCGCCGACCGGCATCGGATCCTGCGGATGGTGCTGCGACAGGGCAGCGTCCAGGTGGCAATGGGACTCGCGGCCGGTCTGGCGTTCGCGCTGCTGGTCACCACTCTCGGACGCGACGCGATCAGCAACACCCTTTTCGGGGTGAACGTGCGCGATCCGCTCATCTTCGGCGCCGTCATCACGCTGGTGGCGCTGGTGTCGCTCGCTGCGACGCTGGTTCCGGCGCGCCGCGCGACCCGCGTCGACCCGATGATGGCGCTGCGCGCAGAATAGTCGGTGCTACTTCAGGCGGGAGCCGCCTGCTTGGCTGCGGCGCTGTCGTAGCTCTCACCGTACATCGCCGGCACCTTCACGCCCATCGAGCGCAGGTAGGACGAGAGCTGGCCGCGGTGGTGGATCGTGTGGTGCAGCCCCGTCGTGAGGAAGGTGATCGCCGGCGCCCGGAACAGCCCGCGAAAGTCGACTGACGTCAGCAACTGGTCCGCCGTCACCCGCGTCAGCGCCTCGAAGTTCTTCGCAAACTGGCCTGCGTACCACTCGGCGATCTCAGCCGGCGTCTTCGCGCGCTCGGGGATTCCGGATCCCGGGCCGAAGGCTCCAGTGAGGACGGTCTCCAGGAAGCGGTTGTCGGCGCTCGCGATGTGGCGGACCAGCTCGATCGCGGTCTTCGAGATCGGATCGGGACGATACTCCGCTCGATCGGCGGGCACGGCTGAGAGCACGCTCTTGGTGGTGCGACTCTCGCGCTTCAGCGTCCCGAGCGTGCTCTGCAACAAGAAGACCGCCTGTTCCGCCGTCATCTCCTGCATGCGCTCACCTCTCCGGCGCTACTCTAGACCGGGACCAACAGAACGCCGGCCGCGTCAGCGACATGGCGCGGTCCAGGCCTACTTCGGCTCCGGCACCTTCGGCGGCATGTACGTCATCTCGAGCGCCTTCTGGTACTCGCCGAAGAGCGCCTTCGTGGTCTCGAACTCGCGCTTCACCGCCGCGCGGTAGTCCGGCCGCGTCGCGAAGTCGAAGAGAAGCGCGGTCATCGCCTGCGCGTCGGTCACGAAGCCACGGTGACCGACCTCGGTGAGCGCGTCGGCTTCCATCTCGTAGGTGTGGTTGGGCGCGTTCGACGACGCCGCGCTGAAGCCGAGGCCGGGAATGTCTGAAGAGACGCTGCCGGTTTCCTCGTAGCCCTGCGGCTTGCCGGGGGTCTCGTTGATCTTCGTGGCGCCGAACATCTTCATGTAGGCGAAGCCGACTTCGGCGAGGGTGGAGACGGAGATGCCGTCGCGGGTGGTGCCGTAGTGGTCGATCTTGACCTTGGTGCCGGTGGAGAGCGCGGCCGCTCTCGCGGCGTTGTCGACGAACTCGGTGACCTGGCGCAGGTACACCGCGTCGGGGTAGCGGATGTAGAAGTCGGCGACGGCGCGGTCGGGGACGACATTCGGGGCGGCGCCGCCTTCGGTGATGACGCCTTGGATGCGCGCCTCGGGGCGAATGTTGCTGCGCACCGAGTCGATGTTGTTGAAGAGATGAATCACGCCGGTGAGCGCATTGCGGCCGTTCCAGCTCGTCATCTGATGGGCCGGAGCGCCGCTGAAGGTGTACTTGGTGCCGTCGATGTTCAAGCAACAGGTGCCGAAGCCCGGCGCCGGCCGCGTGGTCTGGCTGGTGGCGTGGCTGCGCACGATGATCTCGGCGTCCTTGAAGACGCCGGCCTCATGCATGACGGTCTTGGCGTTGGGCGGCATCATCTCTTCGCCGGGGCAGCCGTAGACGAAGATACTGCCGGAGGACTTGGTCTTCTGGAGGTACTCGGCCATCGCGACCGCGGCCGCGATGCCGATTGGGCCCTGCGTGCTGTGCTGGTCTCCGTGGAACGCGCGCTCGGTGCCGCGGAGCGCGTCGTACTCGAGGATCACCCCCAGATTCGGTGAGCCGTTGTTGCCCTTGTACTTCGCGAGGAACGCCGTCTCCAGGCCGGCGACCGGGACAGTGACCTCGAAGCTGTGCGCCTTCAGATATTCGATCAGCTTGGTGATCGAACGATGCTCGACGAAGCCGATCTCCGGGTTCTTGGTGATGTCGTCGCCGAGCGCCAGGAGTTCTTTGTCCATCAACTCCTTCGCGCGGGCGACCACCTGATCCCGCGCGGGGTTCGGGCCGGTGAGCTTGGTGACTAGAGCCGGAACGTCCAGCGATTTCTGCAGGACCGACATCTTCTGCAGCACGTCCTTGGCGGCTTCGCGCTCGGTCGGCGTCTCCTGAGCGGAAACAGTCGTCGTCACAACCAGGGCGATCGCGGCGCGACGTAGCATTGAGATCTCCTTTTGCCAGGGGTTCGAAATGCTACACCTCTCAACTGGCGGCCCGCCGCGAGCGTCCAAGGCACAACCAGATTCAGGGAGGTCGATCCTTCGGAGGCGCTACGAACCGACCAGGCCGGGCGCGCGCTTCCGGACGCGCTGCTAAGATCGCGCCGAATGAACTCGAAGAAACCCGCGAAGCGTTCTCGATGAAGTGGTGTAAAAGCGCGGGAGTTCTTGCGGTGCTCTCGTCACTCTACGGGGTCGCTCTCGCGCAGCAGCCGTCTCCTTCGCCATCGCCCGCGGGACGGCCGCTCGAAGCCGGCGGAGCCGCACTTCGCCCGCCGGGTGGCCCCAGCGCAGAGGCCCAGGCCATCACGTCGCTCTACAAGCTGGTCGACGATCTGCTGTGGCACGTGAAGCTGCAAGACGTCGCGACGGTCGACAAGGTCGCCTTCACCAGCAAGCCGGGCCGCAACCGCAACCCAACCGGCCAGGGCGCGGGCAACGCGCTGATCATCCCCGCTTACGTCTTCACGCCGAGATCCCTGAAGCCGGGAGCCAAGGCCCCGCTGATCATCTACGTGCACGGCGGGATCCACGACAACTTCGGAACCGGAACCACGTCGGTCGGCTATCAGTCCGGCGGCATCCACGTGATGCGCGAGCTGATCGACGAGGGGTACGTCGTGGTCGCTCCCGAGTACCGCGGCTCGACCGGTTACGGCCAAGGCCACTACGATCAGATCGACTACGGCGGCGCCGAGATCGACGACAGCTACGCCGCGCGCACCTGGGCTGTCGAGAACCTGGCGCAGGTCGATCCGCAGCGCGTCGGCATCATCGGCTGGAGCCACGGCGGCTTTCACGCTCTCTTCAACGCCTTCAACTGGCCGAAGGCCTACAAGGTCGCCTATGCCGGCGTGCCGGTCAGCGATCTCGTCCAGCGCATGGGCTACAAGAACCAGGGCTACCGCGACATCTTCGCCGGATTCATCGGCAAGCAGGCCGCCGACGACCCGGCCGAGTACAGGAAGCGCTCGCCGGTGAACCACGTACAGAAGCTCGAGACGCCGCTGCTCGTCCACACCAATACCACCGACGAAGACGTGAACGTGATGGAGGTCGAGCACCTGATCGAGGCGCTCCGGGCCGCCGGCAAGAAGTTCGAGTACAAGGTCTACGACAACGCGCCCGGCGGCCACTCCTTCAACCGGCTCGACACGCCGCTGGCTCGCGAATCGCGCAAGGAGATCTACGCGTTCCTGGCGAAGTATTTGAAGTAGCCCGCCGAGTCAGCGCCCGAGATCATCGCGACGCCGGTACAACGCGGTGCGTCCCATCACCAGACCGATCCGCTGGTAGCGATCTCCTTCCAGGATGCCCTGAAGCGCCAACGAGTCTCGTTCGCTGGCGCGGGCGCGGTCGATATCGAAGAGTACGTACTCGGGCCAGGTGCCCCCCGGGCCCAGCTTGGGGAGAAGGTAGATCCGGTCGCGCAGGCACAGCGCCGGCAGGAAGCGGTAGTGCGCGGCGACCGACGCGCTCTTGGGGATCAGCTGGATCAGCGCGCGTGTCCCCGCGCGATCCGCTTCCTGTTCGAAGGGCTGGCCGCGCGACCCGACGCGAAGCGTCGTCCACAGCGGCGCGTCTTGCAGCAACGCCGTGGCGGAGCAAGCGAGCAGCGCGCCCGTCGCGATGCCCTGGACGAAGGAGCCGCGGCGAAAGCGCGCCAGGCCATGCGCCAACGCGACGAACAGGAAAGGCAGCACCATCAGCGAGTAGTGATAGTGGATGCTGCGCGCGTAACCCCAGGAGCTGATCAGGTTCAGCGGCAGCTGCACGCCGAGCGCCAATTGGAGCGGCGCGAGCGCCGGCAAGAACGCGAGCGGCACGAACAGATCCCGCAGATAGCGCGCGCTTTCTGGCGTCGAGAGGCGTTGCCAGAGGTTGGCCGGGTGCGCGAGCCAGCGGATCGCCGCCGGGAGATCGGCGGCGAAAGCGCCGTAGAGCCGCTCGCCGTAGATGTAGCCGCCGGGGCTGAAGAACGGGAACGCGACCTTGATCAAGAACGCCAGGTAGACGGCCGAGATGCCGCACAGGATCGCGCCGCTGCGCCGCCGGCCGCTGATCAGGCCGTAGAGCCCGAGCGCGAACACCGTGAGCGCGACGTTCTCCTTGGTGAGCAGCGCCAGCGCCGACCAGATGACAGCGCGCCGCGTGCGCCCACGCACCAGCGCGCGATACGCCGCCAGCAGGCACGGTAGCGCGACCACGTCGGGCGTGTAGTACTCGAACCAACTGAACTGCGTGGCGGGGTGGACCAGGAAGGCCGCGAGCACCAATAGCGCGGGGCCGCGCTCGAGTCGCTCGCGCGCCTCGCAGAAGACCAAGTGCCCGAGCGCCATCAGCGCGGCCGACTCGACCAGCACCAGCACGCGCGCGTCGCTCCACAGCCAGAACAGCGGGGCCAGCAGCACGTGGCTGAAGCTCGCGTGGTCGCCGAATAGATGCAGTTCGCGAATCGACACATAGGGCGACTCGAAGCGCGACAGCTTCCAGGCTCCCTGGGCGTAGATGGACAGATCCCACTCGAGGAAATGGAAGTAGTCGAGGCGCCTCAGGTTGATCCAGGTGTAGACGAGCCCGGCCGCCGCGGTCAGCAAGAGCGCGAGCCGGTCGCGCGGGCTCTCGGCGAGGCGGTCCATGCGGAAACGGCCCGACGCTAACACGCATTACGATGGCGCGATGCCTTTCCCGTTGGAACCCTCCAGCGACGCGATGCGAGCTCAGCTAGACGCGGTCTCGCGCTTCGTGGTCGAGCACATCGCATCGTTGCCCGATCAACCGTCGGCGGATCTCGACGGCGCGGCCCAGATCAAGCGCTCGTTCGTCGAGAACGCGCCGGAAGCCGGCCAATCGTTCGATGGGCTCCTGGCGCGCCTCGCTCCCGCGATCGCCAAGTCCTTCAACACGGCCGGACCCGGCTACCTGGCTTTCATCCCGGGCGGCGGCATCTTCGCCGCGGCGCTCGCCGACCTGGTGGCCTGCGCCACCAACCGCTACGTCGGGGTCCGCGAGGCGGCCCCCGCTCTCGTCCAGATCGAAGAGACGGCGGTGCGCTGGATGGCGGACCTGATGGGCTATCCCGCCGCCGCCAGCGGCGTCTTGACGAGCGGCGGTTCGATCTCGAACCTGGCGGCCGTGGTCACAGCCCGCAGCGCCCGCCTCTCCGAGGACGAGCTGGCGAAGGGCACGGTTTACGTCTCGGCCGAGACGCACCGCTCGGTCGCCAAGGCCGCGCGCATCGCCGGCATCCCCACGCGCAACGTGCGCGAGGTGGCAGTCGACGAGCGCTATCGGATGCGGCCTGAGGCGCTCTCCACCGAGATCCGCGCCGATCACGCGCGCGGCCTGAAGCCCTTCATGGTGGTGCCGAGCGTGGGCACGACCAACACCGGCGCGATCGATCCGGTCCCCGAGATCCTCGAGATCGCGCGCTCACACGGCCTGTGGGTCCACGCTGACGGCGCCTATGGCGGTTTCTTCCGGATCACCCCCGAGGGCGAGTCGCTGATGCCGGGGATCTCCGAGTGCGACTCGATCACGCTCGATCCCCACAAGGGGCTGTTCCTGCCTTACGGCACCGGCTGCCTGCTGGTGCGAGAGAGAGAGAAGCTGCTCGAAGCGTTCCACGAGAGCGCGCACTACCTGCAGGACGTCGTGGGCGCCGAGGGGCCGGGGTTCAACGACCTGTCGCCGGAGCTGTCGCGCGATTTTCGCGGCCTGCGGTTGTGGCTGCCGATCCAGCTCCACGGCTTGGGCGCGTTCCGAGCGTCATTGCAAGAAAAGCTCGAGTTGACGCGCTGGGCCCACGCCGAACTCGTCCAGGATCAGCGCTTCCTGATCCTGGACGAGCCGCAGCTCTCGGTGATCGCGCTTCGCCTGAAAGGCGACGGTCCGGCGACGGACGCCCGCAACGAGGAGCTGCTGCGGCGCGTGAACGCGCGCGGGCGCGTCTTCCTGTCCAGCACGCGCATGGGCGCGCGCTACGTGCTCCGGATCTGCGTGCTGTCTTTCCGCACTCATCAGGACCGCGTGCGTGATGCTGTCGTGGCCCTGCGCGAAGAGGCGGGCGCGCTTCTTTGAAGCGCGACCTCGCGGCGCTATCGGCGCGCGAGCACGACGTCCTGATCGTGGGCGGCGGGATCTACGGAGCCTGCGCGGCCTGGGACGCCGCGCAACGCGGCCTGTCGGTCGCCCTGATCGAGAAAGCCGACTTCGGCAGCGGCGCTTCCTGGAACAGCCTGAAGACGATTCACGGCGGCCTGCGCCACCTGCAGCGACTCGAAATCGGCTTGCTGCGCGAATCCGTGCGCGAGCGGCGTGCCCTGCTGCGGATCGCGCCGGCCCTGGTGCGGCCGCTCACCTTTCTCGCGCCGACCTATGGCCACGGCTTGCGCGGCCGCGAGGCGCTAGCGATCGGGATGCTGCTGAACGACGCCTTGGCTCTGGACCGCAACGACGGCGTCGGCGAGGCGGAGCGCATTCCGTCCGCGCGGATGCTCTCGGCCGACGAGGTGCGCGCTCGCGTCCCTGGCATTCCTGCCTCCGGTCTCAGCGGCGGCGCGCTCTGGACCGACGCGCAGGCGGTCGACAGCCAGCGCCTGCTGCTCGCGTTCCTGCACGCTGCGGCGGACGCCGGCGCCATTCTCGCGAACGGCGTCCGCGCGGAGGCGCTGCGGCGCGAGGGCGCCAAGGTCGTCGGCGTCGACGGCGTCGACGAGCCCACCGGCGAGCGGCTCGCGCTGCGCGCGCGGGTCGTGCTGAACGCGGCGGGACCCGGCGTGGCGGGTCTGCTGAGGCGAGCCGGCATCGAGAAGCCACGGATCCCGCTGCTGCGCGCCTGGAATCTGGTGCTGCGCCGCGCGGTCGCGACCGAGGTGGCGGTCGGGGCGCTGTCGAAAGGGCGCTACTTCTTCGCCGTTCCGTGGCGCGATCGGTCGATCGTGGGTACAGAGTATGAGGCCGCCGATCGACCAAGCGACCCGGATCGCGTGCGGCGGTTCTTCGGAGACGTCCAGGCGGCTTTTCCGTGGGCCGGGCTGCGCGCCGAGGACGTGGCGTTAGTGCACGTCGGGCTCGTGCCGGGCGAGCGCGACGCGAGCGGACTCTGGTCGAGGTCGCTCGTCGTCGATCATCAGAGCGATAGCGGCACGCCGGGGCTCGTCTCGATCCTGGGCGCGAAGTTCACGACCGCGCGCGCGGTCGCCGCGAAGGCGCTCGACCTGGTGGCGCGGCGAGTCGCGAAACCCGTCGCGGCGTGCCGGACCGCAACCACGCCGCTGCCGCGTGCCGTCCCGCTTCAGGGGACGATCCACGACCAGGTGCGCCAGGTGTTGTCCGAGGAGATGCCGCTCGACCTGGCCGACGTCGTGTTGCGGCGCCTGGATCTGGCCTCGGGCGGTGTCCCCGAGAACGCCGAAGTGGAGCGCGTCCTGCTGGCGATGGCCGACACGCTCGGTTGGAGCGCGGAACGGCGAGATGCCGAGCGGCAGCGGCTCCAACAGGCGCTCGCGCCCCACACGCCGCGGCTCCTATAGAATCTGGCTACGCACGCTTCAACCAGCGAAGGCGTGGAATGACTTCACACAGCGACGACGACTCGCCCACGCTGGTGCCCATCCCTTCGGCCCAGGATCGGAGCATCCGGGCGTTGACGAGCGTGGCCGACGCGCTGTCGATCGAGGGCGACGAGCACGCGCTCCTGGTCGCCACGCTCGAGAGCATCGTGGCCGACCTGGAGATCGCCGGCGGCACCGTGTATCTCACCGACGACCACTTGGCTCTGCTGCCGGGCGCCGAGTGGGGCGAACCGATGCGCGATCCGGCAGCGTTGCTCGAGTTGGCGCGCATGGTCGTGCAATGGGAGCGCCCGATCGTGAGGGAGTTCCCCCAGGGCGGCTGGTCGGCCGCGACACCGCTGCAGAGCCGCGAGCGCAAGCTCGGCGCGCTGGCGCTGCATGCGGGGGCCACGACCAAGGCGCCCGACCGCGACGTGCTGCGCGCGCTCGGCAAGCTGATCGCGGCGGGCCTCGCCAGCACACGGCTGCATGGCGAGCTGCGGGCGTCGGCCACGCGGGCGGATTCGCTGAATCGTATCAACCGCACGCTCTCGGCCAGCCTGGAGCTGAAGACCGGCGTCGCCGAGTTCGCGCGCGAGCTACAGCCGCTGGTTCCATTCGATCGCCTGGCGATGGCTTTCGTGAACGACGCTGGCGACTATCTCGAAGTAGTGAGTCATCCGGAGGAAGTGGGCTGGGGCCTCGGCAGCGTGATCCCGGTCGTCGGCAGCGGCCCTGGCTTCGTGGCGCTCAACGAAAAGGCGGTGCTCGAGAGCGATCTCGCCCTCAGCCACCGCTTCATCGAAGACATGCGCCTCGTCGAGGAAGGTGTGCGCTCCACGCTGATGCTGCCGCTGCACACGCGCGGCCGCTGCATCGGCGTGCTGGCGCTGGCGGCCAACACCCCGCACGTCTACGACGAAGACACGCTGGCGCGGCTGCTGCCGCTGGCCAACGCGGTGGCGCTGGCGCTCGAGAACCTGCGTCTGTTCGAGAAGACCAAGCAGCTCTCGATCACCGACGAGCTGACGCCGCTCTACAACGCGCGCTTCTTCCACCAGATGCTGGAGCGCGAGCTGAAGTTCGTGGACCGCTACAAGTCGGTGCTGTCGATCGTGTTCATCGACCTGGACCGTTTCAAGCCGGTCAACGACGAGCACGGCCACCTGCGCGGCAGCCGGGTGTTGCGCGAGGTCGGCTTCCTGGTGCGCGAGGCGGTGCGCGACACCGACTATCCCGCCCGCTACGGCGGCGACGAGTTCGTGGTGGTGTTGCCGCAGACGGATGCCGAGGGCGCGCAACTGATCGCGGGTCGGCTGCAGCAGGCCCTCGAGGAGCACGTGTTCCTTCAGGAGGAGGGCATCGACATTCGCGTCGGGGCATCGGCGGGCTGCGCGACGTATCCTGCCGAGGCGGCCACCAAGGAAGCCTTGATTCGGCTCGCCGACGAACGGATGTACAAGAACAAGGAAGCTCGCAAGGCGGCGCGCTCATGAGCCGCCGCCGCGCCGGTCTTGGCCTGCTGCTGATGTTCGGGCCGCTGCTGGCCGCGGCCCGCTGCCGCAGCGTTCACGCCCCGGGCGCCCCCGAGATACCGCCGGTGCCGCCCGCGGAGTTCGCCGCGCTCGTCGAGCGGCTGTCGGAGCCGGCCGGCGTGTTCCAGGCCGAGAACTTCGTTTCGAACGAGACCTCGTATCTCGAGATCGCCGAGACGCTCGCCGATCGCCTGCCGAAGGGCGGCGTGTACCTGGGCGTCGGCCCGGACCAGAACTTCAACTACATCACCCGGCTGCGCCCGACACTCGCCTTCATCCTCGACATCCGCCGCCAGAACCTGGTGCAGCACATGATGTTCAACGCGCTCTTCGCGCAGGCGGAGGATCCGTACCAGTTCCTGTGCCGGCTGCTGGCGCGGCCGTGTCCGGCGACGACGCCTCCGGCCGCGCTTCTGGGAATGGAGGCGCTGCTGGCGGCGGTCGAGGAGGCGGCCCCCGACGCCGCCCTCTTCTCGAAGAATGAGACAGAGATCGTCCGCCACATCGAGACCGTTCTCGCGTTCCAGTTGACGCCCGAAGATCGGCGCGACCTGCGCGTGATCCTGCGCTCCTTCTACGACCAGCAACTCGGCATCCGCTTCCGCGGTTCCGCGCGGCCGTCGTGGCTGATGCTGCCCAGCTATCGTGACCTGTTGGTGGTGCGCAGCCCCAACAACCGCTACGGCCACTATCTGGCCTCGCTCGAGGACTACCGCTACTTGCGCGCGATGGCGCGCGCGCGTCGCATCGTCCCGGTCACCGGCGACTTCGCCGGGCAGCACGCGCTCAAGGCGATCGCCAAGGAGATCGCCGCACGCGGCGAGACGCTGTCGGCGTTCTACCTGTCGAACGTCGAGTTCTATCTCTTCCGCAACGATGTCTTCCCAAGCTTTCTCGACAACGTGAAGGCGCTGCCGTTGCGACCCGCCGACGAGAGCGTGATGATTCGCGCTTGCTTCGGCTTTGGCCGGCCGCACCCGCTGGCGCAGCCCGGACGCATCAGCGTGACACTGCTCCAGTCGATCCCGCGTTACATCGCCCTCGGCGGCGGCGGCCGCTACTCGAGCGACTGGGACGTGTGTCTCGCCGACTACTGGTCCGACTGACGCCGGTAGCGCGCGATCAGCATGTAGCCCGCCGCCGGTACCAGCGCATCGAGCCGGGTAATCAGCCACACCAGCGGATACACCAGCGAGTAGGCGCGGAACAACTTCCGGTGCTTCGCCACGTCCTTGCGCGTGACCACCAGGCCCTTGGCTGAACCGCGCTTGCCGAGCCGCTCGACGGCCCAGTTGATCGCGGTATCGACAGCTTCCGAGAAGAACTTCGAATAGCTGCGCGAGCTCTCGCGCAGGAAGCCCGCACCGAGCAGCGTGTCGAGCCGCGCTTCGGTGTAGCCCGGGCGCAAGTGGCCGTGCTTGGCGTCGGTTTGACCGATCGCGTGGCGCAGCCGGCGCAGCGCCGTGTCCTTGAGATGCGGCGTGTTGACGATCAACGCGCCGCCCGGCTTGGTGATGCGCCGCAGCTCGGCGGCGAAGCGTGCGTCATCCGCCACGTGCTCGAGCATGTCCACGACCACGACTCGGTCGAAGGCGGCGCCTTCGAACGGGAGCGACTGTCCGTCGGTCGCGTAGACCTGATCGCCGACCAGCTCGCGGATCGAGCGCACCGCTTCCTCGGTCATGTCGGCCGACGACCAACGCCCGCCGCGCTGGCGCAGCAAGAAGCTGATGACGCCGTTGTCGGACCCGAGGTCGAGGCAGCGTTGCTCGTTCGTCTCACCGAGCAGCGCGGCGATCTCGGCGAGCTTCCGCTGCTTGAGCACCGAGCGCCGGAAGAGCGCTATCGCCCAGGGCTCAGCCATGTGGCTCCGCGTGCAGGATCACCGGCGAGCCGAGGGCGCGCACCAGGCCCAGCGCGCCACAGGCGGCTTCGAGCGTCCGCGACAAGCCGCCGCTGCCCAGCGCCCGATGCAGCGCCATCGGCAAGAAGAACTGGCGCCGCGACGCGGCGACGCGATAACCAGCGGCCGCGAACGCTTCGGCCACAGCGCCGTCGCGGAAGACCAGGAACGGCCGGGTATTGCCCTCGACCGATTTCTTGGCCTCGAACAGGCCGCCCGCGAGCGCGTTGACGCTGCGCGTAGTCGCGTAGTCGACGATGACTGCGCGCCGCGCCAGGCGACACAGCTCAGCCACCAGTGAGCGCCAGCTAGGGACGTGCGGCAACAGGCGGAAGGCGAGCGCCACGTCGAACGACTTGTCGCCAAACGGCGCCTTCATGAGGTCGCCGGTTTCGAAGCGCACTCGGCCTGCCTCGGTGAGTGCGCGCACGCGCTCGACACAGACGGGATCGCTGCCGAGAACCGTGACGGCGAATCCGGCATCCGACAGCGGCCTCGCGAGCTGGCCGTGGCCGCCGCCAACGTCGAGAACGCTCGCGCCGGGCAGGCCGGCCAACGACTCCAGGACGAGGCGCGTCTGCGTTTCGAGAAAGAAGCCGCCGACGGGCCCTGCGAAGCGCCGCGCGTAGTCGGCCGAGGAGGTTTCGACGTCCGGCAGCGGCCCGCGCTCGCCCGCCATCCGCTCCTAACCGCTGTGGCGGAGCAGCTCCGCGAGGCTCTTCAGGAAATCGCTGTCGGTCAGTATCCCCACGAGCTCGGCGCCGCGCATCACCGGCAGCGCGCCGAACTTCGTCTTGCCCAGCGTCGCCGCGGCCTCGCCGAGCGGCAGGCCTTCGTCGACCGTGACCGGGTTGCTGATCATGATGCGCACGATCGGCGTGCCCTCCATGACCCTGTTGAAGTCTTCCTGGCTCGAGTCGAGGATCGACGGTTGCGCGCGCTTCAGGTCGCCCTCGGCCAAGAGGCCCACCAGTTTGCCGCCCAGCACGATCGGGACCCGGCGGATGTGGTGGAGGCGCATCACCTCGACGCCGCGCATCAGCGAGTCCTCGGGGCCGAGCGTCACCGGGTTCGCGGTCATCACGTCCGAGACGCGCAGATTGCTGGCCCAGGCGGGCACACCCGCGGGAAGGCCGGTTCCGCACTGCGGACAGCGGTGCTGCATCTCCTTATTGTAGGACGCCGTTCGGCGTTGGGGTCGGTTCGGGTGTGGGGGTTGGCTCCGGGGAGGGCTCCTCCTCGACTTCGTCCTCGGGTGCGATCCTCTCCGGCGGCGGCACGGGGGCGCTGTCGAGGCCCAGAGTCGCGCCCCTCACGTAACCGGCTTGCGCCATCAGGGCGAGCACGCGCGATTGCGCGCGCGCGTGTCGGTCGGAGGCGACCAGCGGGTTCATCCGCCGCGGCGAGGGGATGATGGCGGCGAGGCCCGCCGCTTCGCTCACGTCGACGACGCTTGCCGACTTCCCGTAGTAGCGCTGCGCCGCGGCCTCGCAACCATAGACGCCGTCGCCCCACTCGATCAGGTTCAGGTACAGCTCGAGGATCCGTTGCTTGCCGAGATCCCTTTCCAGCCAGCGCGCCACCACCAGCTCCTGGAGCTTGCGCAGGGGCGTGCGCGCGGTCGTGAAAAAGAGGTTCTTGGCGAGCTGCTGCGTGATGGTGCTGCCGCCGCGTGTCAAGGCACGCCGCTGCCAGTTGCTCCGGGCCGACTCGCGAATCGCGTTCCAGTCGACGCCTTGGTGATCGAAGAAGCGCGCGTCCTCGGCCACCACGACCGCTTGGATCAACGGACGGGCGATGCGCGCGAGCGGAATCCAGGTCTGAACCCGCGCCGGCTTCCTGCCGCGCCGCTCCGCTTCGCGCCGGCGTTGTTCCATGACGCTCGTCGTCTGCGGGTTGGTCTGCTTCAGCGCGCGCACGCGTTCGCGGGACGGCAACCCGAGCCAGCCGTAGAGCACGAAGCCGCCGCCCGACAGGACGCTGATCGCGAGAAGAGCCGACACGATCCGCTTGCGCGTCATCGCGGTCGCTAGACTAGCAGCCCGGCCGCAGGAGGCTTGCTCTCGAACCTCGACCTCGACGAGCAGCGGCAGCTTCTCGAGAAGACCGTGCGCGAGTTCGCGCAGGGCCGGCAACGGCGGCCCAGTCCTCGTCCGCGATCTCGTCAGGCCGGCTTCATAGCCTTGGCGAAGGCGAGCGCCACGACCTGCTCGGATGGCAGTGTCCCCGCGAGCACGCAGATCACGGGGCCCTCCTGCCAGAAAACGATCGTTCGCGCGCCTTCGTGGAACACGTGGAACCGGAACCCGGCGTTCTCACGCACGTCGGGGGTCGACGGGATCTCTTCCAGGCGGCCGGCGTACATCCGGCACACTAGCCGGTTCCCCGCGGCGTTGCGGTAGACGTAGAGGACGCCCGGGTGCCCGCCGAGGGCCTGCACGCTGCCGCCCTCGAGCGTGAAGCCCATCATGCCGAGGTCGAAGACCCGGACCGGGAAACCGAGGCCGCGCGCGGTGAAGAACCGCTCGAGCTCAGCGGTGTCCTTCACCACCACCTCCAGGGGGACGGCTCGGTGCACGATCGCTTCGTAGTCTCGTGCAACCTGGGCCGGCAACTCTGGCGAGCGGGCGAGGCGGGTGGCCAGGACGGCCGCGGTCAGCACTGCGGCCGCCGCCAGGGCGGAGAGAAGCCACCGCCGCGAGGAAGGTCGGCTCCGCTCTTCCGGGATGCCGCCGCGGGCGAGGTCTTCCCGGTCGAGGGCGGCTCGGACGTCGCGCTCGAGGCCAGTCGGGAGCTCCCTTTCGGAGCGCGTCGAGCGCACCGCGGTCCGCGCGTCATCGAGGCGATGCCGTGCGACGCGGCAGTCGGAGCACAAGGCAAGGTGCGCCTCCACCTCCGCGCGGCGTGCGTCCCCGAGCCTGCCGTCCAGCAGGTCTTGAAGGGCCTCGTCGTAGTGCGGGGCGTTCGTCATGGCGTCTCCGTCTTGCGGGCGCCGTGCCCGCGCCGTCGCGCGTAGTCTGCGAGCACCGCGCCCAGGACGCGCCGCGCCCGGAAGAGCCGTGACCGGACCGTGCCCACCGGGCAGTCGAGGGCGGCCGCAGCCTGTTCGTACGTGAGCTCCTCGACGTCGACTAGGAGGACGGCTTGGCGGAATGCCTCGGGCAGCTCGGCGAGAGCCGCCTCCACCTCGGGCGCCGCCCAGCTCGACGGCCGCCACGGGTCGGCCTCGGTCCTCTGCTCCGGAGCTGCGAAATGCCGTGGGTAACGCACTTCCATCTCGTCGATGGACACCTCCTCCGGCGCCCTTCGATCGCGCCGATAGCGGTTCACGAACACCGAGTACAGAACCTTCAACAACCAGGCGCGCGCATAGGTTCCCGGGGTGTAGGTGTCGAAGGCCTGGTAGGCCCGCAGGAACGTCTCCTGGGCGAGGTCGCGAGCGTCCTGCTCGTGCCGCGCCAGCCGCCAAGCGTGATTGTAGACGGCCTTGAGGTGCGGGAGCGTTTCGGCCTCGAAGCGTTTCCGGCGGCTCTCGTCCACATCCGGATTGTAACCAGGTGTCACTGCGAGCCACTCGGGAACTTTTCGGGCCGCAGTCTTGTTAGGGGAGACAGACCCGTTTCCAAGAGGAGCAAGGATGAGAATGAGAATTAGAACTCTGTCCCTGGGAGCCACCGCGGCTCTCGCGCTGGCCATCGCCACCCCCGTCACGGCGGACTCGTACCGCTTCAGCGTCGTTGCCCGGAACCTCGCCCGCCCGGTCGGCATCGTCGTCGACGGCAGCGAGGTCGTCTACTTCACCGAGGTCCCCGACCCCGGGACGGGCGGTGGGGCGAACGGCGTATCGAGCCTGGACCTCGGCACCGGCGTCATCACCCGGCTGCACTCGGGCGAGCCCGAGCCCACCACCATCGCCATCGACCGCGAGGGCGACCTCTACTGGACCTGCAAGTCGGCCGGCGTCATCCTCCGGCTGGCGGAGGGCGCGGTCGCGCCCTTCTCCACCGGTCTCGAAGAGCCGTCCGGAATCGCGATCGGCCGCCGCGGCGCCGTCTACATCACCGAGATCCCCGACCCCGGCCTCGCGGGCGCCGGCAACCGGGTGTCGGTCATCCGAGGCGACGACAAGATCGTCCTGTCGACAGGCGAGCCCGAGCCTACGGACGTCGCGGTGGCCCGCAACGGCGACCTCTACTGGACCTGCAAGTCGGCCGGCGTAATCCTCCGGCGCTCGCACGGCAAGGTCAGCGTCTTTCGCGACACGCTCGACCACCCGAGCGGTATCGCCATCGACCACAAGGGCGAGACTCTCTACTTTACCGAGGTGCCGACCCCCGGCGTCGCCGGCGACCAGGGCGGTAGGAACCGCGTCGTCGCCATTGACCTGCGGAGCGGCGCTCTGCGCACGATTCACGAGGGCGACCCCGAGCCCACCGATGTCGCGGTGGCTCGCAACGGCAATCTCTACTGGACCTGCACCAGCGCCGGTGTAATCGTCGAGGCCAGGCGCCGCGGAGGCCGCGGCGGCGGACACTGACGCACGGAGCCGCGCTGGAGGGCGGGCCACCCGCGTCGGTCCTGGGGGGCCCGCCCGCTTTTCGTTACCCCGCTGGTTGGGGCGGCGCGAGTCTCGCGCCGCCCGGCCTACCGCTTTTCAACGATGTCGGTCGCGGTCGACGCAGCGATCGTCATGATCGCCGTCACGTCGGCCGGCGCCACCTTGTTCTTGACGAGCGCGGCCTGCAGGTGCCCGGCCAGGGCGTCGAACTGGGCCTGCGTGATGCCCATGCCGGTATGCGCCACCTTCATCGAACGGCCGGTGTAGGCCTTCGGGCCGCCCATGGCCTGGCCCATGAAGTCCACCAGGTGCTTCTTCAGCGTCAAGACCGCGGCGTCGCTCGCGATCCATGTGCCGCCACGCGTGAAGTCGACCTTCGGATCCGGGGCGGCCGTCGCGACGAAACCGTCGACCACGGTCTTGAGCGCGGGCGCGCCGCCGATGCGGTCGTAGAGGCTCTTGGCGGGGGCGGTCTGGGCGTGGGTGGGAGCGCTCACGAACAGGGGAAGGGCAAGGGCGAGCGAGACGAGCCGACTGAAAGGCAAACGGGGCATGGCATCTCCTTTGAATGTTAGGAGTCCTAAATACTATAATCGGCGTCGGAGGTCAAGCCGTGTCCGCTCGGAAGCCGCCCCGCGAGCTGCCCCAGGACGAGCCGCTGCCCCGGCGCGTGGCGCTGGGGCTCTCGAAGATCGGCTTGGCGCTGCGGTCGCAGGCGTGGCGCGCAGCCGGCGAGCGCGGCCTCACGCCCACCCAGGGGCAGATCCTGGCGATCTTGAAGGTGCGGCGCGGCGGGCCCTGCCGTCTGCAGCAGCTGGCCGATGGGCTGGGGGTGAGCGCGGCCACCACCAGCGAGGCCGTGCAGGCGCTCGAGCGAAAGTGCCTCGTGTCCCGCGAGCGCTCGCGGGAGGACGCTCGCTCGCTCGCTGTGGCTCTCACGGCACGCGGCCGACGGGAAGCCGGTGTGGCGTCGAACTGGGCCGACTTCATGGCGGAGACGGTCTCGAGGCTGGCAGCCGCAGAGCAGGCCGCGCTGCTGCGCTTGCTGACGCGCATGATCCTGAGCCTGCAGCGGCGCCGGCAGATCCCGGTCGCGGCGATGTGCGTCACGTGCCGCTTCTTCCGGCCCAACATCCACGCCGGATCGGATCGGCCGCATCATTGCGCCTTCGTCGACGCGCCGTTCGGCGACGCGGCCCTGCGTCTCGAGTGCCCGGAGCACGAGCCGGCCACGCCGAGGGCGCGCAGCGAAGCGGTGAAGGCCTGGCTCGAGGCCTGAACGTGGTCGGGCGTCGGCTTCGGCGGCCCGAAGGCCCTGCTCACCTGCCCGAGGCGCTGGCATGTTGACTCGTATCGCATTGTCGCTGGGGATCGCCGCGACCGCCGCAGCATCGGGCGCGGACGATGCAATCACGCCGTTCTCCAGCGCGGCGCCCGGCGTGCAACTGCCGGCGGGCTGGCGGCCGGTGATGCTGCCCCGGCTCAAGCCGACCGCGCTCACCCTCGTGGCGGACGAGGGCCGGACGGTTCTGCGCGCGCGCGCGGAAGCCGCGGCAGGCACGGCCGGATACGCGACGCGCGTAGAGATGGGCAATCGGCCCTTGCTCATGTGGCGCTGGAAGATCGACCGCGTAGTCGCGGGTGCCGACACGAACACCAAGCCGGGCGACGACTACGCCGCTCGCGTCTACGTGTTCTTCGACGTGCCGGCGAGCCGGTTGTCGCTAGTCGACCGCGCAAGAATGAAGCTCGCCAAGGCGATCTACGGCGTGGACATCCCGGCCGCGTCGATCTGCTACGTCTGGGACAACCGCTTGCCGATGGGCGCGAGCCGCTGGAGTCCCTACAGCGACCACGTGCGCACCATCGTCCTGCGAAGCGGCAACGCCGAGGCCGGCAATTGGGTTTCGGAAACCCGCGACCTCGACGGCGATTTCCAAGCCGCGTTCGGCGCGGGGCGCCCGGGCCCGACTCCGGCGCTGACCGGGCTCGCGGTCGGCAACGACACCGACCAGACGAAAGAAACCGCTACCGCATGGTTCGGCGATTTCGTGTGGAAGGCGAGGCATTGAAGCGGCTGGTCCTGCTGGGCGGTGGCCACGCCCACGTCGAGGTGCTGAGGCTGTTCGGCGAGGCGGCCTTGGAGGCGGGCAGCGTGACGCTCATCGACCCGCGCCCAACGCTGGTGTATTCCGGCATGCTGCCAGGCTTCATCGCCGGCCACTACCGGATCGAGGACTGCACGATCGACCTGATCCGTCTCGCGTCGCGCGCCCACGCCTCGTTCCTGCAGACCTCCGGTGTCCTCGTGAACCCCGCGATGAGGCAGGTCATCTGCGCCAACGGGTCGGTGGCGCACTACGACGTTCTGTCCATCGATGTCGGGCCGCAGCCGCTGATCGCGAATGCGACGGGCGTGTCGGAGCATGCGGTCGTGGTGCGGCCGCTCGAGAAGCTGCTGGCAGGCTGGGAACGCGTGCATGCCGGCGCGCTGGCGGGACGGGTGCGCGCCGTATCGATGGTGGGAGGCGGCGCCGCCGGCGTGGAGCTCGCACTGGCGATGCAGTACCGGCTTCAGCAGGCGATGGGCGCGGCTGCGCCGCATGTGCGCATCATCACCGATGCGCCCGCGCCGCTTCCTGAATACAGCGAGGCGGTGCGCGCGCGCCTGCGCCGTGTCGTCCAGCGACGCGACATCGGATCGCATGTGAAGAGCCCGGTGGCCGAGATCGGCGCGGGCTTCGTGCGACTGGCCGATGGCCATTCGTTCGCCTCCGATGCCACCTTCTGGTCCACCGGGGCCGGGTCGCACGCCTGGATCGCGGCCTCGGGCCTGCAGACCGATGCGCGCGGCTTCCTGGCGGTGAACGACTTCATGCAATCCGTTTCGCACCCGGTGGTGTTCGGCGCAGGCGACTGCGCGACATCGGTCGCGAACCCGCGCCCCAAGGCTGGGGTGTTCGCGGTGCGCGCGGGGCCGGTGCTCGCGAAGAACCTGCGTGCCGCGCTTCGCGGGGGCGCGCTCGAGACGAACATCACTTCGCCGAGATTCCTGGCGTTGCTCGCAACTGGCGGGCGGCATGCGATCGGCGCGTGGGGATCGTTGTCGTTCCAGGGCGGCTGGGTGTGGCGCTGGAAGGACCGGATTGACCGGCGCTTCGTCGCGAAGTATGCCACGGGAGGGGCGTTTGCCTGGCCGGCTGCTGCAACGCGGCACTGATGGAGTTCCTGGCGAGCCTCGAGGGTGCTCGGTGTTGACGTCACCGACGATTCTGCTCAGCATGCTGCTGTGGAGGCTCCGCGATCTCGATCCACGCTCGACCTTCGGCGTCGAGTGCCAGCTCGCGGAGCCCCCCGCAGTCCAAAGGCGGTTCCGCCGGTTCGTGTTCGAGCGCATGCGTGCTTGACCGCTTCGTGATCGCATGGCTGCGCCCGGGCCTGAACGGTGCGGCGCGTGGCCTGGCCCGCGCCGGTGTGCTGGCCGACCGTGTGACGCTAGCCGGTTTCGCGATAGGCCTCGCGGCGGCTGCGGCGATCGCGCTGGGGCAGTTCATTCCGGGCCTGGTGCTGATGCTCGCGAGCCGCCTGTGCGACGGGCTCGACGGTGCGCTGGCGCGCCAGACCGCGCCGACGGACCGCGGCGCATTCCTCGACATAACCCTCGACTTCCTGTTCTACGCGAGCATCCCGCTCGGCTTCGCGTTTCGCGACCCGGGGGCCAACGCGCTCGCCGCCGCGGTGTTGCTCACCGCGTTCATCGGCGCCATGACGACGTTCCTCGCCTTCGCCGTCCTGGCCGCGCAGCGCGGCCTGAAGAGCGTCGTGTATCCGAGCAAGGGCATCTACTACCTGGGCGGCCTGACAGAAGCGACCGAGACCTTGACCTGCTTTGCGCTGATGTGCCTGTGGCCGGCGCAGTTCGCGCTGTTCGCCTACGGCTTCGCCGCGCTTTGTGGGTTGACGATCGGCACGCGGCTGTGGACCGGCTGGCAGGCGCTCTCGCCACAGGCGATACCGGCAGCGACCCACGACAAGTCCGAACCAGGCGAGGAGCTCTGATGTCACGCAACAAGCTGACCTTGATCGCCGCGCTGCTGGCGCTGCTCGCTGCGTTCTTCGTCTTCGATCTGGGGCGCTTTCTGAGCCTGGGATTCATCAAGGCGCGGCAGGCCGATCTCGCAGCGACGTATGCCAATCAGCCAGCGCTGGTGATCGGCGTGTTCTTCGCCAGCTACGTCGCGGTGACCGCTTCGTCGCTGCCGGGCGCCGCGGTCATGACGCTGGCCGCCGGTGCGATCTTCGGGCTGCTGGCGGGCACGGTCCTGGTCTCGTTCGCGTCCAGCATCGGTGCGACGCTCGCGTTCCTGGCCTCCCGATACGTGCTGCGCGACAGCGTCCAGAGTCGGTTCGGCGCGCGACTCGCCGACGTCGACAAGGGCATCCAGAGAGACGGCGCGTTCTACTTGTTCACGCTGCGGCTCGTGCCGTTGATCCCGTTCTTCGTGATCAACCTGCTGATGGGCTTGACGCGGATGAAGACGCCGGTCTTCTACCTGGTCAGCCAGCTCGGCATGCTCGCGGGCACGATCGTCTACGTGAACGCTGGCACTCAGCTCGCGAAGCTCGAGTCGCTGCGCGGCATCCTGTCGCCGGGGCTGCTCGGTTCGTTCGTCATCCTGGGCATCTTCCCACTGGCCGTGAAGAAGTTCGTCGATGGCGTCCAGCGCCGCAAGGTCTACGCGAAGTGGGCGCACCTGAGGCCCAAGTCATTCGATCGCAACCTGGTCGTGATCGGCGCCGGCGCCGCCGGCCTGGTCACGAGCTACATCGCCGCCGCAGTCAAGGCCAAGGTGACACTGATCGAGGCCCATAAGATGGGCGGCGACTGCCTGAACTACGGCTGCGTGCCGAGCAAGGCGCTGATCAAGTCGGCGGCGCTGCTGCAGCAGATGCGTCACTCGGCGAAATACGGCATCGCCAAGGCCGAGGCGAGCTTCAGCTTCGCCGATGTGATGGCGCGCGTGGCGCGCGTGGTCCGCGAC
>CAZVOI010000210.1:0-4421 GCA_964628275.1 uncultured Acidobacteriota bacterium | reverse complement strand
GCCGCGCGGAGGGCCGCGCGGAGGGTGAAGTCGTCACGGCCCGGTTGCTCTGCGCAGAGCTCGTGAAGCAACACCATCCCGCGATCTTTTCGCTGGTGGCGCCGCTCATCGAGGCCTGCGCCGACGCAGGACGCCTTCAATCCTGGGCCCTGGCCGCATCACGAGTGTCCGACGCGGAGCTGGCGCGGCTGGTGGGACCCGGGGCGCCCGTCGGGTCAACGGGACGTTCGGGCTCGCGCTCGAGTCGGGGCCGCGCGCCGCGGCCATCGAGGCGCGCCAAGCCGGCGGCTCGCCGGTAGCTCCCAGCGGACAGCCGGCAACTGGGCTGTCACGCAGGCGCTCGCATCCCCGCGGGAGCGTAGAATGGGAGCTGTCATGGCCACGGCGGCGAAGACGGTGTACTCCCACATCACCAAAGACCCCGAGGTCTGCGGCGGCAAGGCCTGCATCGACGGGACGCGGGTCCGGGTCATGGACATCGTCTCGCTCCAGCGGCAGGGGTACGCTCCCGAGAGAATGCTCGAGGCCTATCCTGCGCTGAACCTGGCCCAGGTTTACGCCGCGCTGTCCTACTCCTACGAGCATCCCGAGGAGATCGAGGTCTCTTTCGAGGAGGATCGCTCCTGGGGGGCCGAGCACGAACGCGCCAAAGCCGAGTATCTGAAGCGCAAGACGGCCCGGTAGTGGCCGGGCGTTTCCCCGTCCTCGCGGATGCCTGCGTCAACGATCACTTCGTACGAGCCCTCCGGGATCGAGGCTGGGACGTCGTGCGGGCCATCGATCTTTATCCCGAGAAGACCAAGGACGAGGTCCTCTTCGAGCGTGCGGCCGCGGACGATCGGGTCTTCGTCACCAACGACCGCCCCGCCGAGGCGATCGCCATCCGCTGGCTCCAGGAAGGCCGGTGCTTCCGTGGCATGGTCGCCTGGCCCGTCGAGACCTACGAGCATCGCAGCATCGGCGATCTGGCCTTGGACTTCGAGGCCCTGGCGAAGGAGCAGGATCCCTTCGCCTATCCTGTCAGGCACCTGAAGAACCGCTGAGTGCCGTCGCTGCGTAGGCCCGCTCTGCCAGCTCACAGCACGGCGGGTCGTCCCGAGACGCCCAGCTTGTCGAGGTGTCGGTCATGTGGTGCTTGATGGTGCTACTGCGACAGCACAGGGCCGCGCAAGGCTTGCCAAGCGCGGCAGGCTGTGGCAGCCTCGGGACATGAAGCTGACAGCGGTCTTTGAGCCGGCCAAAGCGGGTGGATACACCTGCTTCCTGGAAGAGATTCCCGCTGCCATTTCGCAAGGCGACACTCTGCCCGAGGCCAAGGCGAACCTGATGGATGCGCTCAAACTGGTGCTGGCTTGCCAGCGCGAGTTGGCCGAAAAGGACCTGGAAGCCGCCGTCGTCGGCGAGCAGGCGGCTCAGGCCGTCCCGGAAGATCGGGTGGTCGTCGGCGATCAGGATGCGGATGCGGTCGCTGCGAGCGGTGGTCATCGGGCCTCGTCGGGCAGCAGGATGTCGAGGCGTGAGCCGCCTCCCGTCGAGGTGGCGATCGTGAGCTCGCCGCCCAGGGCGCGCACGCGCTCCTTGAGGACGTAGGGGCCCCTGCGGCTCTCGTCGAGCTCGGCGTGCGTGAGCGTGCCGCTGAAGGCCGCGAAGCCCTGGCCGTCGTCGTCCACCACGAGCCGCCAGCCCGACGGGGCGCGCTCGAGGCGGACGAGGACGTTTCGGGCCTGGCTGTGCTTGCGGACGTTGTGGAGCGCCTCCTGCACGACGCGCGCGAGCTCGCGGCACACGCGGGGCGTCAGGTCCACGTCCTGGACGGGGCAGTCGAAGAGGGCGTGGATCCCGCTCTCGCGCTCGAAGCGCGCGACGGTGGCGTCAAGGAAGCCGACGAGCTGGCCGGGCTCGATCTCGGCCGGCTTCAGGCGCTGCATGGTGTCGCGCAGGTCGAGGACCTCCTGGTGGAGCAGCGCCTTCACGCGGGCGAGCTCCTCGCGCAGCTGCGCGCGCCGGCGGGCGCCCGCCAGGCGCACGTCCACGATGCCCACGGTCAGGATGACGAGCAGCGAGAGCGATGCATGGCCGCGGCCGCGGAGCGGCCTGGGAGCGTCAGCGCGCCTTGCGGGAGCGCCGCGCGGGCTTCGACTTCGACTTGATTCCGTACTTCCGCTTGATCTCTTCGAGGCGAATGCCCGCGCCCGGCTTGTAGCGCGCACGCGAACGCTCGATGAGCGCAATAAAGCGCGCGTCCGTGCTGAGGCTCACGGTCTCGAGGTCCGCATTTTCGATCGGCATGAGGGCCATCACGGGCTTGCCGTGATCGGTGACGACCACCGGCTCCTGGCGCACCTGCGTGGCGTACGAGGCCAGCTCACCGGTCGCCTGTGTCATCTCCAGAGTCTTCATGGCCCTTCTCCGGCTGCGGTTTTTCCGGCTCCCACCACTCCTGGCGTGAATTCGATGACGTAGGCCACGCCCGAGAATCTTATGCGAGGCCGCGTCAGTCCCGGTCTGCCTCGGCTCACCCACGGCTTCCTGGTGCGACCCGGGCCGCGCCCGCAGCCTACTTGCTCTCGTCGAGCTCGGCGTGGCTGAGCGTCCGCAGCTCGGCACCTGGGCGGAGAGGCTTGGGCCGCGCCGTGACGCCGAATCGGACCTCGGCTGTCCAGTCGCCGGAGGAGACTTCCGACCGAAAAGGCCTCGCTGACCAGCCGGCCCTGGGTTTCTGACGCAGCACGACGGGCGCGCGATGTGCGCCGTGACCGGCCGATCAGCGCCGACAGCCCGCCGCAGATCGGAGGCCTGAGTCTACCGACCCTCGGGGTGAAGGGGCGATTTTCTGATTCGATTCGGACCTTCGCTGTCCATTCGCCGGGGTAGGCTCTGGGCCGTGGATGCCGATCGTGCGTTGAAGAAGCTCTTCAAGCTGCGGGCTGCGGACCTGCTGCCGGTGACGGGCGACGGGCGCGCCCAGGTGCTGTCACGGCTGGTTCCCGAGCTGAACGCGGTCACGCGGCGGCCTGATTTCGTGCTGAAGCTGAAGCGGGGCCGCGAGGTGTACCTGCGACACCTCGAGTTCGAGGTGAAGTACCGCAAGGGGCTGGCGCTGCGGGTGTTCGAGTACGCGGCGGCGCTGGCCGCCGAGCACGGGCTACCGGTGGCTTCCACCGTCATTCTCCTGACGGGGCCGGCTCCGTCGTCGCTCGTTCACGAGGAGCGCATCGCTGGGCGGGTGGTGTGCTGGCGGCGGATTCCCGTGGTGCGCCTATGGCGGATGGACCCGGCTGCCGCCATGCGACTGGGGCTGGGGGGCGCGGCACTCGTCGGGCTGATGGCCCGGGGGAACCTGCGGGTGGTCGAGGCGGCGGCGCGGCGCATCAAGGCGGAGTCGTCGCCGAGGCAGTGTCGGGACCTGTCAACGGTATTGCGGATGCTTTCCGAGGGGCGCTACACTGCCCGTGAGCTGGAGCGGGTCGTCCCGAAAGAGGTCGCCATGGGGTCGAGTCTGATTGCCGAAGTCAGGAGGCGGAGCAGGGCGGAGGGCCGCGAGCTGGGCCGCGTGGAGGGCCGCGCGGAGGGTGAAGTCGTCACCGCCCGGTTGCTCTGCGCAGAGCTCGTGAAGCAGCACCATCCCGCGATCCTGTCGCTCGTAGCCCCGGTGATCGAGGCCTGCACCGACGCGGGACGCCTTCAATCCTGGGCCCTGGCCGCATCGCGAGTGTCTGACGCACAGCTTGAGCGGTTGGTGGGACCCGGGGCGCCGGCCAGATCAGCGCGGTTGTCGGCGTCGCGCTCGAGTCGGGGCCGTGCGCCGCGGCCATCGAGGCGCGCCAAGCCCTCCTAGGCGAGAGCGCTCTGCAGCGCTTCCTCGACGAGCTTGGACTGGGGCACGCCCTCGTGCGCCGCCTTCTTCTTCAGCCGCTCGACGGTCTCGGGCTTCAGATAGAACTTGGCTTGAACCGCCGGCCGCCGCGCGCGAGGACCACTGCCCAGGACCTCGGCGAAGACACGATTCACCTTGGCCATGTCCTTGGTATTGAAGCCGAGAGCCAGATCGAACCAAAACTCGCCGCTCGGCAGGCGCTTGAGATGGCGTACCGCATAGCCTTCGCGGATCTCCCGCAGGCGCCGATTCAGTCGCGCCTCCAGCTGCTTCACGCTCATGACTCCCTCCCCACGACCAGCTCCATCCCGCCGTCCACCAGGACGGCGACCGCCTGCTGGTCCGCCTTCTCCCAGACCCACTCGGCCAGCCGGATGAGGCCCGGCTTGTGCTTGCGTAGCTCGGCGGCGCTGCAGAAAACCCAGATCTCCTCGACTTCCTCCACGGTGACGCCGCTTCCCGTCCCCCAACGACCGCGAAGGCGTGGGCGCACTTGCAGACGGTCCTCCGTGCTTCCGGTGAAGGCCTGCGCGAACCACTCCTG
>CAZVOI010000209.1:0-3295 GCA_964628275.1 uncultured Acidobacteriota bacterium | reverse complement strand
TCGAGGCCGGCATCAGGACACTCGTGCGGGTGGGGGCTTCCGCGGCCGGTCCGCCCCCATGCGGGCCAAGCCAGAGCGCCAGCAGCGATCCCAGCGCGATCGTGGCGCTGATGGCGGCAATCGCCCACGGCAGCCGGCTCGGGCGACGGCGCTCGCCCGTCGGGACGGCTCGCGGCCGCTCATCTCTCGCGGCCGACGCTTCGTCGAGCAGGATCCGCGCCTCCCCCACGTCCCGCAGACGCCGCTTCGGGTCTCGCTCGAGGCAGCGGCGAAGCAGACCGTGGACCGTGCCTGGCGTCGACGCCGGCAGCTCGGCCCAGGCGACCTCCTGCCGCAGCACGGCGGCGAGTACGTCGCTCACCGTGTCACCCTCGAAGAGCTTCTTCCCGCTCAGCATCTCGAACAGCACGACGCCGAACGCCCAGATGTCGGAGCGCTTGTCCACCGGCCTGCCGCGCGCCTGCTCCGGCGACATGTAGGCGGCCGTGCCGAGGATGACACCCGCCTGCGTGCCCGTGTGGGCAAGCGTCGGCGACTGAGACAGGTCAGCCGACGAGCCGGAGGCCGACTCTCCCGTGTAGGCTTTCGCCAGGCCGAAGTCGAGCACCTTCACCTTGCCGTCCGGCGTCAGCTTGACGTTGGCGGGCTTGAGGTCGCGGTGCACGATCCCGTGCTCGTGCGCTTCCTCGAGCGCCTCGGCGACCTGCTTCGCGATGGCGATCGCGTCGTCGGCCGGGATCGCGCCGCGCTTCAGCCGCTCCGCGAGGTCTTCTCCCTCGACGAGCTCCATCGCGAGGAAGCGCACGACCGAGCCGTCTTCGAGCAGAGCGCTCTCGAAGCCGTAGACGTGGGCGATGTTGGGGTGGTTGAGCGAGGCGAGCAGCTTCGCCTCGCGCTCGAAGCGGGCGAGGCGCTCTTTGTCCTGCGCCAGCTCCGCCGGCAGCACCTTGATCGCGACCTCGCGACCGAGCGTGCTGTCGGTCGCGCGGTACACCTCGCCCATCCCGCCCGCGCCGAGGGCCGCGGTGACCCTAAAGGGTCCGAGGCCGGTCCCGAGGCCGACGCTCACGGGGCACCCCCCCCGGCGGCCCGGGCATCGAGCAGTCGCGGCCAGTTCTCGATCAGACGCAGGGGTCGCAACTGGGCCGTGCCGTAGTGGTCGAGGATGAAGCTGCGGCCGTCGCGCGCCACGTCGTAGCACACCTGGGTGGCGAGCGTCGTCGTTCCAAACAGCGGCTGCGGGGTCCCGAAGCGCAGGCCGCCTCCCTGTGACGCAGCCACTTCGACGCGGATCAGGTTGAGGTTCGGGTCGAGGTAGAACAGCTCTCGACCGTCGCGCGACCAGATCGCGTTCCCCCCGCCGTCGACCGAGACCTGCCACTTCGCGCCGCCGGCGGCCTGCGGGTCCCGCGCGGCCGGGATCACGTAGACCTGGAACACGCCGGACTCATTGCTCTGGTATGCCAGCCAGCGGCCGTCCGGCGAGAGGCGGCCCAGGGTCTCGGCCGCCGGTGTCGTGAGCAGCGGCACGAGGCGCCGCGAGCCGTCGAGGGCCAGCCACTGGAGGTCGCCGACGGTGTTGAACGGGAAGACGCCGGTCTGGACCAGCATCCAACGGCCATCGACGGTCACGTCGAGAGCGTAGACGTGGTTCAGGTCGCGCGACGCGTACACTACCTCGACGCCGCCGGCGCCGCTTGCGGCCTTGCGGAGGATCTGGGGTTTCGTCGCGGTCGGCGCCGAGTAGTAGACCGACCGGCCATCGGCCGACCACACCGGGCCGCTCTCGTCATCCGGCTCGAACGTGAGCCGGCTCTGCGTCCCGTGTTCGAGGTCGAGGATCCAGGTGTCGGCCGGGAGGCCGCGACTCACGGCCAGGCGCTTGCCGTCGGGCGAGAGCCTCAGCTCTCCGTAGACGTCTTCCCCGATGAGGTCTTCGAGCAGTCGGCCCGAGCGATCGAGCCGCGAAAGGCGTGAGCCCTGCCCCTGGCCGGCCGGCAGGAACACCAGCCGATCGGCGCCGGCCGTGAAGACGCTGCGCCAGAGGAAGGGGTCGTAACGGGGGTCGGCGCCGACGGCCCGCGGGCGGCCCGCGAGGCGCCCCGAGCCGTCGATCGGTTGCGCCAGCAGCGACTTCTCGCGAAGGTAGACGAGCTCGCCTCCGGCCGCGACCCCGTTGGCCAGGCTCGGCACCAGCGCGTGGTCGTCGCTGCCGTCGAGCCGCACCCAGCGCAACTCCGACTCCGCGGTCTGGCGTGCGGTGTCGCGGGTCGTCGCGAGGTAGACGACCGCGCGTCCGTCCGGGGTCAGCGCCGGCCAGCGGTGGCTCGTGTGCCGCGCGCCATCCAGCCGGGTCAGCGGTCGCGGCGTGCCGCCGCCGGCGGCCACCCGGAGCAAGGACGCGCGGAAGTCGGGTGCGAAGACGATCGTTCCGTCCGGCACCCAGGTCCCGCCCCGACCGACCGAAGCGTCGGCGACGGTCGTCGGGGCGCCGCCCGCGAGCGCCACCGTCATCAGCTTCGCGCCCGCGAAGAAGCCCAGCGAGAGCCCGTCGGGGGAGAAGAAGGGCGAGCTGGCGCCCTCGGTGCCCTCGACGCTCCGCGTCGCTCCGGTTGCGAGCGAGCGGACCCAGAGGCGCGTCTTCGCGTCGGGCCCGACCGCCCCGAAGGCGATCTGCGCACCGTCCGGCGACAGCGCCGGGGGGGCCCCGTAGTCGCCCAGGAACTGGAATCGCTCGCCGTCGGGGGCGCCGAGGTCGGCAAACAGCGGCGGCATCGGCGCGAGTGCGCGGCGGCCCGCGACCCACGCGCCAGCGGCGACCAGGACGAGCGCGGCGGCGCCGAACGGCACCAGCCGCCGCAGGCGGGGCGGGGCGGTGATCGCAGCCCGTGCCGGCACCGCGTCCTGCCCGGCGACGACCTCCTCGATCGCGATGCGCGCGTCCGCCACGTCGTGCAGCCGGTTCCGCGGATTCCGCTCCAGGCAGCGGCGCAGGAGCTGCCGCAGGCCCACCGGCGTCGTGCCGGGCAGGCTCGCGAGGTCGAGCTCGCGGGTCAGCACCCCGGCCAGCACGTCGCTCACGGTCTCGCCCACGAAGAGCTGATTACCGGTCAGCATCTCCCAGAGCACGACGCCGAAGGCCCAGATGTCGGACCGCTTGTCGACCGGCTTGCCGCGCGCCTGCTCGGGCGACATGTAGGCCGCCGTGCCGAGGATGACGCCCGCCTGCGTGCCTGTGTGAGCGAGCGTGGGGGACTGCGAGAGGTCCGCCGAGGATCCGCTGGCCGCATCACCC
>CAZVOI010000208.1:0-2131 GCA_964628275.1 uncultured Acidobacteriota bacterium | reverse complement strand
TAGCTCGTGAGCAGCTCGGTGAGCTGAGCGTCCATGTAGTCGAGGTAGCGGAACCACTCGCCCTTGTCGTCGCGCCCGGAGAAGCGGCCGGTGCGGCCGCGCGGGAAATAGTCGGGGTGATGCCAGTCGAGCTGCGAGTGGTAGAAGAAGAGCTTCACGCCCTGCTTGCGGCACTCGTCGGCGAGCTGCCTCAAGACGTCCTTGCCGTACGGCGTGCGCTCGACGATGTCGTAGTCGCTCAGCTTCGAGTCCCACATCGCGAAGCCGTCGTGGTGCTTCGAGGTGATCGTGATGTACCGCATCCCCGCCGCCTTCACCATGCCGACCCAGGCCGCGGCGTCGAACTTCGCCGGGTTGAAGGCGGGCGGAAAGTCCCGCTCGTACTCGGCGACCGTGATGCGCTTGTTGTGCATCACCCACTCGCCGTCGCCCGCCACGGCATAGGCGCCCCAGTGGATGAAGAGGCCGAAGCGCGCCTCCTGGAACCAGGCCCGGGCCTCGAGATTGGCAGCCGGGGGCGTGTAGCCCTCCTGGGCTGTCACAGCCTGAGCCGCGACAACGGCCGCAGAGGCGATTATCGTACGAGTCCACGCTCCAGGCATGATGGATTCCTCCTGTTCGCTTGGGTGCGGGGGGATTATCTCCCAACGGGGGCCGCCATTGAACTTTCGCAAGGACGACAGGGTGGCCTTTGACGGGACCAGCTGCTCATAGTAGCATGAGCATATGAGTCATAGACTACAAGTCCTGATTCCACCTGAGTTGGACTCGCGCCTCAGGAAGGCGGCACAGCGCAAGGGCGTATCCAAGGGTGAGTGGGTGCGCGCTGCCGTCGAGCGCGCGCTCGCGACGGGCGAGCACGATCCGCTGGGGCGCCTCGCCACGCTCGACGCCCCCACTGGAGACATCGAAGACATGCTCGCGGAGATCGAAGCGGGCCGATCGTGAAGGTGTTCATCGACTCGAATCTGCCGATGTACGTCGCCGGCCGCGATCACCCCCTCCGCGACCCTGCCCGCCGCTTCCTGGAGCGCGTGCGCGCAGGAGAAGTCGAAGGCTGCACCAGCACCGAAGTGCTCCAGGAGATCCTCTACCGCTACGTGGGCCTGCGCCGTCCCGAACTGGCGACGCAGGTGTACGAGCTGTTCGTCCAACTCTGCCCGGTGGTGTTCCCCGTGACCCTCGCAGACACCGACCGGGCCCGCGACCTGATCGCCCGCGGCATGCAGGGCAGCGTCCGCGACCTGCTACACGCGGCGGTCATGCTCAACAACGCCGTCACGCGCATCGCCAGCTTCGACGCCGGCTTCGATTCGGTGCCCGGAGTGCGCCGCGTCCCTCTCGACTGACCGCTAGCCTCGCTAGCCTTCGATGCCAGCCTTGGCGAGCACCTCGGGCGGGCAGCCGTTCCACTCGGCCACGAACGTGTTGCCCATGAAGCGGAGGTCGTCGGTGCCGATCTTGCTGGACCAGAAGCCCGAGGCGACGAGGTCGCGGAAGAGCGTGAAGAAGGCCGCTCCGGCTTCCATCTCCGGCCGCGCCTTTGCCGGCCAGGCGATGTCGTCGAGCAACGGCCGCCGTTCGTCCGGCGAGGCCATGCTGAAGCCCTTGCCGCAGCGCCTGCTGCACTCGCGTTCGAGCCAGGCGAGACCTCCGCGCACCCGCGTCTGCAGCCGCTCGCGGTCGCGCACCTCGGCGAGCGGGTCGTCCAGGATGAAGTCGATGAACTCCGGCACCAGCGCATCGGTGGCGCTCCCGGAGCGAGCGTCGGCCGGAATCAGCAGATCGGCCAGCACCCGCACGGTCGCCCACTCCCCGGCCGTGAAGAACTTGGGGGGGTAAGGCTTCCCCTTGCCGACCTTCGCGGCTTGCTTGTGCACGTGCTCCTGGGCCGCCTGCAGCCTCGCGGCCGACAGGACCAGGCCGGCCGCGAGGGGAATCGACCCCACACGCCGCAGCAGCTCGCGCCGCTCGATCCCGCCCCCGGCGACGCCCGCCTCCTCGCCCTGCTCGTGCTCGCTCACAGGTTTCCCCTCTTGCGCTCGTCCGCGATGTGCTCGGCGGTTCGCATCGCAAGCGCGAGGATGGTCCAGGTGCAGTTCTTGTGCGCGTTGCTGACGAACGGCCCGGC
>CAZVOI010000207.1:0-4407 GCA_964628275.1 uncultured Acidobacteriota bacterium | reverse complement strand
CTCGGCGAGCAACCGGCCGGCCGTCGCGCCCGCCGGCCCACCGCCGATCACTGCGATGTCGACGCCGCCTCTCTTGAGACCGATCAAGCACGCTCACCGCGACGCTGGTCAGATCCCGTAGAAGCCTCGTGTCAGCCGCTCGCGCAGCCTGGCAGCCTCGCGCTCGTCCTTCGCGCGCGCGAGTTTCTTCGCCAAGAAAGCCAGCTCCTTGGGGCTCAAGAGCTGCGGGCTCGCCTCGAGAGAGGTCAGCTCCGCCGTCTCGAAAGCGACCTCTTCGCCGCTGGGCTTGCGAACGAAGACTCGAGACCCGATCACGGTCTGCTGGACCATCCACGAATAGACCGTCAGGGCGTTCTTGAGGACGTGTGTCCTCCGGCTTCGCGTCAACGCCGCAACTTGATCCACCAATGCGCCCTCGGAGTCGCTCAGGATCGGCCGAAGCTTCGCCACGTGCACCTCGCTCTGATCATCCTGCGGGACGAGTGCGAGCTCACCGACGCTATGGCTCGTGCGGCCCGCTCGCGCTGCGCTGGCGCGCCAGCACGCGCCCGGGCTTCGCGTCGGTCGGCTTGCCGGAGTCGACTACGAAGCGGCCGTTGACCAGCACGAACTCGATCCCCTCGCTGTACTGGAACGGCTCGAAGTAGGTCGCCTTGTCGCGCAGCGTCTTCGGGTCGAAGACGACGACGTCGGCCTTCTGGCCCTCCGCGATCCGGCCGCGGTCGCGCAGGCCCAGGATCTGCGCCGGCAGCGAGCTGAGCGAGCGGATCGCGAACGGCAGCGTGATCACCTGCTTCTCGAAGACGAACGTGCGCAGCAGCCGCGGCGCCGTGCCGAACGTCCCGGGATGGACGTACGGCTTGGCTCCCGCGACCGCGAACTCTGAGCGGTTCTCGCGCAGCTCGGGGGCGTCGCCCTCGCGATCGGTGCAGACGCCCGTGTAGTCCTGGCGCATGAACTCCTCGAGGTCGAGCAGCGACACCGCGAAGGCGCGGAACTGGATTCCGCCCGGGCGCGCGAAGCCGTGCATCTGGAAGTGGATCGCCGTGTCGACGGGATCCTCTTTGCGGGCCGCCGCGACCTGCGCCAGCGTCTGGCCGACGAGCGAGGGCTCGGGATAGTCCATGATCAGGAGGCCGTCGGGGCCACCCTGGCGGTCGATGTCGTAGGCGATATCTTTGCGGATGATCCGGGCCTGCTGCGGATCCGCGAGCCGCCGCCGCAGGTTTTCGCGCAGGTCCGTGTAGTCGGCATCGGGGTGGTGGGTGTCGTACTGGCCGAGCCCCTTCACCGGCCGTGCCACGAGCGCCCAGCGCGGGACCAGCACGATGTTCTCGTCGTAGGCCTCGTAGGAGTGCATGTTGATGTAGACCTGCAGGCCCTCACGCCAGGCGCGGTCGGCGAGCTGGGTGATGATCCGGCCCGAGCCCCACTCGCGCGGCCCCTTCGGATGCAGGTGGTCGAGCATCACCGGGATGCGCGCCCGCCGCGCGATCTCGATCGTCTCCATGACCGCGTCGGTGTTGGTGATCGGCTTCTCGGGATAGCTCGGCAGCTGCCACTTGGGGTGCTGGCCCTGGCTTCTGAGATGGGCCTGGTAATGGCCGCCGTAGGGGGCCACGACCTTGGCCAGCTCCAGGACCTCTTCCTCGGTGCTCCAGCGGCCCGGGACGTACTCGAGCCCGGCCGAGAGCCCGAAGGCGCCTTCCTGCATGCCCTGGCGAACCAACTCCTTCATCCGGTCGATCTCGGCCAGGGTGGCTGCCCGCATGTAATCGTTCCCCATCGCCATGCCGCGGACCGTGCCGTGGCCGACCATCGGCACCAGGTTGAGCGCCGAGCCCGCGCGTTCCAGGTCCTGCTTCTGCTTGCTGAGCGGCCAGATCGGAGTGCGGCCGTCGGCGTCGATCACGGCCGTGGTGAAGCCCTGGCTCGTGAAGTTGGGCAGCGTGCCGTGCCCCTTCAGGATCGCCGGCTCGATGTGCTCGTGGAGCGCCGTGAAGCCCGGCGTGACGTAGCGGCCGGAGGCGTCGATGACCCGCGCCGCGGACGCGTCGCGCAGGTTGCCGACGGCCGCGATGCTGTCGCCGCGGATGCCCACGTCGGCGTAGACGGAAGGGTTGCCGGTGCCGTCGAGGACGCGCCCGCCGCGGATCAGAACGTCGAAGACCTGAGGCTGTGCGGCGGTGATCGGGCCGAGAGCGGCGGCCAGGACGAGCAGCGAGCGTTTCATCGATACCTCGCGGTGCCTCACTCTCCGTCGACGTCGTCGTGTTCCGGTCCAAGGCCCAGCACACGTCGGACGGCTGACCGGAAAGCTTCGGCGTTGATGTTCGGGAATCGGAACAAGCGATCCTCGATGGCGGTGAAGAGGGCCCACACTTTCTGCGGGTCGATCAGTTCTCTCGCGATCATCGCTTCGACATCGCCCAGGTCCTTGTCCTGGCCGCGGAGGATCTTGGAGAGCGCCTGTGCGCAGAAATCGTAGTGGAAGAAGTCGATCCTGCCTTCGCGAACGATGAAGCGGCTGCGGTCTTGCCAACCCGGGAGCTCGGGCAGGAAGTGGGCCGGCGACGCCAGCTCGACGTTCATCGGCAGCGAGAGCTTGAGCCTCTGGAGCGCGCGCAGCATCGGATCGGTATCGGGGACCAGCAAGAGATCCGCGTCCGCGGTCTGCTCGCGCCAGCCGATGAGGACGGCCGAGCCGCCGCCGGTGAAGTAAACGCGGCCCTCGCATTCCGGGTCGGCGCCGAGGGCGTGCATGAATGCACGCAGGCGCTCGGCGTCGACTAGCGGGCGCATTCGGCTGCTTGCACGAAGCTCACGAGCCGCCGCACCAGGCCGTTGTAGTGGTGATGGGCGTCGGGACGCGCGTCGGCCAGCAGCTGGAAGAGACGCAGCTCGGGGCGCGGGATCGAGTGTCGGGGCACCGGGAGGCCCAGCTCCCGGAGGCGAATCGAGAAGCTCGCCACCAACAGGGCGGGTACCGTTTCCCGGCCGTCCGCCAGGTCTCGGAGCCCTGCGTCCACGAGCTCGGCTCCTGGCAAGCCGGGGCTTCTTTCCAACAGGTCCGCGGGCCGGCTCTCCACGGCAGCCATGCTCAGATGGTAATCGACACGCCGCGCTTCCCGCGTCGCCGGCGCTTAGGCCCCGCCCGGGGTGGCCTCACCCCGGGCAGGCACTGTGTCCGCTACTTCTTCGCCGGCTCCTTCTTCGCGATTGGCTTCCAGAAGTCCGGGTCCGCCGCGATGAACTCGGGCGACGGCCGGCTGAGTGCCCGGTCGACGGCGTAGAGGGTTGTCACGCCCTGGGCGACGATCCCAGAGATCAGCTTCAGCCGCTCCTGCACGACCATCGGGCCGCCCAAGGCCTCGTCGAGCTTTTTGGTACGCGCGTCGGCGCCCGTGCGGAGCGCGTCGTTCTCCGCCAGCGAGCGGTTCCACACGAAGGTCAGGAAGGTGCCCGTGGGCGCGCCGCTCGTCACCTGCCAGACGGTCGAGTGCTCGTCGAGATTGGCCTTCTCGCGGGCCGCGTTCGTCTGCTTGACGTAGTCCGCGTAGGCGGCTGCACGCCCGATGTTGGCGCGGGTCGTGGTGAGGTTGAGGAAGCGCGCCTTACCGACCGCGTCGGCCATGGCCGGGCGGTAGCTGAGGTCGGTTCGCCTCACGGCGATCATCGCCGTCTGCGAATCGTGTAGAGAAGCGTTCTGCTTCGTGAGCGCGTCCATCTCCGCTTGCAGCGCCGCGGAGCCAGCGAACGTGTCGTCCATCTTCTTCGTGGTGGCTTCCATCTCGGCGTACGACTGGTAGCCATCGAAATACAGGATGTTGTTCTGGTCGCCGGAGAGCGGCACCAGCCCCAGCCGAGGGTTCCCGACCTTGGCCTTCTCGAAGAGCGCGTAGAAGGCTGGGATTTGCTTGTTGTGGCCGGCCATGTTCCCAGGCTTGAACTGCTCGCGGGTCATCACCAGGACCTGGACTGGGCTCTGCTGTGCGAGTGCGTCGACGCCGGCGAAGAGCAGCAGCCCGATTAAGGGTAGAAACCGTGAACGCATATCGACCTCCTTGCCCGGTCTGGCCGCCCGAGGGGCGACACGAACACCGGGGAATCAAACGGGAACGGCTCGAAGCAGTCTGGGTTGAGCCTTAGGACGCTACGCCCGCGGTCGAGCGCGTGTCAAGACAAAGGCGCTCACCGACTTCTGGCGGGCTCGACGCTGCGAGCGAACCTCGCCGCCTATAATCCCGCCACTCGCCCATGAGCCTGTCCATCGGGACCCGTCTCGGCTCGTACGAGATCGTCTCGCCCATCGGCGCCGGCGGGATGGGCGAGGTCTACCGCGCGCGGGACACCAAGCTCGGCCGCGACGTCGCGATCAAGGTCCTGCCGGAAGCCTTCGCCGCCGAC
>CAZVOI010000206.1:0-2254 GCA_964628275.1 uncultured Acidobacteriota bacterium | reverse complement strand
GCGCACCCCTCACGTCCCCCGGCGCGTCTGATAAACTGCCGGTTTTCGAGGGCAACGGATGATCCGCGCTTACAAGGGGATACGGCCTGCGCTGGGCGCTCGCGCCTACGTGGACCCGTCCGCCCAGGTGATCGGCGCGGTGGAGCTCGGGGAGGACGCGAGCGTCTGGATGAACACGGTGATCCGGGGGGACGTGAACCAGATCCGCGTGGGCGCCCGGACCAACGTCCAGGACAACTGCGTGCTCCACGTGACGGCCCAGCACCCGACCGTCCTGGCCGAGGACGTGACCGTGGGCCACTCGGTGACGCTCCACGGCTGTACGGTCGAGCGTTTCTGCCTCGTGGGGATCGGCGCGATCGTCCTGAATGGCGCCGTCCTGGGCGAAGAGTCGATCGTCGCGGCCGGGGCGCTGGTGCCCGAGGGGATGCAGGTGCCGCCGCGCAGCCTGGTGATGGGCATGCCGGCCAAGGTCCGCCGCGAGGTCACCGAGGACGAGCGGGCCGGGCTGCGGCGCTATGCCGAGAGCTACGTCCGCTACAAGGACGAGTACCGCGCGGCGGAGGCGGGCGAGTGACGATCCAGGCGGTCCGCGGCACGAAGGACATTCTGCCCGACGAAGTGGCTGGCTGGCACCGCGTCGAGGCGGCGGCGCGCGAGCTGTTCGCCCGCTACGGCTACCGCGAGGTTCGGACACCGGTCTTCGAGCAGACGGAGCTGTTCGCGCGCGGCATCGGCGCCGAGACGGACATCGTCTCCAAGGAGATGTACACCTTCGTCGACCGTGACGACAGCTCGCTGACGCTGCGGCCCGAGGCCACCGCCGGCATCGTCCGCGCCGTGATCGAGCACAACCTGATGAACACCGACCCGGCGCTGCGCGTGTACGCGATCGGGCCGATGTTCCGCCGCGAGCGGCCGCAGAAGGGCCGCTACCGGCAGTTCCACCAGGTGGACGTCGAGGCCATGGGTTTCAGCAGCCCCACGATCGACGCCGAGGTGGTCGAGCTGGCGCTCGCGTTCCTCGACGCCTGCGGCGTGTCGCAGCGAGAGCTGCTGCTCAACTCCGTGGGCGACCGGGCCTGCCGGCCGGCGTACGTCGAGCGGCTGCAGCAGGCGCTGCGCGGGGTCGCGACGTCGCTCTGCGTGGACTGCCAGCGCCGGGTCGCGACGAACCCGCTGCGCGTCCTCGACTGCAAGGTGCCCCAGGACCAGGCGGTGATTGAGACGCTGCCGAAAATCACCGACCACCTGTGCGCCCCCTGCGGCGAGCACTTCGCCGAGGTGCGCCGCCAGCTCGACCTGCTCGGGATCCCGTACCGGCTGAGCCACCGCCTGGTGCGCGGCCTCGACTACTACGTGCGCACCACCTTCGAGGTCACGAGCACGGCGCTCGGCGCGCAGAGCAGCATCCTGGGCGGCGGCCGCTACGACGGCCTGGTGAAGGAACTCGGCGGGCCCGACCTCGCTGGGATCGGCTTCGCGGTGGGACTGGAGCGGCTGGTGTCGCTCGTCCCCCCGCAGGAGCCCGGGCCGCGCTGCGACGTGTTCCTGATGCCGCTCGCGGCCGGTGCCCTCGACCCGGCGCTTCGGCTGCAGCGCCGGCTGCGGGAGGCGGGCCTGCGCGTGCTGCTCGATCCGGAGGGGCGCAGCTTCAAGTCGCGCATGAAGCAGGCCGACAAGCTGGGGGCCCGCTTCGCCGCAATCCTGGGCGACGACGAGCTGGCGCGCGGCGTGTGGACGCTGCGCGACATGGCCCGCTCGGAACAGCAGGACATGAAGGAGGACGCGATCCTCGATCACCTCAAGGAGAAGACGAATGGCTGAGCCGCTCGGCGACCTCGTGCGCACCCATTACTGCGGGGAGCTGCGCGAGAGCCACGTCGGGAAGACCGTGACGCTCATGGGCTGGGCCGCGACCCGTCGCGACCTCGGCGGGGTCGTGTTCGTCGATCTGCGCGACCGGGAGGGGCTGTGCCAGGTCGTGGCGCGGTCGGAGGTGTCTCAAGAAGCCCACGCGGCCGCCGACCACGTGCGCTCCGAGTACGTGCTGGCGGTGACGGGCGAGGTGCGGGCCCGCTCGGAGGAGACCGTCAACCCCAACCTCGAGACCGGCAAAGTGGAGGTGGTGGCGCGCGAGATCCGCGTGCTCTCGGAGGCGAAGACCCCGGTCTTCCCGATCGAAGACGGGATCGACACGAACGAGGAGACGCGGCTCAAGTACCGCTACCTCGACCTGCGCCGGCCGCGGCTG
>CAZVOI010000205.1:0-7171 GCA_964628275.1 uncultured Acidobacteriota bacterium | reverse complement strand
GGCCGGGGACAACGTCGGGGTGCTGCTGCGCGGCACGGAGCGCAAGGACATCGAGCGCGGGATGGTGCTGGCGAAGCCGGGATCGATCACGCCGCACACGAAGTTCAAGGGCGAGGTTTACGTGCTGTCGAAGGAAGAGGGCGGCCGGCACACGCCTTTCTTCACCGGGTATCGGCCACAGTTCTACTTCCGGACGACGGACGTGACGGGAGTGGCGACGTTGCCGGACGGAGTGGAGATGGTGATGCCGGGGGACAACACGGCGGTGACGGTGGAGCTGATCCAGCCGATCGCGATGGAGAAGGGCCTGCGCTTCGCGATCCGCGAGGGCGGCCGAACCGTCGGCGCCGGCACCGTCAGCGACATCGTCGAGTAACGGAGACGAATCATGCGCGATGTCATCACCCTGCAATGTCCGGACTGCAAGAATCGCAACTACTCGACCACCAAGAACAAGAAGAAGACCACCGAGCGCCTCGAGAAGAGCAAGTACTGCCCGTTCTGCCGCAAGCACACCGCCCACAAGGAAACGAAGTAATGAATGTACGGGCCGCGAGCGCAGCGGGATTCACTCCCGCGAAGCGAGCAGAGGGGGTCCGAGGGGGAGATGCGGCGCAGCATCTCCCCCTGAAGACGAAGTCACAGGCCAGTAGCTCAATGGTGGAGCACCGGTCTCCAAAACCGGGGGTTGGGGGTTCGAGTCCCTCCTGGCCTGCCATTTTGACGCTGGTATTCGGGGAACTCTGAGAATGGCCGTCGCAGAAGCTCGGAAGCTGGACAAGTCGGACAGCGCCGCCACAACTGCGGGCGGGCCGCCGCAGTGGCTCGGCTGGGGCCCCAAGAAATTCCAGGAGCTGAAGACCTTCTTCCTCGAGGTGCGCAGCGAGCTCAAGAAGGTGACCTGGCCCGGGCGCAACGAAGTGCAAGCCACGACGGTCGTGGTCGTCGCGACGACCGTGTTCTTCGGCTTCTATCTCTACGGCATGGACCTGGCTTTTTCCTGGATCCTGTCGTTCATCCTGAAGTAGGCATGAGCGTGACCGAGACGAAGGCGACGACGACATCCAAGCAGTGGTACATCGTTCACACCTATTCCGGCTTCGAGAAGAAGGTGTCGGAGAGCCTGCGCCAGCGTGCCAAGGCGTACGACTTGGGCGACCAGATCGGCCGCATCGAGATCCCGACCGAGGAAGTGGTGGAGATGAAGGGCGGCCGCAAGGTGCAGACGGCGACGCGCTTCTTCCCCGGCTACATCCTGGTCGAGATCGAGACCGAGGACGGTCCCGACGGCAAGAAGATCCCCGACGGCACCTGGCACCTCGTCAAGAACACCCCCAAGGTCACCGGCTTCGTCGGCTCCGGCCACCGCCCGATTCCGCTCTCGCCCGAAGAAGCCGACCAGATCTTCGTGCAGGTCAAGGAATCGATCGAGAAACCCAAGCCCAAGTACACGTTCGAGCGCGGCGAGAGCGTCCGCATCATCGACGGACCGTTCTCGAACTTCCAGGGCGTTGTCGAGGAAGTGAACCTGGATCGGAACACGCTCAAGGTGATGGTCACGATCTTCGGCCGGTCGACACCGGTCGAGCTGGATTTCCTGCAGGTCGAAAAACTGTGACGAACACGGCCGGCATTTTCCGCAGCGGAGGGTTTCCTTCGCCCGTCGAGCCGGGATTCACTCCCGGCGAGGCGCACGCTGACGCGAGGCCCGGAGCGAGGACGCCAATCAGATGAAGAAAGTCGTCGGACAGATCAAGTTGCAGATTCCGGCCGCCAAGGCGACGCCGGCGCCGCCCGTCGGGCCCGCGCTAGGCCAGGCCGGCGTGAACATCATGGACTTCTGCAAGGCGTTCAACGCCAAGACCGCGAAGGACGAGGGGCTGATCATCCCGGTCGTGATCACGGTGTACGCGGATCGCTCTTATACTTTCATCACCAAGACGCCGCCGGTGGCCGTGCTCTTGAAGCGCGAAGCCGGCATCGCCAAGGGCAGCGGCGAGCCGAACAAGAACAAGGTCGGCAAGGTCACGATGAAACAGGTCGAGCAGATCGCCAAGCTGAAGCTGCCCGATCTCAATTGCGGCGACTTGAAGGCCGCCGTCAACACCGTGCTCGGCACCGCCCGCAGCATGGGGGTGGAGGTGGCGGGGTAGTTTTTCTTTCACCACCGCGCGCTCTCGGCTGAGCGCGATCCCGGTGGGAGGTTCCTGAGGCCCTCTGGCCTTTGCCGAGGGCGGACCGTGAGGAGTTGTTGATGGCTCGAGTCGGAAAGAAATACAAGAAGGCCCGCGAAGTCACAGCGGTCAAGCCGCAGTACGCGCTGAACGAAGCGGTTTCGGCGGTGACCAAGGCCGCCTTCGCCAAGTTCGACGAGACCGTCGAGGTCGCGATGCGCCTCGGCGTCGACCCGAAGCACGCCGATCAGATGGTGCGCGGCACCGTGATCCTGCCGCATGGCCTCGGAGGCAAGAGCAAGCGCGTGCTGGTGGTAGCGTCGGGCGAGAAGCTGAAGGAGGCGCAGGAGGCCGGCGCCGACTTCGTGGGCGGCGACGACATGGTGACGAAGATCCAGACCGAGAACTGGCTGGACTACGACGCGGTGGTGGCGACGCCCGACATGATGAAGTCGGTCGGTAAGCTCGGTAAGATCCTGGGCCCGCGCGGCCTGATGCCCAACCCGAAGACCGGCACGGTGACCTTCGACGTCGCCAAGGCGGTCAGGGAGATCAAGGCCGGCAAGGTGGAGTACCGCGTCGACAAGACCGCGATCATCCACGCGCCGGTCGGCAAGGTCTCGTTCGGACCGGATCGGCTGTTCGAGAACGCCAAGGCGCTGATCGACAGCGTGCTCAAGGCGAAACCGGCCGCCGCCAAAGGCCGTTACGTGAAGTCGATCTCGTTGTCTTCGACGATGGGCCCGGGCGTACGAATCGACCTGACGTCGGTCGAAGCCCACGAGTAAGAGGAACCTGAGTCCATGAATCGCACCGAGAAGCAGACGTTGATCGACACGCTCCACCAGGAGTTCGGCAAGTCGCCGCACGCGATCCTGGTGGACTACAAGGGTCTGAGCGTTCCGGCCGTGACCGAGTTCCGTCGCAAGGTGCGCGCGTCGGGGTCGGCGTACCGCGTCGTCAAGAACTCGCTGGCGCTGCGGGCGACCAAGGGCACTCCGCTCGAGAAGCTGGCGGCGCAGTTCGACAACATGACGGGAGTGGCGTACACGGGTCAGGATCCGGTGGCCCTCGCGAAGACGCTCTGCGACTTCGCGAAGGACAACCCGTGCCTGGTCGTGAAGGCTGGGATCGTGTCGGGCGAGCAGGTGCTCGACCCAGCGGGAGTCAAGGCGCTCTCGACGATGCCCAGCCTGCCCGAGCTGCGTTCGAAGCTGCTCGGTCTGATGAAGGCGCCGGCGTCGCAGCTGGTCCGGCTCCTGAACGCGCCCGCCGCACAATTGGCGCGCGTGCTGCAGGCGCAACAGGACAAGCTCGAAGGCAAGTAGGGATTTCTTTTTCGTAGTACTTGGAGGCAGAAGTGGCAGACATTCAGGCGATCGCGAACGATCTGAGCTCGCTCACCGTGATGCAGGTGTCCGAGCTGGTGAAGCTCCTGGAAGACAAATGGGGCGTCTCGGCTGCGGCCGCGGCACCCGTGATGATGGCGGCTGCGGGCGCTCCGGCGGCTGCAGCCGCGGCGGCCGAGGAGCAGACCGAGTTCGCGGTTCATCTCATGAGCGCGGGCGACAAGAAGATCAACGTGATCAAGGTCGTGCGTGAAGTGACGAGCCTCGGCCTCAAGGAGGCCAAGGACCTCGTCGACGGCGCTCCCAAGCTCGTGAAGGAAGCCGTGAGCAAGGACGAGGCCGCCGCGATCAAGAAGAAGTTCGAGGAAGTCGGGGCGACAGTCGAGGTCAAGTAGGCAAGGACCGAGGCTCTCGTTCCCACGACTCCTCGGTTCCACGCCTGCCCCGATCTCAGGGCTTCGGTGAGGTATCTCTCGCCGAAGCTCGCGTGCTTGTCTTCGTGTCTCGGTTCGGGCCTCAGGGTCCGAGCCTCGAGGTGAATCGCTGATGTACACCGCACCGAAGAACATCTACCGCGAACGCGTCGATTTCTCGAAGATCTCGACCTCGATCCCGATTCCCAACCTGATCGAGATCCAGAAGAACTCCTACGAGCGCTTCCTGCAGATGCGCGTGCTGCCGGGAGACCGCGAGGACGCCGGCCTGCAGTCGGTGTTCAAGAGCGTCTTCCCGATCACCGACCTGCGCGAGAACTGCTCGCTCGAGTTCGTCGACTACTCGATCGGGAACTGGGAATGCAAGTGCGGCCGGCTGGTGGGTCTCGACAAGCTGGGCCGGCCCTGCACCTTCTGCGGCGCCACCATCATCACCGACCCGCGCGGCGACCGCGAGATCCACTGCGCCAAGTGCGGCCACCTGAACGAGAACACGCCCGTCACCTGCGAGACGTGCGACGAACCGGTGGGGCTGAAGCTCAAGTACGACGTCGACGAGTGCCAGGAGCGCGGCATGACGTTCGCGGTGCCGCTGAAGGTGACGATCCGACTGGTGGTCTGGGACAAGGATCCGGAGACGGGCGCCAAGTCGATCCGCGACATCAAGGAGCAGGAGGTCTACTTCGGCGACATTCCGTTGATGACCGACAACGGGACCTTCATCATCAACGGCACCGAGCGCGTCATCGTCAGCCAGTTGCATCGTTCGCCGGGCGTCTTCTTCTCGCAGCCGGAGAAAGGGCTGTTCGCCGCCCAGATCATCCCGTACCGCGGGAGCTGGGTGGAGTTCGAGTACGACGCCAAGAACCTGCTCCACGTGCGGATCGACCGGAAGCGCAAGTTCCTGGCGACGGTGTTCCTGCGCGCGATGGGGATCAAGACCGACACCGAGATCCTGAAGACCTTCTACAAGACCGACAAGATCCGCGCCCGCGAGGGCAAGCTGTTCTGGAAAGTCTCCGACCACATCGCCGGCATCAAGTTCAGCAAGACGATCCACGGCGCCAAGGATGCGAGCGGACGGCGCGAGGAACTGGTCCACGCCGGCAAGAAGGTGTCGTCGTCGGCGCTCGCGCAGCTCCTGAAGTCGGACGTCTCGGAGTTCGAGGTCACGCCGCCCGACCTGGAAGGCGCTTACACCGCGGCCGACGTGGTCGACGTGCGCAGCGGAGAGGTGCTGCTCGGCAGCAACGAACCGTTGTCCGAGAAGCTGCTGACGGCGCTCGCCGACCCCGAGAGCCCGATCCACGAGATCGACGTGTTCTTCCCCGAGCGCGACGAGATCGGCATGATGCTCTCGCTCACCGTCAAGAAGGACACGATCAAGAGCCCGGAGGAAGCGCTGGTCGAGATCTACCGCCGGATGCGGCCGGGCGACCCGCCGACGCTCGAGAGCTCGAAGAACCTCTTCGAGGGGATGTTCCTGAACCCGCAGAAGTACGACTTCTCGCGAGTGGGCCGGCTGAAGCTCAACACCAAGCTCGGCCTCGGCACCGCGCTGACCGAGAAGATCCTGCGCCTGGACGACATCAAGGCCGTGGCCGCCTTCCTGCTGAAGCTGAAGCGCAACCCGCTGGACGTGGACGACATCGACCATCTCGGCAACCGTCGCGTACGCAGCGTCGGCGAGCTGCTCGAGAACCAGTTCCGGATCGGGCTCGTCCGGATGGAGCGCGCGATCAAGGAAAAAATGAGCGTGTACCAGGAGATGGCGACGGCGATGCCGCACGACCTGATCAACGCCAAGCCGGTGATGGCGTCGATCCGGGAGTTCTTCGGCAGCAGCCAGTTGAGCCAGTTCATGGACCAGACGAACCCGCTCTCGGAGATCACACACAAGCGGCGGCTCTCGGCCCTCGGGCCGGGCGGCCTGTCGCGCGAGCGCGCCGGTTTCGAGGTGCGCGACGTGCATCCGACCCACTACGGGCGCATCTGTCCGATCGAGACGCCGGAAGGCCCGAACATCGGGCTGATCTCCAGCCTGTCGACGTTCGCTCGGATCAACGAGTTCGGCTTCATCGAAAGCCCGTATCGCAAGGTGAAGACCGGGCGGGTGCTCGACTTCTACCAGGTGATCGAATCGGGCGAGTCGTCCTACAAGGTCGGCGACGTCGTCGAGCGCGCCGAGGTCGAGAACGAGAACAACTCGTTGAAGACGCGCAAGAAGAAGCTGGCCGAGGTCGAGCCGCACTGCTTCTACCTGTCGGCGTGGGAAGAAGACAAGTACACGATCGCCCAGGCCAACATCAAGCTGGCCGCCGACGGCCAGATCGTGGACGACCGCGTCTCGGCGCGGAAGACCGGGAACTTCGTGCTGGCGCGTCGCGAGGACGTGGACTACGTCGACGTCTCGCCGAAGCAGCTCGTGTCGGTCGCCGCCTCGCTGGTGCCGTTCCTGGAGAACGACGACGCCAACCGCGCGCTGATGGGCTCCAACATGCAGCGCCAGGCGGTGCCGCTGTTGCGCTCGGAAGCGCCGCTGGTCGGCACCGGCATGGAGCACATCACCGTGAAGGACTCGGGCGCCGCGGTCGTGTGCCGGCGCACCGGGCTCGTGGACTCGGTCGATTCGCGGCGCATCATCATCCGCGTCGAGGACGACAAGGGCCACGAGATGGGCGCCGACATCTACAACCTGACCAAGTTCAAGTGCTCGAACCAGAACACCAGCATCAACCAGAAGCCGATTGTGAAGGTCGGCGAGCGCGTCAAGAAAGGTCAGATCCTCGGCGACGGCCCGTGCACCGACATGGGCGAGCTGGCGCTCGGGCGAAACGTGCTGGTCGCGTTCATGCCCTGGCGCGGCTACAACTTCGAAGACGCGATCCTGGTCTCCGAGAAGCTGGTCAAGGAAGACATGTACACCTCGATCCACATCGAGGAGTTCGAGATCGAGGCGCGCGACACCAAGCTCGGTCCCGAGGAAGTCACGCGCGACATCCCCAACGTCAGCGAGTCGCTGCTGAACAACCTCGACGAGAGCGGCATCATCCGGATCGGCGCCAGCGTCCGCCCGGGCGACATCCTGGTCGGCAAGGTCACGCCCAAGGGCGAGACCCAGTTGACGCCGGAAGAGAAGCTGCTGCGCGCGATCTTCGGCGAGAAGGCCGGCGACGTTCGCGACGCTTCGTTGGTCTGCCCGCCCGGCATCGAA
>CAZVOI010000204.1:0-1573 GCA_964628275.1 uncultured Acidobacteriota bacterium | reverse complement strand
AGTGGCCGGCCGACGCCGCGCGGCGCCTGGCCGCGGGCGTGCGGCTCTTCGTGTCGGGCTCGGCCCCGCTTCCCGCGGCGGTGTTTCAGGCCTTCCAGGAGCGCTTCGGCCACGCCATCCTCGAGCGCTACGGCATGACCGAGACGCTGATGACGCTCGGCAATCCGTATGACGGCGAGCGCCGGCCGGGGACGGTGGGGCGGCCGCTGGCGGGAGTCGAGATGCGGATCGCCGACGGGGAAGGCTGCGAGGTGGGGGAGGGCGTGACCGGCGGACTGCTGGTGCGCGGCCCGTCGGTCTTCGCCGGCTACTGGCGGCGTCCCGAAGCGACGGCCGCCGCGTTCACGCCCGACGGGTTCTTCCGCACCGGCGACCTGGCCGAGCGCGCGGCCGACGGCTACGTGACACTGCGCGGCCGCGCGAGCGACCTCATCATCTGCGGCGGCTTCAACGTCTACCCGCGCGAAATCGAGGACGTGCTCGTCGAGCAGCCGGGCGTGCGCGAGGCTGCGGTCGTCGCCCGGCCCGACGCGACGCGCGGCGAAGTGCCCGTGGCCTACTTCGTCGGCAGCGCGGAGCCCGCGGCGCTCGCGACCGCGTGCGCTCGCGAACTCGCGTCCTTCAAGCGCCCGCGCGCCTTCGTCAGCATCGACGCGCTGCCCAGGAATGCCATGGGCAAGGTGGACAAGCGCGCGCTGGTGCTCCACGGGTCAACCCCCGATGAGTAGCGGAGAGGACGACCAGCCTCGACGCGGTCGCTCGTGTCTCCGGCCGAGGGGCAGACGAGTAGGCGGGCCTTGCTTTTCGGCCTTCGGCTTCGGTGTTACCGTTGGCGCTCGAGGGGTACTTGCATGAGATCCAGGTTTGCTTTCTTGCTGATTTCGACCGCGATTGTCGTGGCGATCGCGCGTCCTGTGGTGGCCCAGTCCGCGTGTCAGGGCCAGAACGCGCTCAGTGCGGCCGAGAAGGCCGCGGGCTTTGTGCTGCTGTTCGACGGCGCGACGTTCAAGGGCTGGCACGGCTACAACGGCCGGAAGACCCCGGCCTGGTCGATCGCGGACTGCGCGCTGCACTCGGCGGGCACCGAGGGCAACTACGGGAGCGACCTGCGCGCCGACATCGCGACCGACAAGGACTACACGAACTTCGAGCTGTCGCTCGAGTGGAAGGCCTCGAAGGGCGGCAACAGCGGGTTGCTGTACGGCGTCGGCGAGAACCCGAAGTACAAGGCCGCCTGGGAGACGGGCCCCGAGTACCAGTTCCTCGACGACGTGGGCTTCCCCGAGAAGCTGGAGCCGTGGCAGCTGGCCGGAGCCAACTACGCCATGCACCTTCCCAACGACCAGAAGCAGCTCCGGCCGGTGGGCGAGTGGAACACCACCCGAGTCGTCGTCAATGGCAAGCACGTCGAGCATTGGCTCAACGGGAAGAAGATCCTCGAGTTCGAGCGCTGGACCGACGACTGGAACACGCTGCGCGCCACCGGCAAGTGGAAGGACTACCCGGACTGGGGCAAGGCGGCCACCGGCCGCATCGTGCTCCAGGACCACGGCAGCGCCTTCTGGTTCCGCAA
>CAZVOI010000203.1:0-2091 GCA_964628275.1 uncultured Acidobacteriota bacterium | reverse complement strand
GGGGCTTGCGCTCGGCAAACCGATCGGCGTGGCGGGCGCTTATCTTGCCACCGCGCGTTTGATCAAAGCGCCCAATCCGATCAAGACCGCCGATGTCTTCTCCGTCGGCGCGCTCTGCGGCATCGGCTTCACCATGAGCCTCTTCATTGGCGGTCTTGCCTTCGCCGATGACGCCGCCGGAGAAGCAAGCGCGCGCATCGGTGTCTTGATGGGATCAAGTCTGTCTCTGGCTTTCAGCGTCTTCGCTTTCAAGGTGCGGCGCACACAAAGCCGCGAGCAACAAATCTAGCAGGCTGTTGAAGAACTCAGGTTTTGACGGCTTTTAGCACGGCCTCGTCGCCGTGCCGGTAGGCGAAGTCGATTTCGAGGCTGCCGTCGTCCTGGAGATGCGCCTCGCCGGAGCCGCAAACCTCGTCCATCTCGTCGAAGCCGTCCCATTCGAACCAGACGGCGTCGCGGGCGTATTCGAGATCGAGGCCCGCCTGGAAGGCGCCGTAGGCGATTTCGCCGCGGCCGTCGGCGCCGATCTTGATCGCCGCGGGGCCGGAGAGGTCCAGATAGTCCTTGTCCCACAGATCGGCCTCGATGATCCGCCAACGGCCGATCAGCTTGCACCCCGCCGGCGGCTTTTCCTTCCGGCTCATGGGCTCGCCTCCGCCGCGATCAGTTTCGGAATGCGGATCAGATTGTAGGCGGCCGCCGCGAACGCGAAAGCGAAGGCCGTCTTGGCGCGGCCGATGAAGCGCGTCTTGGCGAGGCCGCCGATGATCTTGATCCAGCCGAAGCCTTCCTCGATACGCTTTCGGATGCGCTGGCTGATCGCGTAGCCAGGATGACGCGTCGTGCGTCCGTCGATCGCTGAATGCTTCTTCTGCGCCACATGCGGCGTCACGTTGATCTCCCGCAGTTCCGCCACGAAGTCCGCCGTATCGAAGTTCTTGTCCCCGCCGAGCGTGATCGGCCTCGGCCGGTCTCCGTAAGGCTCGATCATGTCCAGCGCCGCCAGCCGCTCCGCACGGCCGGACACCAGCGTCACCCGCGTATCGACGACGAGGCCCGAACGGTTCTCCATCAGCGAATGGCCGATGAAGCAGAGCATCGCTTCCTTTCCGGCGCCTTTCCGGAACAGCCGCGCCTCCGGGTCCGTCGTCGATGCGTGCGTCTCATTGGTGCGCTTCTCGCCCTTGAAGTCGACCTCGCGGTTGCGGCCGCCGCCGACATCGGCGTCCGGCGGTTCGTCGCCGCCGTCTTTCGGCTTGAACGACTTCATCGACGCCCACGCTTCGATCAGCGTGCCGTCGACGCTGAAGTGGTCGCTCGACAGAAGCTTCTTCACTTTGGGCTGCGCCAGCACCGCGCCTAAGAACTTCGCCGCGACTTCGCCCTCCAAAAGCCGGTCGCGGTTCTTCGAAAACACCGAATGATCCCAGGCCGGATCATCGACGCCGAGCCCGACGAACCAACGGAACAGAAGGTCGAACTCCAGCCGCTCCATCAACTGCCGCTCCGAGCGGATCGAATAGAAGGCCTGCAAAAGCATCGCCCGCAGCAGCATCTCCGGCGCGATCGACGGCCGGCCCGTCCACGAATAAAGCTCCGCAAAATCGGCGCTCAAGGCCTCCAGCGCCTCGTTGACGATCTTCAGGATCGCGCGCAGCGGATGGCCCGCCCGCACCCGCTCTTCCAGATTGACGTAGGAAAACAGCTCGCCCGTCCGCCTGTCCGACCCGCGCATCGTTCCCTCTTCGCAAATCCTCGCAGAAAGGGAATCATGCTTCGGTCGAAAACGCTCCAAAGTTTTTCAACAGCCTGTTAGCAGGCTGTTGAAAAACTCGGTAGCGGCGTTGCGCCGACGCATGATTCAATGCCCTGCGGATTTGAGCAAGGGATTGCGATGCGCGGTTGCGACAGGCGGTCTGGCGAGCTGTTTTCCTACGTAAATCTTGAGGAGCGGGTGCGCGCGAACCATCCGCTGCGGGCGATCCGCATGGTCGTCGATGAAGCGCTGGAAGCGCTCAGCGGCGATTTCGCCGAACTTTATTCGCGCACGGGCCGGCCGTCGATCGCGCCGGAGATGCTTCTGCGGGCGAT
>CAZVOI010000202.1:0-1570 GCA_964628275.1 uncultured Acidobacteriota bacterium | reverse complement strand
CGAGCGCTGGAGCCCGAACCGCTACGCTTCAGGCTTCAGGACACCCATGCTCGTGCTCCACGGCGAGCGCGACTACCGCGTGCCGGTAACCCAGGGCCTCGAGCTGTACGGCGTCCTGAAGGCGAAAGGCGTCCCCGCCCGTCTCGTCTACTACCCCGACGAGAACCACTGGATCCTGAAACCCCAGAACTCCCGGCATTGGTACGGGGAAGTGCTGGGCTGGCTCGGGAAGTACTTGGGAACGACAACGGGCAACTAGATCCACGAACAACTCCGTCGGCCTCAGGCACCCCGGGGTGCTCGAGGGGCGGAGCCCCTCGTCTCAAAGAACGCCAAGGCACGGCCGAAGCCTCGTTGCGTCCCACGTCCCAGAGATGCTCGATGACTGGCGTTGCTACGAAAGCAGCGACAGGATCTCGAGGAGGCCCATGGGCGAGTCCTCGAAGTGGACGCCGACCTGGAAGGACAGGCCCTCGAGGCGCGCCCACATCGCCGTGCCCGGGACCTCGACCAAGGGTGTGCGGGTACCGTCCTGGATCGGCGCTTCGAAGCTGACCTTGACCTGCGCGCCGCGCGGGATGTCCTCGCCGACCCTGAGCCGACAGCCGTAGGGCGAGAGGTCCATCGCCGAGGCGGGACGCCAGTCGCCTTCCGCGCGATAGCGAACGGTGAGCAGGCACGCCTTGCGCGCCGTGATGCGGCGGTTGCTGCGGCTTACGACTGCACTTTCACCCATGCTTCTCTTTTTTCAAGAAGGTCGTGCGGCACCCGGGTCCGGAGGGATGCGAGAGTATAGCGCCGCTGCCGATCGCGAAGCAAATCCTGTGCTAGTCTGACGCGTCTGAATGCCGACTCGAGCGCGCGCACTTCTCCTCTTCACCACACTTTGCGCCGCCTGCGGCGGCGGCGGCCCGACCTCCCCCGGTGGCGGCCCGAGCGCCACACCGCCGCCTCCGCCGGGCTCGCCCGTCAGCGGCTTCCTCTTCTATGACGAGAACGCTAACGGCAGCGCCGACGGCGGCGAGCTCGTCCGCCTGCCGAGCGTGGCCGTCTCGATCGGCGGCCAGACCGGCAGCACCACGACCGGCGGCCGCTTCTCGCTCCCGAGCGTGCCGAACGGTGCTCAGACGGCCCAGGCCCGATCCGACAGCCTGCCTGCCTACTTCACTTCCCCTGGCGTCAGCCTGAGCGTGCCGGTGAGCGGCGACGTGCCGGTCTCGGCCCGGCTCGCGCTGGGCGCGCGCAATCGCCCCAACGTGTATCTGGCGTTCGGCGACAGCATCACCTACGGGGAAGGCTCGAGCGACGAGGAAGGCTATGTCGACGACCTGCGCGCGCAGCTGCGCAGCTTCTGGGGCCGCGCCGACACTGTGAACGACGGCCTGTCGGGCACGCGCAGCAACACCGGCGCGGCCCGCATTTCCGGGAGGCTCGCGCTCCATCGCCCCGCGTACGCGCTCATCCTCTACGGCACGAACGACTGGAACGAACCCGAGTGCCGCAACGCCTTCCCCTGCTACACGGTGGACTCGCTGCGCTCGATGGTCCAGGACACGAGGAGCGCCGGCGC
>CAZVOI010000201.1:0-9174 GCA_964628275.1 uncultured Acidobacteriota bacterium | reverse complement strand
GAGCCGCGCGCAGACGTCCTCTTCCACGTCGGGCCCGAGATGCGAGAACGTGCCCACCGCCCCCGACAGCTTGCCGACCGCGATCTGCGCCGCGGCCGCGCCCAGCCGCTCGCGGTTGCGGAGAAGCTCGGCGTACCACAGCGCGAGCTTCAGGCCGAACGTCATCGGCTCGGCATGCACGCCGTGGGTGCGCCCGATCATCGGCGTGTCCTTGTGCTCGAAGGCGCGCGCCTTGACGACCTCGGCCAGCGCGTCCAGATCCTGCGCGATCAGCGCCAGCGCGTCGCGGATCAGCATCGCCAGCGCGGTGTCGACCACGTCCGACGAGGTGAGGCCGTAGTGCACCCAGCGCCCCTCGGGCCCGACGTTCTCGGCCACGTTCGAGACGAACGCGATCACGTCGTGCTGGACGTCCTTCTCGATCGCCTCGATCCGCGCGACGTCGAAGCGCGCCTTGTCTTTGATGGCTCGCAGCGCGTCCTTGGGAACGACGCCGCGCGCGGAGAGCGCTTCGGTCGTGGCGATCTCGACCCTTAGCCAGGTCGCGAACTTGTTCTCCTCGGACCACAGCCTCGCCATCTCCGGCCGCGAGTAGCGCGGGATCATCGCGTCGCGAAGTTTAGCAGCCGCGTCAGTCCCAGATCCTTTCGACTGTCCCGTCGAGCGCGGCGTCGGCGCTGATGACGGGTACGTTCAGGACGCGGCCTGCCGAGGCCACCAGCCGATCCATTGGATCTCGGATTCCGACCAGGGCCGCGAACTCGAGACACTGCTGGATGTCGATCGGGAACAGCACGAAGCTCGGTCGTGGCGAGAGAAGTGCGATCGCCTGAGCGGTCGAGAGCGGCAGCCGGCCGCGCTCATTCAGGAGGGCGATTTCGATCAGGCAAACAGCCGGCACGGCACACCTAGCCGCGCCGCGATCGATGCGCGCCAGGGCGCGCCTTGCAGAGCGTCCGAGCTTGCGCGGGTCGCTCAGGTGCCAAACCAACGCGTGCGTGTCGAGGACGAAGTCCGTCAGCGGCGCCTCGCCAGCGAGCGAGAGAGGAAGCGCCGGACCTCCCGAAAGTCCTGCATCGAAGGAGCGGCGGCGGTCCCTAGGATCCCCGTCAGTGCCGGAAGCTTGCGGCCCGGAGGGCTGTCGCCTGGGACTGCCTCACCGAGCCCCGCTTCTATCAGACGCTCGATCTGCGCTGACAAGGACCGCCCCTCGCGTGTAGCGAGGCTCTGCAACTGCCTCCGCGTCACTGCTCGAAGCCGCACCGTCACGACGGCGTCCTTCATGTCTTCAAATGTATGCGGTTCGATGCGGTCCGTCAAACGCTGAAGAATGTGCCCTCCGCTAGAACAGCGCGAGCTGCTTCGGTCCCGGCTTCGGCTGGGCCGGCGCGACGTCGATCCAGCCGGTGCCGTCGGAGCTGGTGATCGTGACCTGGACCTCGGTGCGGCCGCGGCGCGCCAACGCGGTCTCGGCGGTCATCCGCACCATCTCCGGGTGGTTGTTGTTCTGCGAGAGGTGCGCCAGCACCACCGAGTGACAGGCCGGCCCGAGACCGTCCGACAGATAGCGGCCGACGTCGCCGTTCGAGAGATGGCCGCGCGAGGAAGCGATGCGCTCTTTCAGCGACCAGGGATAAGGCCCGGCGCGCAGCATGCCGGGGTCGTAGTTGGACTCGACCAGCACCGCGTCGCAGCCGCGGAAGGCGTCGAGGAACGTCTTGTCGAGGTGCCCGAGGTCGGTGGCGTGGCCGAGCGAATGGCCGTTCAGGCTCACCACGAAAGCCACTGGCTCGGCCGCGTCGTGGGGCACCGCGATCGGCATCACGCTCAGCGTTCCCGCGCGCGACGCGCTGCCGGCGACGATCACGTCGTAGGCCGGGATGTCCTCGGCTCCGAAGTTGGCGGCCGCGTACGTGCCGCGAGTGCCGCGCAGCCGGACGCCCCACTTGCGCGAGAAGGAGCTGGCGCCCTTGGCGTGGTCGCTGTGCTCGTGGGAGATGTAGATCGCGTCGAGCGAGCCCGGATCCACACCGACCGACTGCAGCCGCTCCGCCAGCTCGCGCGGGCCGAGGCCGGCGTCGATCAGGATGCGCGCGCCCGCGGCTTCGATCAGCGTGGCGTTGCCGCTGCTGCCCGAGCCGAGGACGCGAAAGCGCAGCGGCAATCCGGCTTACATCCTCATCGTTATCAAGGAAGGCTTGGGACGGTAGCCCTTCAGGCTGCCGACGACACTCATCGTGAGAGCGCCCGACAGGATCTCGCCCGACACGCGCTGCACGTCGTCGCGCGAGACGCTCTCGATCTTCTCGAGGGTTTCGTCCATCCCGACCTGACCGCCATAGTAGATCTCCTGGCGCGCCAGGTGGCTCATCCGGCTGCCGGTGTTCTCGAGCGAGAGCATCAGGCTGCCCTTCAGGTGGTCTTTGGCGCGGCGCAGCTCATCTTCGGGAAGCGGCTCGCCGCGCATGCGCTTGAACTCCTCGAGCGTGAGGCGCACCACCTCCTCGACCGAATCGAGGCTGGTCCCGGCGTAGACAGTGAGGTTGCCGGCGTCGCGGTAGGCCGTGACGCCCGACGAGATCGAGTAGACGAGCCCGCGCTTCTCGCGCACGTTCTGGAACAGCCGCGACGACATCGAGCCGCCCAGCACCGTGTTCATGATGTAGGCCGCGTAGCGGTCTTCGTGCCCCTGTGGATACGCGGGCGAGCCCAGGCAGACGTGCACCTGCTCCAGCTCTTTCTTCGAACGCGTCACGATCGCAGCGGCGGTCTTCGGGACCTTGGCGGGCGGATGCGCGCGGCCCTCCGCGAGGGCGCCGAAGTGCTCGGTCACGAGACCTGAGACGGCCTTGTGGTCGAGGTGGCCGGCGGCGGCCAGCACGATGTTCTCGGGCCGATACACCTTGCGGAAGAAGGAAGCCAGGTCTCGGCGCTCGAAACCGGCGACGCTGCGCTTGGTGCCCAGGATCGGGCGCCCCAGCGGATGGTTGGGCCAGAACGCCGCCGAGAAGAGCTCCATCACCAGGTCGTCGGGGGTGTCCTCGACCATGCTCATCTCTTCGAAGATGACCTTCTTCTCCTTGCCTAGCTCCTTCGGGTCGAACAGCGGATGCAGCACGATGTCGGAGAGGATCTCGACCGCGAGCGGCACGTGCTCGTCGAGCACCTTCAGGTGGAAAGAGGCGTACTCCTTGGCCGTGAAGGCGTCCATGTGGCCGCCGATCGAGTCCACCTCGGATGCGATCTGCTCCGCGGAGCGGCGCTCGGTGCCCTTGAACACCATGTGCTCGATGAAGTGGCTGATGCCGGTCTGCGCCTCGGTCTCGTGGCGGCTGCCGCGTTTCAACCACACGCCGATCGCGACGCTGCGCACGTGCGGCATCGCTTCGGTGACCAGGGTGAGGCCGTTCTTCAGGACTTCGCGAACGATCATGGCCCGGGAACGCCTCCAAAAAGGGCGCGAAGGAACGGCGAACGTTGCGGGCAGCGTAGCATGCGACTCCGACCATTGACAGTGCGTTCGGCCGTGTGCTTCAATCCCGGCCGGCGGCCCTGCATCTGCGCGCTCGGTCACGCTTTTTTCGCGTGCTCGGAGGACCGTGAAACCGAAGAAGAAGACGATCCCTGACAACTGGCCGGCCCTGATCGCTGCGGGTGGACTGAACGACGGCGCCGTTTGCTTCATGAGCGGTCCGCGGGGAGACCGCCTGATCGGCTCCGGCGTCGCTTCGCAGCTGCTGGTCGCCGCCCCGAACGTGGAAGCGGCCCACGCCAGCGTCCGTTGGAATGAGGTCGGCGTGTTCCTGGACGACCTCTCCAAGGAGAAGGGCACCTTCCTGAACGGCGAGCGCTTCGATCAGAGCTGCGCGCTCGGAAACGGCGACCGCATCTGGCTGGGGCCGCCCGGCCATCATGAAAGCGTGAAGATCACGGTTCAACTGCCCGACCACCCGATGCAGTTCGAGCCGGCCCACACGCCGACGCTGGAAGACGCGCCCGAAGCTGCTTCCGATGAAGCCGCCGGCGAGTGGGGCGCGATGGACGACGACGGCGACCTGATCCCGGCGAACGCCGCCAAGGGCGGGAAGAGCGCCAAGTTTTCGCCCCCACCTCGTGCGGCGGTCCCGCCGAGGCCCGCTCGGGCCAAGGCGCGCCGCAGCTTCAGCCTGCCGGAGGCGCCGCCGCTGTCGCGGGCGGTGCTGGTCGGCGTAGGGGCGGTCGCGATGGCCGGCGGCGGGTTCCTGTATTTTCGTGGCGCACAGGCCGGAGGCCCGTCGCTGGCCTCGATCCGTCCGCCCAAGGCCGAGATCGGCCAGACCGTCCAGATTCTCGGGAGTGGATTCGAGACGCGGCCCGAGGGCAACAGCGTGAGCTTCGGCGACAAGACGGCGCAGGTCACGACGGCCGGGGAGGCGGAGCTGAGCGTGGTGGTTCCGGCCGGGCTGTCGCCGGATCCGAAGATCCAGCACAAGGTGCGCGTGGAGTCGCGCGGCAAGCCGAGCAACGCGATCTATTTCCAGATCTACGCGGGGCCGCGCGTGACGGGCCTGGAACCCGACGTCGCGATGCCCGGCGACGCGGTGACGGCCGCAGGCGAGAACTTCGGCGCCGACATGAAGGTTTCCGTCGCGGGGATCAGCGCCGAGGTGATCGACTCGCAACCCGCGGCGCTCAGGTTCCGAGTGCCCCACCTGGGCATGCCGCCCGGCAAGAGCGTGCCCGTGAACGTCCAGGCCGGCGCGCTCTCGGCGCGGCCGGCAAACCTGATCATCGGCAAGCTCCCGCTCGTGCTCGAGGTGACGCCGAGCCGCGGCCAGGCCGGCGACCGCGCGACCATCAAGGGGCGCGGCTTCGACCCCACGGTCGGCGGCTCGCACCCGACCTTCGGCGGGCGACCCGCGCTGATCTTGGGCGCCTCGGCGACCGAGTTGCAGGTGTTGGTGCCGGGCACCGGCACTCCGGCCGGCTCGGTGGAGCTGGCCGTGGCGGTGCGCAGCGGGGGTTCGCTCTCGACGAGCGCAATCGTCTTCACGCTCACCCGCGCCTCGAGCGCGGTGTTCATGCCGCGTTTCTTCGCGGAGCCGGGAAGCGGCCCGGACTCGGTGGTCGTTGCGAGCGAGCTCGGCCCGTTCTTGCGTATCTCCGGAAAGGCCGACGCGGCCTCCACGGTGGAACGCGGCGCTCGCGTGGCCGCCGCCTTGAACGGCATTCTGGAAAAGGCCTCGCGCGGCCCGGTCAGCATCGAGTACCGCGAGAAGCCCGAGCCGGCGGTGGTCGTTGCCGGAGGCGATGCGCCGGTGCTGGTCGCGACGGCGAGCGACGCTTCCGCGTACGCGGGTGCTCGGCCTTCGCCGCGGGCTCTGGCCCGCTTTTGGACGGCGCTGGTTCAGGACTACGTCGCGCTGTTCGCCGTGCACACGCGGCCGTTCCGGGTCCTGGAGCTGTCCCCGCGGGGCCAGGCGATGCTCGACCTGTTCGTGGCGGCGGAGCGGCGCGCCGGCGCCGGCGCCGGCATCCCGCCGTCGCTGATCGAGAACCTCCCGCCAGCCCAGCTTCGCGCGCTCGCCGAGATGGCGATCAGCGTGCCGGGCGGCGACTCGCAGACCGCGTCGGGAGCGGCCGTGGCCGGCCGCTGGGACGGTACTTTCGAAGAGACCGGCGTCGCGCCCCGCGCGATCCAGGTGCGGATGCAGACGCGCGGCGCCCAGCTCTCGGGCAGCCTGACGATGCGTTCGGGAGCGATCTCGGCAGAGCTGCCGCTCGAGAACCCGAGCTACCGCGACGGAGCCCTCAATTTCGCCGTCACCTTCGGGGCGCGCGCGTTGCGCTTCAGCGGCAAGGTCGACGGCCGCGCCGTCTCCGGCGCCGTCGAATCGAAGGACGGCAAACCGGCCGGCCGCTTCTCGCTGCGTTGGGTCGACTGACCCCGGCGCGCGGCAGGCGCGTGCGTTCCGGGCTCGAGAAGCTGCTGACGCGGCCGGGGCTGCTGCGAGGGCGGCGGGTCGGTCTGATCGCGAACCCCTCATCGGTCACTCCCGACCTGCAACACGCGGCACTCGCATTGCGGCGATCCCGCGACATCGAGCTGGTGGCGTTGTTCGGGCCCGAGCACGGGATCTGGGCCAACGCACAGGATCTCGTCGAGGTCGACGACAGCAAGGACGCCAAGACCGGGCTCCCGGTCTTCAGCCTCTACGGCCGGACCCGTGTTCCCACCGCGGCAATGCTCGAGAACCTCGACGCTCTGGTCTTCGACGTCCAGGACGTGGGCTCGCGTTACTACACCTTCATCTACACGATGCTCCACGCGCTGCAGGCTTGCGCCGAGCACGGCAAGGCGCTGTTCGTGCTGGACCGCCCCAATCCGCTAGGCGGCCAAGCCGTCGAGGGCAACGGCCTCGACCCGGCGTTCCGTTCATTCGTGGGCATGCATCCGCTGGCGACGCGCCACGGCATGACCGTCGGCGAGCTAGCGCTCCTGTTCCGCGCCGAGCTCCAGCTCGACGTCGCGCTGCAGGTGGTCAAGATGGACGGCTGGCGGCGCGAGATGGACTTCGACGACACCGGACTGCCGTGGGTGATGCCGTCGCCCAACATGCCGACGGTCGACACGGCCTTCGTGTACCCGGGCGCCTGCCTCGTCGAAGGAACCAACCTGTCCGAGGGGCGCGGCACCACGCGTCCGTTCGAGCTGGTGGGCGCGCCCTGGCTCGATCCCTGGGCCCTCGCCGACGCGATCAACCGCGAGCGGATTCCGGGCGTGCGTTTTCGCGCGACCTACTTCGCGCCGACCTTCCACAAGCACGCCGGCCGGATTTGCGGCGGCGTCGCGATCCACGTCACCGACCGCCGGCGCTTTCCCGCATTCCCCGCGTATCTGCTGCTGATCGCGCACGCGCGGCGGCTCGATCCCAAGCGCTTCGCGTGGCGCGAGCCTCCCTACGAGTACGAGTTCGTGAAGCCCCCGATCGACATCCTGTGTGGCAGCGACAAGATCCGCCACGCGATCGAGCGCGGCGAGGCCATCCGCGGCCTGATTCCCGGCTGGAAGCGCGAGGTCGCCGAGTTCCGGCGCCGGCGCAAGAAGTATCTGCTCTACGACTAGGCCGCGTCCTCGAGCGCCGGCTCCGCGGTCTTCGGAGGCGGACTGAGGCGCGCCTTCCTCCGGCGCGTGGTGAGCACCACCGCGACCAGGATCAAGAGCGCGCCGCCCAGCAGGCCGGCGGAGACCGGCTCTCCCAGAAAGAACGCGCCGAGCGCGACCGCCACCACGGGATTGACGTAGGCGTACGTGCTGACCGTGCTCGCGGGAAGCACCGTCAGGCAGTAGGCGAACGCGGTGAAACCGATCAGGGATCCGAAGACCACCAGGTAGCCCAGGGCGCCCCAGGCTTGCGCGGGCGCTTGGGCGAGCCCGCCCAGGTCTTCGCGCATGACGAACGACTCCAGCAGCAGGGCGAACGACCCGATCACCATCTCGATGGCCGACGCGGTGAGGACGGGCAGCGGCTTCTGAATCGACTGCGTGTAGAGAGCGCCGACCGTCCACGACACGGCCGCGAACTGGAGCGCCAGTATTCCGGCCAGATGGCCCTCGGCCAGCGGGCCGCCGCTGGGACGCGCGATGAACGCGACCCCGAGCAGGCCGACGATCGTGCCGATCCAGCCGCGGAGCGTCCACGGCGATCCGCCGGGCCGGAAACCGTCGAGGAACGTGGTCCAGAGCGGGACGGTCGCCACGATCAGGGCCGCGATGCCGCTCGGAATCCGCTGCTCCGACCACATCACGAAGCCGTTGCCGAAGCCGAGCAACAGCACGCCGATGATCCCGTAGTCGAGGAAGTCGCGAGCGGTCGGGCGGCGCGCTTTCGAATCGAAAAAAAAGGCCAGCGCCGCCATCAGCACGCCGGCCACGAGGAAACGGGCGAAGGCCGCGAAGAAGGGCGGGATCGACTTCACCGCGATGGCGATCGCGAGATACGTCGAGCCCCATACCAGGTAGATCGTGACGAGCGCGATCCACGGGAAGTAACGCCGATACGCGGCCACGGCTCTAGCGCCCCTCTCCCGGCAACAGGGCTTCCACGATCGGGCCGAAGCCGTCTTTCTCGACCAGCGTCTCCAGCACGAAGGCGGTGCGCGAGCTCTGGATCGCGCGGCTCTTCTGGAGCTCTGCCAGCACCAGCGTGACGTCTTCGATGCGGCGACACACGAGCTGCACGACGAAGCAGTCTTCGCCGCTGACCCGGTGCACCGAGCGGACCATCGGATGGCCTGCCAGGCGCTTCAGCACGTCCTTCTCACCCTTGCTGCCGGCTTTCGAATCGAGCGCGAGCCGGATCTGCGCGCGCACGCCCAGGCCGAGCAGCGCCGGGTCGACGTCGGCTCGATAGCCGCGCACGATGCCGCGCCGCTCGAGATCGCGGATCCGTTCGGCGACGGCCTGACGCGAAAGCCCGAGCGCCCGCGCCAGATCGGAGCCGCCGCGCCGGCCGTCCTGCGAGAGCAGCAGCAGCAGCTTCCGATCGGTGGCGTCGAGCTTCACGGGCACGGCGACCAACATGCCGTAAGTCTCATCTCCAATCAGACGATTGTCAATTCATCTAGCATTAACCCCTTGACGAAAGTGGCCTATGACGCACTGGTTCGGACATCAGTGGTCGGCCGGCTCCGCGGCTCGGCTGCTTGAGGACGTTTCACGCAGCGCGCCGGTGAACCCTCGCTTGACGCTGCTGCGGGTACGGGAACACAATTCGGGACCAACTCGGTCTAGCGAAACCAGGCCCGCCTTTGAGGCGCGCCTCCGCGTGAAGGAATCAGAGGATGGCGAAAGCTCCCGAAGACCGCTCCAAGAAAGATCCAAAGTTCACGAGGCGCTCGTTCCTGAAGTCGGCCGGCGTGGGCGCGGCCGCGACCACGCTCGCGGGCGCCGCGTCGGACGCCGTCGCGGCGCCACAGGTCCTCGGCCCCGACGCCGTGGCGTTGAGCTTGAAGATCAACGGCCAGCCGAAGACCGTGACGGTCGAGCCGCGCGTCACGCTGCTGCGCGCGCTGCGCAACCATCTCGACCTGACCGGCGCCAAGGAAGTCTGCGACCGCGGCGGCTGCGGCGCGTGCACGGTGCTGCTCGACGGCGATCCGGTCTGCTCATGCTTGATGCTGGCGGCGGACGCG
>CAZVOI010000200.1:0-4826 GCA_964628275.1 uncultured Acidobacteriota bacterium | reverse complement strand
CCCTGCGGGCGAGGGCGCTGGACCAACCGGGTCCCCGCAAGGTGCACGCTGCGGAGGTCCCGCGTCTCGGCGGCCTCGCCGTGATCGCGTCGATCTTCTTGACGACAGGCTGGCTCGTGTTCGCCGCCGATCTGCCCGCCTGGAGCGGATCGCCACGGGTCTGGCGGGAGGCGTCGGCCTGGGCCTGCTCCCGATCCTCGCCGTCTCGATCCTCGACGACATCCGGCCGTTACGCGCGCTCCCCAAGTTCGCGGCGCATTTTGCCGGAGCGGGGCTCGCGGTTGCGGCGGGGATCCGGCTGGGCAGCGAGGTTCATTTGTTCGGCTGGGCCGTCGGCGTGGGCTGGCTCGCGGTCCCGATCTCGCTGCTGTGGCTGGTCGGGCTCACAAACGCCTTCAACATCGTCGACGGTCTCGACGGCCTGTCGGCCGGGCTGGCGCTGATCGCGGCGGCGTCGCTGGGCCTGACGTCCCTGCTCGTGGGCCAAACGGGCCTGGCGCTCCTGGCGCTCGTGTTCGCGGGCGCCTTGCTCGGCTTCCTGCCCTACAACATGCACCCCGCGCGCGTCTTTCTCGGGGACAGCGGGGCGACGGCGATCGGCTTCACCCTCGGTTGCTTGGCGCTCGCCGGAGGATCGACGCTGTCGTCTGGCTTGGCGGTCCTGGCGCCGGTGCTGGTGCTGGGCTTGCCGATCGCCGAGACGCTGGTGTCGATGCTGAGGCGTCTGCTGCGCGGCTGGAGCGGGCGGGGGCGGTTCGGGGTCTTCGAGGCGGATGCCGACCACTTCCATCACCGACTGCTCGCGCTCGGGCTCGATCAGCGGCGCGCGGTGCTGGTGCTCCACGGCGCCGGGTTCCTGGTCGCCACCGCCGGCTACGCCTCGCTGTTCCTCAGTCACAAGAAGGCCGCCGTGGTGTTGATCACGGTCCTGGCGGCTGCGCTCGTGGGTCTCTGGCAGCTCGGTTACGACGAGTTCGCGCTGCTGCGCCGGGGAGGGCTGCTTCGCCTCTACGATGTGCCGGTGCTCCACGAGAGCACCTTCGCCGCCATCGTGGACGTGACGATCGTGGTGTCCGCCACCTATGCCGCGTTCGTGCTCAAGTACGACGACTGGACCTTGACGACCAACCGAGGCGGCGCGGCGTGGCTCGTGGCGGTGCAGCCCCCCGTGGCGCTGGCGTGGTTCTCCGCGTTCCGCCTGTATCGACGGACCTGGCGAGAGGCCGGTGTGGAGGCGATGGTGCTCGCGGCCTCTGCCGCGGTGACCGCGGCGGCGACGGGCACGGTCCTGTCGCTGCTCTTCAACCGGAGCACGCCGCCCACGACCTGGTTCGCGATCTATTCGATCCTGTTGTGCCTGGGGGTCTGCGGATCACGCGCCTCGTACCGGCTGCTCCATGACTCCTGGCGGCGCTCCCAGGTCCACGGCGAGCCGGTACTGATCTACGGGGCCGGGGCCCCGGGGGCGACGGCAGTGCGCGAGATCCTCTCGAACTCCAATATCGGCATGCGCCCGGTGGGCTTCATCGACGACGATGCCGGGCTGGCGGGCAAGGTGTGCAGCGGGTACCCGGTCCTGGGAGCCCTGGACCAGCTCGATCAGGTGATTGCGGAGCACGGCGTCAAGGGCGTCGTGCTCTCGACGTCGAAGTTGCCGGAGGGACGCCTCAGAAGCGCGGTGCGCATCTGCGAGCGAAAGGGAATCTGGATGAAGCAGCTCCGTCTCGACTTCGAGGTGAAGTCGAGCGGCGCTCAGGCCGATGAGGCCAGCTACAACCTGGATATTCAGTGGTGAGCTGAGGGCTTTCGTTGGCAGCGCTTCCCTGGCGGTGAACCGCTTCGGCTGCCTTCGAAGTGAAGTCGAGCGCCGCTCAGGGGAGACGCTGCTCCTTGAATCAACAGCAAATGAATGCGTAAGGCCACAGCCTTATATTGAACTGCAACTTGCATATGTAGTTGCAGCTTTTGATCAGTCCTGCTATCGTGCTTCGTACGGCAATGGCCTCCCAAATGAGGTCCCTCTCGAGGCTGGACTCCAGGCGAGCATTCCGCGCCGAACTCGTGTCGATGGCGGAAGCCGCGGACCGAAATCCGGAAGCGCGCCAGGTGTTGTGCCTTGTCCATCCTCGAATGACATCGGCGCGCCTCGAAGCGGAGTGGGAACTCATGGGTCGGATTCTCCGCCCCGAAGCCCTGAGCCGCTTGGCCGTCTACGTGGCCTTCGCTGACGGGCGGAGTCGTGTCTTCGGCAAGGCGGTGGAGTCCCAGGTCGATGCACTTTGCCGGGATGCGGTCCGACGCGAGACTCCGCAAGAGGCAACTCGCCTTCCCACGCCCGACTTCTCCTTCGTCATCCTCAAGCTCTTCGTCTATGCCTGGTTGATGAAGAGGGGTCCGGTGACGGCTCGATGGCTTGCCGATACCGCGGGTTGCAGTTACCCGACGGTCGCTTCTGCCGTTAGGCGTTTCGGCAGGACGATCGCCAGGCGGCCGGACCGGCGTCTGGAGCTTCGCGAGTTCCCGCGACAGGAGTGGGCCAGGCTCCTCGCCACCGCGGACGAAGCCCGCGCGACGCTGCGCTTCGCCGACCGTTCGGGGCAACCTCGGTCGCCCTCGAGCCTGCTCGAACGACTGCAAAAGCTACGGCCTGCCGACGTGGCGATTGGCGGCGTCGCGGGGGCTCGGCGTCATCATCCCGAGCTCGACCTGATGGGCCTGCCGAGACTCGACCTCTCGGTGCATTGTCCGGCAAGGAGCGCAGACATCGGTTTCGTGGCCCGACTCGACCCGGGCCTCGAAGCCACTTCGGACTCGGCCGAGCCCGTTCGCCTCGTCGTGCACTTCGTCCGGCACCGCGAGGCGCTGTTCGAAGCAGATCCGACCGGCTGCCCCTGGGCAGACCCCGTCGAGTGCCTTCTCGACCTGCACGAGGTGCGGCTCGAGGCGCAGGCCGCCGAGCTGGTCCGCGCCCTGGAAGCGCGCGTTCGGGAGGGACGCTGAGCAACGTCTCGCCTCGCGAAGTCTTGGCGGTGGTGGCAGCCGCCGTCCCGCCGGCATGCCGGGAGAACATCATCATCGTTGGCAGCCTGGCTGCGGCCTACCACCTTCTTCGCGACCACCAGGATGGACAGGTGCAAACCAAGGACGTAGATTGCATGCTGGTTCCGCGGGTCGAGGCCGTGCGAGCCGGTGGGGAGGTCGCGCGCCAGCTCCTGGATGCGGGCTGGCGGCCGAGAACCGAGGGAAAGCACGGACGGCCGGGAGATGCGTCCACGCCCGACGCCGCCCTGCCGGCACTGCGGCTCTACCCTCCAGACTCAACCGACTGGTACGTGGAACTCCTTGCCGCCCACGAGCCGGGGGACGAGTCCGACAGGAGCTGGACCCGGCTGCAACTGCCCGACGGACACTTCGGCCTGCCGAGCTTCAGGTATCTTGACATCGCCGTTCATGACGCCCCCAGCACCGCTCTGGGGATGCGATGCGCGCGGCCCGAGATGCTGGCCCTTTCGAACCTGCTCAGGAATCCGAGGATCGGGCCCGAGACGATGGAGTCCCTCGTCGAGGGGCGCAGGATCAAGAGGAGCAACAAGGACCTCGGGCGAGTCATCGCCATCGCGCGACTCTCCGGCCCGGATGAGCCGCAGGCGTGGCCGGCGCTCTGGGTCGAGGCGCTGCGCGAGTGCCACGGCGGGTCGTGGGGCCGCCTCGCGGCGAGCGCGGGAGCCGGCATCCACGCGCTGCTCGCGAGCGAGGCGGACCTTGAAGAGGCGCGCGACACCTGCAACGCGGGCCTGCTGGCCTCCGAGCCGGCGACCCTCGACCAACTCCGCCGGGCTGCGAAGCGGCTGCTACAGGACGCCATCGAACCCCTTGCAGAACGGGCTCGTCCAGCTTGACGCCGCCGAGTCCCCGGCTGGGCTCCGGTGCCGGCAGGGAACCGCTTCGAGACGCAATCGATCAACCACGGCAGAGTCGGGCTCGAGGCGTTCCGAAGGCCGCGCGCCGGCGATCACCACGAGCAGCACCGCGATCGCAGGGATCTCAGGTCGGACTCCACGATGGCGTGCAGCAGCACGCCGGCCAGCAGCCAGGGATCTCTTCGAGCGGCGCCGAGGACCGCGAGCGCGCGGACCGGCAGGTCCGTGGCTACAACAGCGCCCCGCCAAACAACTACCAGTCGGCGTTCGTGGTTGGACCTTCGCTGTCCATTCGCCATGCGATGCTTCGGCAGTCGCGGCTTCACTCGCGGCGAGAGGCGCAATGGAAACCGACGGACCGCTCAAGCTGCTGTTCCTGAAGTACGCGCAGGATCTGCTCCCGTTGACCGGAGACTCGGGCGCGGTCGTCGAGCGCGCCGGACCCGTCGAGATCCGTTCGCTCGAACGCCGCGTGGACTGCGTGCTCGAGCTCAGCAAGCTGGGCGAGTTGTACTACCGCCATCTCGAGTTCCAGCACGGACCCGATCCGGAGATGCCGGCGCGCATCTTCCGCTACAACTCACAGCTCGTCCTGCAGTACCAGGCGCCGGTGTTGACCACGGTGCTGTACCTGTTTCCGCCGAAGCCGAAGCAGGAGCCGGTGTTTCGCGTCGTGTTCGCCGGGCGCGAGGTCAACCGCTGGAGCTTCGAGGAAATCTTCCTTTGGGAGCTGGACGCGAGAGAGAGCTTGGCGCAAGGCGCTCCGGGCCTTCTGGCGCTCGTCCCGCTGATGCGCGGGGGCAACGAGCTTCCAGTGTTGAAAGAGGCCGTCACGCTCATCGAGCGGGCGTTTCCGAAAGAGCGGCTGTCGCCGGCCGAGGATGTCTTGTTGGCGCTTGCCGGCGG
>CAZVOI010000199.1:0-7454 GCA_964628275.1 uncultured Acidobacteriota bacterium | reverse complement strand
AGAGCATCCGCTCCCGGAGGATCCCGGCGACACAGACCACTCCGTCGATCGAGCCGAACGTATCGACGGCGGTCTGCACGATCCGCTCGCCGCCCTCCCTCGTCGTTACCGTGTCGGCAACCGCGACTGCGTTGCCGCCGGCGGCCTTGATCTCGGCAACGACCTCGTCGGCGATCTCGCTGCTCGGGTCGTTGCCGTCGATGCTGACGCCGAAGTCGTTCACGACGACGTTGGCGCCGGCTTCGGCGCACGCCAGCGCCACCGCGCGACCGATGCCGCGCCCTGCGCCCGTCACCACCGCCGAGGCTCCGCGAATCTCCATGTCAGGAGTCTAGCCAGGATCGGAAGGCATGCCGCCTGTCCCGCAGGATCGCCTCGGCGGCGCGGATGCCCCAGTACTGCGCCTCCTCGAAGAGCGCCATGCCCGAGAGGTCGGTGTGCGCGAAATGCACCCGGCCCAGCGGGGCTGCCGAAGCGGCGAGCGCGCCGCTCCACAGCGTGCCCGGGCCCGGCCGGACCATCGCGTGGCCCCAGAGGTAGAGGTCGACGCGCTCCACGACCTCGCGCAGCCCGCGGTGCGCGCGCTCCAGGTCCCGCAGGATCTCCTCGACGGCGTCTTCCCAGCGCGTTTCGAGGAGCCGCGCGCGGCCGCGGCGCACGTCGTCGTCGTCGACCGGGTGGTAGTAGGTCCAGATCGTCGCCCCGCGGTCGACCCCGGCCTGATGCGTCGCGACGACGTAGCCGAGCGCGGCGCTGTCGTAGATCACGTTGTCCCACGCCATCGGGAAGCCGCGCGACGCGGGGCGGTCGCGCAGCGTCAGGTTGGCGACCAGCCACGAGCCGTAGACGGTCTCGCGCAGGAACGCCGGCGGCTTCGCGCGCCACGGCGCGATCAGCGGCGCGGCCAGGAACCGGGGCAGCGCGAACACCACGTGGCCCGCGCGCAACCGAACCGCCTGCCTCGCGGCCTCGTCGTGATACAGCACCTCGACCACGTCGCGGCTCGGAGCCACGTCGTACACCAGGGCGCCGCTGCGCAGCCGCGGCCCCGCCAGCTTTCCGAGATGGCTGACCAGCCGGCCGTTGCCCTCGGGCCAGCTCAGGAACTCGGCCGGTTCGCTGCCTGGAGCGTCGATGCGCCCGGCGAAGTAGTGCAGGCCTGCCCAGGCGGAGGTCTGGGCGAGCGTCGTTCCAAAGTCGTCGCGGCAGGCGTACTCGACGAACCAGCGCAGCCGCGGGGAAGTGAAGCGTCGCCCGTCCAGCCATTGCGCCATGCTCTGCCCGTCCAGGGCGACCAGCTCTTTCGCGTCGCTGGAGGCCGCGCGCGGCACCTGGAAGGCGCGGCGGCCCTTCGCGTCGCGCCAGACCGCGAGGCGACGCGTCTCTTCCTCGAACGCCTCGAGCTGTTCCAGGTCGGCGGCGCTGGCGCCGACTCGCGGGTAGAGGCCCTCGTACCACTCGCCCATGAAGAAGACACGCTCCTGGGGATCGCGAACCAGCATGCTCTCGGCCCAGAGCGGCCGGCCGCCGGCGTCGCGCCCAGAGACGGCGCCTACTTCGTCGAGCAGCGCCACCAGCGGCCGATTCGCGGGAGGTGGCACAGGGACGTAGTGGGCTCCCCAGGGGTAGGGCGTCACCGGCGACACGCCGGATCGCGAGGTTCCGCCGGCGGCGTCTTCGAGCTCCAGCACCAGGAAGTCACGCAGGCCCGCCCGCTCGAAGGTCCAGGCGGCCGACAAGCCGGCGATGCCAGCGCCGACGATCACGACCGGGATGTCTTCCGTGCGGCCGGGCGCCGGGCTGAAGCCGGTACGCAGCCGGTGCCCGCGAGAGTGAGCGCCGCCCACGATCGTGCCCGCGATCCGCCGGCCCTGGGCGCCCGCCCGGCACGACAGGACGGGCAGCGCCGCCAGCCCGCGCAGGACGGCGCGGCGCGAGGCGCTATGCCGCGTGCGCGTCCTCGGGGAACGGCTCTCTGCTCTCGCGCGAGTACGAGAGCGCGAACATCAGCGCCGCCAGCAGCAGGTAAGACGCCGAGAACTGATACGCGACCAGCCGCTGGAACGCCCCGGGCAGGTCCCAGGGCAGCGCCATGCTGCCGTCGGGCAGCGCCGAATGGACCAGCCCGAAGAAACTGAAGACCGACAGGATGCCGAGATACAGCGAGGCGACTTTCAACCGGCGGTCGATCATCTCGGCCAGGAACGCGCCCCACAGCATCGCGGTCAGGATGAAGCCGTTGCCGAGCGCGAGCGTCACCAGCAGGCTGGGCAGCTCCTTTTCGCCGGCGACCAGAAGCTGCGCGAAGCGCTCGGGAGGAACGATCGACGGGTCGCCGAGCTTGATCGCGAGCAGCCGCGCGATCGTGGGCAGGAACGAGAAGGCGACCGCCGCGGCATGCCGCGCCGGGCAGGCCAAAAACGCCTGGCTCACGATGTCTAGCGCCACGAAGATCAGGATCGGCGCCAGCACCGCGCGCGGGATCAGCTCGACGATGAAGGAGACGTAGCCGAAGATGCCGCCCAGGCCGATGAACAAGCCGGTCAAGAGCGTGTAGCCGGCGCGCGCGCCCATGCCCTTGTAGGCGGGCTGTCCGATGTAGGGTGTCGACTGCGCGACGCCGCCGCACACGCCGGCGATCAAGGTCGCGACCGCCTCGGTGAGCAGGATGTCTCGGGTGCTGTAGTCGTCGCCCGCGACGCGCGCGCTCTCGGTCACGTTGATCCCGCCGACGACCGTCAGCAGGCCGAACGGGATCGCGATTGGCAGGTATTTGAGCGCGGGACCCAGGCCGTCGACGAAGCCCAGCGTCGGCCACGGGAAGCCGAAGTGGAGTTCGGCCGTCGGGAAGGCGTACACCGTTCCCCACACGCCCGACGGTCCGAGCGCGTGATAGAGCAGCGTGCCGAGACCGACCGCCACCATCACCCCGGGGAGATTCATCGGCAGCTTGGTGCGCGCGACCAGGTTGTAGAGGATAAGACCCAGTGAGAGCGTGCCCACGAGCGGCAGCGAGAAGACGTCCACCAGCGGTAGGAAGCCGATCAGCGTCAGGCCGATGCCCGCAAGCGAGCCGAGCAGCCCGGCTTGGGGCACCACCTTCTGCACCCAGGCGCCGGCGAACGAGAGCGCCAGCTTCAGGATGCCGATGAACACCATCGTCGCCATGCCGATGTGCCAGGTCGCGATCGCCGCCTCGCGCTCCGCCATCCCGGAGGCCTTCAGCGAGACGAAAGCCGGACCGAGCACTACCAGCGCGATGCCGATCGTGGAGGGCGTGTCGAGGCCGAGCGGCATCGCGGTGACGTTCTTGCCGGTGCGCTTGGCGAGCCGGAACGCCATCCAGGTGTAGACGAGGTCGCCGAACAGGACACCGAAGGCGGTGCCCGGGAACATCCGCGTGTAGACGATGTCGGCGGGGAAGCCGAACGCGAAGACCAGGATGCCGGCGAGGAACGACATCACGGTCAGGTTGTCGAACATCAGGCCGAAGAAGCCGTTCCAGTCGCCGATCACGAACCAGCGATAGCGGCCCGTTTCACTGTTCATGCGCCCTCCTCAGCAACATCGGCTGACGGTCGAGTAGCGCCGCTCCAGCGCGTCTCGATAGAAAGCTTCGCGGGTCAGCGGCGTCTCGCCGCGCCGGAGCGCGCCGCGCAGGTAGCTCTCGTAGGCCGAGTCGCCAGAGACCGCCCGCAGCCAGGACCAGAGAGCCGAGACCGGCACGGTCATGCGGCGTCCTGCCAGGCGGTCTTCACGTACGGAGACTCTTGGAGCTGCGCCGGCTTCCTGCCGGAGAGGATCCGGCTCCATTCGAGAAGCGCCTCCGCCAGCAGCAGGAACAGGAGCGTCACGAACAGCGCGGTGACGCCGGCATCCAGGTTGTTGTTGAAGATCAGCCGGCGGGTGGCCTCGATGCGCTCCGGAACGACCTTGCCCGTGTCGAGCTGCGCCGTCAGCGTGGCCGCCTGGGCGAGGAAGCCGATCCGCGGATCGGCGTGCCAGATCTTCTGATAGCTCGCGGTCAGCGTCACCGTCACGAGCCACGCCATCGGCAGCAGCGTGATCAGGACGCGCCGGCGGTGGCCCATCTTCAAGAGGATCGTGGTCGCGACCACCAGCGCGACGCAAGCCAGGATCTGGTTGGCGATCCCGAACAGCGGCCACAGCGAGTTGATGCCGCCCAGCGGATCCAGCACGCCCTGATACAGGAAGTAGCCCCACGCCAGCACGATCAGGCCGCTCGAGAACAGGATGCTCGGATACCAGCCGGTGCGGCCGAGCGGCTCGTAGACGTGGCCGAGCAGCTCCTGGACCATGAAGCGGCCGACGCGGGTGCCGGCGTCGAGCACGGTCAGGATGAAGAGCGCCTCGAACATGATCGCGAAGTGGTACCAGATCGCCAACAGCCGCTCGCCGCCGATGGTGTTGCTGAAGATGTGCGCCATCCCGACCGCCAGCGACGGCGCGCCGCCGGTGCGCCCGAGCAGCGATTTCTCGCCGACGTTTCGGGCCAGGTCGATCATCGTCTGTGCCTCGACGGGGTAGCCCCAGGAGCTGATCGTGGCGGCCGCCGCGGCCTCGGTCGCGCCGACGATGCCAGCCGGGCTGTTGATCGCGAAGTAGACGCCCGGCTCCAGCACGCAGGCGGCCACCATCGCCATGATGCCGACGAAGCTCTCCATCAGCATCGAGCCGTAGCCCACGATGCGCCCGTGGCCCTCGCGCATCAGCATCTTGGGGGTCGTGCCGGAGGAGATCAGCGCATGGAAACCGCTGACCGCGCCGCAAGCGATCGTGATGAAGCAGAAGGGGAAGATCTTGCCGGCGAATACCGGACCGGTCCCGTCGACGAAACGCGTCAGCGGCGGCATCAGCACCGTCGGCTGCACGAACAGGATCCCGGCCGCGAGCGCCGCGACCGCGCCCACCTTGATGAAGGCCGAGAGATAGTCGCGCGGCGCCAGCAACAGCCAGACCGGCAGCGCCGAAGCGGCGAAGCCGTAGATGATGATCGCGATCGCGATCGACGTTCCCGAGAGCGTGAAGAGCTTCGACCACTCCGGCGACTCGTGGACCCACTGGCCCGCCACGACCGCGACCACGATCAGCGCGAAGCCGATCGCCGATGCCTCGAGCACGCGGCCCGGACGCCAGTAACGCATGTAGACGCCCATCAACATCGCGATCGGGATCGTCATCGCCAGCGTGAAGGTGCCCCACGGCGACTCGCGCAGTGCGTTCACGACGACCAGCGCCACGACCGACAGCAGGATCACCATGATCGCCAGCACCGCGAACAGCGCGATCCAGCCGCCGCGGCGGCTGACCTCCTCGCGCGCCATCTGTCCGAGCGACTTGCCGTTGCGGCGCAGCGAGCAGAACAGGATCACGAAGTCCTGGACGCAACCGCCGAGGCAGGCGCCGAGCACGATCCACAGCGTCCCGGGCAAGTAGCCGAACTGGGCGGCGAGCGTCGGTCCCACCAGTGGTCCCGGCCCCGCGATCGCCGCGAAGTGATGGCCCAGCACCACCCACTTGTTGGTGGGCACGAAGTCGCGCCCGTCATCCAGACGCTCGGCGGGCGTCGCACGCGTGTCGTCGAGCGCCATCACCTTGGCGGCGATGAACGCGGAATAGAAGCGGTAGGCGGTCAGATAGCAGCACACCGCGGCGACGATGAACCACATCCCGTTGAGCGGCTCGCCGCGATGCAGGGCGATCGCCGAGAGGCCGCCGGCGCCCAGCAGCCCGATGCCGGTCCAGACCAGGACCGAGAGACCCTTGTTCATGGCGTTGCGGGGGATGCTACGCAACGCCTCGCCCACTTGCCAAGCCGCCAACGGGTATATCTTTGGGCGGCATCAGGCGATGACAGCCGCATTTCGCGCATTCATGACGGCCCTGGTCGCGTTCGCACTGGCGGCTCGCCCCAGCGCGGCCGCGGACAAGCCCCGCGTCGTGTACGGAGGCGATGCCGCGGCCCTGCCCTACGAGTCGGTCGACGCGCGAGGTCAGCCCCGAGGATTCAACGTCGAGCTGCTGCGCGCGCTCGGGCAGCGGGCCGGCGTCGAGATCGAGTTCCGCTTCGATGCCTGGGCGCGAATCCTGGAGCGCTTGGACGCCGGCGAGATCGATCTGGTCAGCATTGCCTATTCCGACGACCGGGCGCGGCGCTACGACCTGCTCGCCGAGACGTGGACGCTGCGGCAGGCGCTGTTCTTTCCGGCGAATCGGGCCGACCCGCCGCAGCGCCTCGAGCGGTTGGGCGCGGAGACGGTCGCGGTGCCGCAGGGCGCGTACATGCACGACTTGCTGGCGTCGCTTCCCGAGGCGCAGCGGCCGCTGCTGCGGCCGGTCGCGAACATCGAGGGCCAGATCCTGCTGCTGCTGCGCGGAGAGGTGACCGCGATCGCGGCCAACTCGCTGCTGGTTCGCTCCGCCGCCGAGACCGCGGGTGTGCATGGCCTCCAGGAGGTTCCGGTGAAGGCCGTCTCGTACCAGCTGGCGGCGCAAAAGGGTCGTGCTGCGTCGCTCGCATGGGTCGTGCCCGCACTCGATGCGCTTCGCGAATCGGGCGAGCACACCCGGCTGATCGAAAGACACCTCGCCGTTCAGCCGTCCCGGATGTGGCGCGCGTATCTGCCGCTGGCGGTGGGCGTCGCCCTGCTGCTGCTGGTGGGTTTCGGCGGCGCGGTCGCGTGGAACCGGTCGTTGCGCGGCCAGGTGCTGGCGCGTACCCGCGAGTTGCGCGAGAGCGTGTCGCTGCTGCGTTCCGCTTTCGAGTCGACGGCCGACGGCTTGCTGGTGGTGGACGGCAAGGGCAAGGTCACTGCGTTCAACGAGCGCTTCGGTCAGATGTGGCGGATCCCGCCCGCGCTGCTGGCGTCGCGCGAGGACGGCGCGCTCTTGGCGCAGGTGCTCGACCAGCTGGTCGAGCCGGAGCAGTTCTTGTCGCGGGTGCGCGAGCTGTACGCCGATCCGTTGCGAGAGAGCAACGATTTCCTCGATTTCAAGGACGGACGGGTCTTCGAGCGCTATTCGCTGCCGCAGCGCCTGGACGGCGATACGATCGGCCGCGTCTGGAGCTTTCGCGACGTGACGGCCCGCCGGCGCGGCGAGACCGAGCAAGCGCGGCTCCAGGAGTCGGTGCGGCGAAGCCAGACGATGGTCGCGATGGGCGCTCTGGTCGCGGGCGTAGCCCACGAGGTGCGAAACCCGCTCTTCAACATCTCCTCGACACTCGATGCGTTCGAGGTCAGCTTCTCGTCGCGCCCCGGGGATCGGCGGCTGCTCGAGACGCTGCGTCGCGAGCTGGACCGGCTGGGCAACCTGATGAACGATCTCCTGGAATATGGGAGGCCGTCCGAGCTGGATCTCCGGTCGGGGTCGGTCGCGGACGCCGCCCGCGACGCGGTCGCCTTCTGCGAGGGCTTGGCGTCTCGTGCGAGCGT
>CAZVOI010000198.1:0-1607 GCA_964628275.1 uncultured Acidobacteriota bacterium | reverse complement strand
AGCTCGAACACGCGCCGCACCGAGCTGAGCTGGATCAAGCCCGGACCGCGGCCGCGCGCCGCGCTCTGAACAGCGGGATCACTTGACTGCTTCGCCCGTGATTCGCACCTTCGCGCCGACCTTGACCTCCGCCCGGTCCAGCGACACCACCACTGCGTCACCGGCGGCGAGCCCGTCGCTGACCTCGATGAACTCCCAGCCCTTGATCCCGGTCTTGACGGCCCGTTCGAGGAGCGTGCCGTCTCGAACCAGCAGCACCTTGCCGCCGTCGTTGACGGCATGGCTCGGGATGCGCAGGGCGGTCTCGCGCGAGTTGAGGATCACCTCGACGTCGGCCGAGGCGCCGGGCGGAAGGCGCCGCACGTCGGGTGCGTCGTCGAGGTCGACGTCGACGTCGAACGTCCGGTTCTGCTTCTCGAGATCGAGCACGTAGGGCGCCACGCGACGCACGCGACCGGCAAACGTGCGCCCGGGAAAGGCGTCGAGGCTCACTCGCACCGGCAGCGCCACCCGCACGCGTGCCACGTCGACCTCGTCGAGCGGCGCCGTGACGTAGACGGCGGAACGGTCGATCAGGTCCAGCACCGGCGGTATCGGAATGCCGGTTGGCGATGGCGTGATCCACTCGCCCAGCTCGCTGCGCAGCTCGGCCACGACACCGTCGAAGGGCGCCCGCAGCACGGTCTTGGCGAGCTGCGCCCGGGCGAAATCGAGCGCGGCCGCGGCCTGCGAGACGCGCGCGCGCGCCGCATCGCAAGTCGAGATCGCCACGTCGCGGCTGTTCTCGACGCGCTCGATCAGCTCTCGCGAGACGATGTCCTCTTCGGAGAGGCGTCGCGCCCGTGTCAGCTCACGCTCGGCCTGGGCGAGCCTGCCGCACGCCTCGCCCTCGCTGGCTCGCGCCGCCTCCAGCGAGCGCTCCTCGAGCCGCGCGCGGGCCTCGAGGTCGGAATCGGCCAGACGCAGCAGCAACTGTCCGGCCTTCACTTCATCGCCCTTGCGCACCGCTAGCTCGGCGACGCGCCCGCCGACCTCGGGGCTAAGCGATGCGCGCCGGCGCGTCTTCACCGTCCCGGCCTTGCTGTTCGTGACCGTCTCTTCGACCGTGCCGCGAGCCGCCCGGAACACCGTCACCGGCACCGGCTCGGCAACGAAGAAGGCGGAACGAAGCCAGAGCGCCACCACGACAGCCACGGCTAGCACGAGTGCGAAGCGCCCGCGAAGCTTCATTGGATTGACGGATGGTAGCGCGAGGGGGTCGCCGGGCTCGTCAGACGTCGTCTTTGATGCTGAGAAACGGCTGGCCCGCAAGGGCCGGCCGCGAGAATGCGGGTGGTCACGCCTCTCGCACCGCCGCCGCGATCGGCAGTCGCGCCGCGCGCACCGCGGGCAGCAGGCCGCCCAGGACGCCCATCGCCAACGCGAAGCCCATGCTGGTGGCGATGATCGCGGGCGTTATCCGGAAGGCGAAGGCGACTTCGCTGAAGCTCTGCAGGTTGGAGGTGCTCGTCGAGTAGCCGTGCAGCAGCGAAGCGACGAGGCAGCCAAGGGCGCCCCCGACGAGGCCGAGCAGCGCCGACTCGACGACGAAGCTAGACAGGATCGCC
>CAZVOI010000197.1:0-1708 GCA_964628275.1 uncultured Acidobacteriota bacterium | reverse complement strand
CATCCCCTCCTCGAAGGTGCGCAGGGCCTCCTCGGCGGCGGCGCGGGCGTAGAGGAGCGTGAAGCCGACGTTGCGGTGGAGGACGGGAAGGCGTGGATCGAGGGCGCGCGCCTTCGCCCACTCGGCGAGCGCCGCGTCCGTCTGACCGCCAGAGAGCTGGAGCGAGCCGAGCAGGAAATGAGCCGTTGCGTCTTCGGGATTGAGCTCCACCACGCGGCGAAGCACGCCCAGGGACTCTGGGCGGTTCGGGAAGACGTAGCGCGTGGACTGGCGGGAGGCGAGCGCGAAGTCGTCGCGGCCGGAGCGGCCCATCTTCTCGGCGCTGTAGCCGCGGTAGTACGCGACGAGCGGATAGTCCTGCGGCAGGACCATCCCCGGCTCGGCCACGACGCCGGTCGCAGGGTAGTGCCGCGAGAGGAGCGCGTGCGCGTCGTCCCACAGGCCGAGCGCCATGTAGTCGACGGCCAGTTCCAGGACGCGCTCGGGGTCGGAGGCGAGATGGGCCCAGAGCGGTGTGTCCGCGCCGCCGAGCAGGACGGACTCGTGTCGCAAGAACGAACTCGGCGGGTCCAGCGCCTGCCAGTGTCGGAGGCGCGATCTGGCTTCTTCGGCCTGGCCCGTGCGGCGCAGGAGCGCCACTTCCATCCCGCCGGCCCGGAGCATCTCGGGAGAGTCCGCGAGCGCCAGGCGAACGAGCCGCAGACCCTTTTCGTAGCAGGCGGGGTCAGGTCTTGAACTGATGCATGCACCCGGCTGATGCGCTAGTTCAAGACCTGACCCCTCGCGGGCGGCGAGGCGTCCGAGTTGCAGCAGCGACGCGGCGCGCCAGCCCGGGAACGTCGCGGCCTGGTCCCAGGCGAAGCGGGCCTTCTGCATCTCGCCGAGCGCGAGGCGGGCGAGGCCGAGGTAGTAGAGGGCCTCGGCGTCGTTGCTCTTGCGAGCCACGGCCATGGAAAGCGGCTCGATGGCCTCGTCAAAGCGCTTGAGCTGGACGGCCAAGCGTCCCGCGGCGCGGTTGAGCTCGGGGCTCTCGGGAAACGCCACGAGCGCGGCCGCGTAGACGTCGTGAGCCTCGAGCAGCTTGCCGTTCAGCTCCTGGTGGCGGCCGAGCTCCAGCCAGTCGCCCTCGCTGCGCCTGTCACGCGGCGGGAAGACGTGGGCCGGTTGTGGGCCGGTCTTCACGTCGGCTTTCGGCACGAAGTCGTAGCGGCCCTCGGTGTGGGCGAGGAGTACGCGGCCGGCCGCGTCGCGAACCTCGACGGTGTAAGGACCAGGCGCCGCCAGGTCGGCGTACGTCACCTCGAATACACCGGATGGTGCGAGGTTCAAGGCGGCCTCACGCACCGTCGCCGTCCCGGCTCGAATGACGAGATGGCCGCCACGAACCTCTCGTGTCACGTTGAGCCCGACGCGCAGCGCGTTGCCCTCGCCCCGCCGCGCGTGCACGACGCCTTCGTCGTTCGCGCGTGAGTAGCCGCCGATCTTCCGCACCGGCTGGTACGTCTCGCGAAACCGCAGCAGCTGCTGAGGCTCGAGAAATGCGTACGTCTCCTGGTTGCGGAAGAGACCCGCCTGCACCTCGAGGTAGGCGCTCTCGTCGTCCGAGAGCGCGCGGCGCCAGTCCTTGCCCTCGTCGTCCCAGCCCCAGGACCAGATCTTCTTGCCGGGCATGTCGTGGTGGTCCGCGACGTGCACCATGCCCGACTCC